>NZ_PJBT01000186.1:0-202929 GCF_002836035.1 Halomonas sp. MES3-P3E | reverse complement strand
AGAGCCAGAGCCAGAGCCAGAGCCAGAGCCAGAGCCAGAGCCAGAGCCAGAGCCAGAGCCCGTTCGTGAAACGGCACAACGTCCTGTTTTACAGGAAAAGCCAGTCGCCGAAAAAAGTGAACAGCAAGGCGAACAGAAAGGCTGGTTTGCACGTATCAAATCAGGCCTGGGGAAAACCCGTGCCAATCTAACCGACGGCATCGCCGATCTGTTTTTAGGCAAAAAACAGATTGATGACGAGCTATTGGAAGATCTGGAAACGCAGCTGCTAATGGCCGATGTCGGTATTGACGCGACGACCGAGATTATCGGCCGCCTGGAAGCGCGCGTCTCACGCAAAGAGCTAAATAACCCTGAGGCGCTTTACCGTGGCTTGCAGGAAGAGTTGACCACCATGCTGGCGCCGGTCGCCAAGCCGCTGGTGCTGGAGAAGGCGGGCAAGGGGCCGTTTGTTATTTTAGTGGTAGGCGTTAACGGCGTGGGTAAAACCACCACCATCGGCAAACTCACCCAGCGTTTTCAGCGTGAAGGCAAAAGCGTTATGTTGGCGGCCGGTGACACCTTCCGTGCTGCGGCTGTCGAACAGCTCAAAGTCTGGGGCGAACGCAACCGCGTGCCAGTAATTGCCCAGCACACCGGCGCGGACAGCGCCTCGGTAATCTACGATGCGGTAGCGGCCGCCACTGCGCGAGGTGTTGATGTGCTGATCGCCGACACTGCCGGGCGGCTGCATAACAAAAGCCACCTGATGGAAGAACTGAAAAAAGTCCACCGGGTGATGCAGAAGCTAGATGACACCGCGCCACATGAGGTGATGCTGGTGTTGGATGCAGGCACTGGACAAAACGCTATTTCCCAGGCCAGCACCTTTAATGATGCCGTGCCAGTTAGCGGGATCACGCTAACCAAGCTGGATGGCACCGCCAAAGGCGGCATTATCTTTGCACTGGCCAAACAGTTGGAAACACCCATTCGCTTTATTGGCGTAGGGGAGGGTATCGACGATCTGCGCCCCTTCGAGGCTAATGATTTTGTCCACGCGCTGTTTGACCGCCAAGGGGACGATGCCAGCGCATGATTGCCTTTGAGCATGTGGGAAAACGCTACGGCGGTCGTTTCGAAGCCCTGGCGCATCTCAACTTTCGGGTTGCTCGGGGCGAGATGGTGTTTCTGACTGGCCACTCCGGTGCGGGGAAAAGCTCGCTACTACGCCTAGTGATGCGTCTTGAGAAGCCTAGTCGCGGGCGCGTCGTCGTGGCGGGTCATGATATTGCCCAACTGCATGCCAGTCAGGTGCCGTTCTATCGGCGTCAGATTGGCGTGGTCTTTCAGGATCACCAACTGCTATTTGATCGCAGTATTTTCCACAATGTCTCGCTGCCACTGGAGATTCAGGGGGTTGAACCCCGTGAGGCCGCCCGCCGTGTGCGCGCAGCGTTAGATAAAGTAGGGCTGCTGCACCGTGAAAAGGCGTTGCCGATAGAACTGTCGGGCGGCGAGCAGCAGCGCGTCGGCATTGCCCGGGCGGTGGTCAATAAGCCTGCGCTACTGCTCGCCGATGAGCCTACGGGTAATCTGGATCCACAGCTGTCAGCGGATATTATGGCGCTGTTTGAGGATTTTAACCGAATTGGTACCACGGTAATGATCGCCAGCCACGACTTGGCCCTGATTGCCCAGTTGCGCCACCGCATCCTGCGTTTAAGCGATGGTCGTTTGGTGGCCGACGAGGGGGCGGCATGAAGTCCTCCGCGACCCCAAGGCGCCAGCAGGGAGCGGCATTAAAAACGCCGCGAAAAGCCGCTGCTAAACCACCGGCCGATAAATCCTCACAGCGAGGTGCACGTTCCCAGCAAACGCGCTTTTCCAGCCGTCTGCGGGCCTGGGGACGCCACCATCGCAGTATGGCGTGGGATAGTTTTCAGCGCTTGGTACGTTATCCCTTGGGTAATCTGCTGACGATGTTAGCCATCGCCATTGCCCTGGTGCTGCCCGCTGCGCTGTGGTTGACCCTGGACAGTGCGCGCCTGCTGGATGCCGAGCTTGATGAAAGCGCCACGCTCACCGTTTATCTGGAATTGAGCACCGATGATGCCCAGGCACAACGTATAGAAGAGGCGGTCAACGCTGAGCAGAGCGTGCTTGAGACGCAGTTGATCAGCGCTGAACAGGGCATGGCGGAGTTTCAGCAGTCGCTGGGGCTGGATAATGCCCTAGCGGGTTTGGAGAGCAACCCGCTGCCCATCAGTATCGTGGTGCACCCATCAAGCATCGAACCGGCTGCCATGCAGCAGTTGGCCGCTACGCTTGAAGCCCTTTCCGGGGTTGATGAGGTGCGTCTTGATCTGGCCTGGGTGGAGCGACTGAGGAACCTGGCTGAGCTGGGAAGGCGCGTTGCGCTGGCGCTGGGAGCGCTGTTTGGCCTGGGCGTTTTGCTGGTGGTTGGCAACACTATTCGCCTGTCGGTGGAAAGTCGCCGCCGCGAGATTGAAGTGGTGATGCTGATTGGCGCCACTCACGCCTTTGTCAGACGCCCATTCCTATACAGCGGGGCTTGGTACGGTATCGGTGGCGGGCTGTTAGCGCTCGGGTTGCTGGGGGTGGGGAACCACTGGCTGTCACTGCCGGTGGCCGCTCTGGCGGCGAGCTACGGTGCCAGCTTCTCATTACCTCAACTCGACGTGACAGGCTCTACAATTCTGCTATCTTGCAGTACACTACTAGGCTGGTTGGGTGCTTGGTTGGCGGTAACTCGCCATCTCTCAAGTATTCGCCCAAAATGATTCAGCAGGCCGATTCAATAGCGCGTGAACCTTATTCTCGCGATAAGGTCTTTGTAAGACAGAATTTAAGGTAATAGGTTATTGATAACGTGCTACGTCAACCACGATGGGTTACAGGGGAGACCACCTGCACATGAGCACTAGTCTTATACCGGTGGGGCAACTTTCACCCGGCGGTGATCTGGGCGGCTATATCCGCGCAGTCAATGGAATTTCGGTTTTAACCGCCGATGAAGAGCGAGAGCTCGCCTATCGTCTTTATGATGACGGTGATCTAGAAGCTGCTCGGCGTTTAGTGATGTCACATTTGCGCTTTGTGGTGCACATTGCGCGTAGTTATTCTGGCTATGGGTTACCCCAAGCAGATTTAATTCAAGAAGGTAATGTCGGCTTAATGAAAGCCGTCAAACGCTTCGATCCTAATCAAGGCGTTCGCTTGGTCTCTTTTGCCGTGCATTGGATCAAAGCGGAAATTCACGAATTTGTGCTGCGTAACTGGCGCATCGTCAAAATTGCCACCACCAAAGCGCAGCGTAAGCTGTTCTTCAACCTGCGTAGCGCGAAGAAGCGCTTGGCGTGGCTGAACAATGACGAAGTGTCCGCCATTGCCAAGGATCTCGACGTCAAGCCTGAGATCGTGCGCGATATGGAAGGGCGTCTCTCCTCTTACGATGCCGGTTTTGATGCGCCCGCAGGCGATGATGAAGAGAGTACCTATCAGGCGCCGGTGCATTTCCTGGATGACGCAGCATCAGATCCTGCCACGCAGTTGGAAGATAGCAACTTCGAGGAAGACTCGACGCGTCGGTTGCAGGTCGCTCTTGAGGGGCTTGATGAGCGCTCGCGGGATATCCTGCAGCGTCGCTGGTTAGCCGATAGTAAAGAAACACTTCACGATCTGGCCGATGTCTATGGGGTCAGCGCTGAGCGTATTCGTCAGCTTGAAAAGAATGCGATGAAAAAGCTGCGCCAGAAAATGGGTGAGCCGATGGTGGCTTAAGTCAGCTGGGTAGCATTTGTCGTATTAAAAAACCGGCCCTTGCAAAAGGTGCCGGTTTTTTGTGTAGCCTTCATCTGCGGTTTAATCTAGGCGGGCTGTGCCGCGGCGCGTAGTAATTGCGCAGATAATAGCGACCATTGATCTTCCCAATGTTCGGTGGGCAGGCGCTTAAAGTCGCTGCGTACGTACTGCGAAATCCGGCCTTCTGCTTGGGCCGCCAGTAAATTAGCGGCGGCGGAAGCGGGAATCGTAGGGCGCAGACCTTCACGCAGTTCGGCTTCGCGCAGTACCTGTTTGAGCTGCATCTCCAGGCGTTCAAAAAGCTGATTTATCCGCTGGCGTAGCCTTGCTGTTTCGCCGGTGAGTACGTCGCCCCCCATCACCCGGGCTAGCCCAGGGTTTTTCTCGGCGAAGCCCAGTAGCAGCGCCAAGATGGTGCCGCAGCGGGTGGTGGCGTCGGGTACGTCGTCTAAAATACGCGTAATGCGCTCAAAAATACTCTCTTCAATAAAATCAATCAGCCCCTCAAACATGCGTGCTTTGCTGGGGAAGTGGCGGTAGAGCGCTGCTTCTGAAACACCTACCTGACGAGCGAGAGCGGCGGTAGTAATGCGTTTGCCACTGTCTTCTTCAAGCATTAATGCCAGTGCTTGGAGTATCTGCTCGCGGCGGCGAGGTTTTTGATCTTCGCTCATAATGTGCCTCCGTCGCGGTTAGCTCGCGTCCGTGATTAGGGTGCCCACCCCAGCATTGGTGAAAATTTCCAGCAATACCGCGTGGGGGACACGGCCATCAATAATGTGCGAGCTATTTACACCGCCTTTCACCGCATCCAGCGCGCAGCGAATTTTGGGCAGCATGCCGCCATAGATAGTGCCATCTTCGATCAGGGCATCGACTTGCGCGGTGGTTAAGCCAGTGAGCACCTCGCCTTCAGCGTTCATGAGACCGGCGACGTTAGTGAGCAGCATCAGCTTTTCAGCGTTAAGCGCTTCGGCAATCTTGCCCGCTACCAGGTCAGCATTGATGTTGTAGCTATGGCCCGCAGCGTCGACGCCAATCGGGGCGATCACCGGGATAAAGTCGCGCGCCGCCAGCATCTCAATCAACTCGGTTGAGATCGACTCCACTTCGCCCACGTGGCCGATATCGATAATTTCCGGGGCCGTCATTTCAGGGCTTTGGTGCTCGACCTTGAGTTGGCGGGCACGAATTTGCGCGCCGTCCTTACCGGTCAGACCGATCGCCTTGCCGCCGCTCTGGTTGATCAGATTCACGATGCTTTTATTAACCAAACCGCCCAGCACCATCTCGACCACGTCCATGGTTTGCGAGTCGGTGACGCGCATGCCGTTGACGAAGCGTGACTCGATGTTGAGCTTTTTGAGTAGGTCGCCGATTTGCGGCCCGCCGCCGTGCACCACTACCGGGTTGATGCCGACTTCCTTCATTAACACGATGTCGCGGGCAAAGGAGTCAATCAGGGTGCTTTCGGTCATGGCATTACCGCCGTATTTGACCACCACCGTTTTGCCTGAAAACTGCTGAATGTAGGGGAGGGCTTCGGAAAGCACCTCCACAACGACCTGCGGGTCGCGACTGGTTGAACTCATGAGGTTGTCCCTTGCGAACGTTTATTATGCTGCTAACGTTTATGCTGATTGAGTAGTGAGGGTCGCACTTTCTAAGCGCGCGATCCCTTCAGCGCCTAACTATATGAAGAGCTATGTGAAGAGCAATTTGAAGAGCTATCTCATTACTGGGGCAGCTCAATATCTGGCGCGACGCGCTGTAGCGCGTTATTAAAAACCGTTTTAATGCGAGCTAGCGCGGCATGGGTCTTGCCTTCAAAGCGCATAACCAGGGCTGGTGTGGTGTTAGAGGCGCGACATAATCCCCAGCCATCCGGGTAATCAACGCGAATACCGTCCAGCGTAGTTTTGATACCTTCGCCGAAGTCGCCCTCGCGAGCAAGCTTATCCATTAGAGAAAATTTGTTAGCATCGGTAACCGCAATATTAATCTCTGGGGTACCAACGTCTTGGGGAAATGTGGCGAAAAAAGTATCCGCATCGTCAGGCTGGTTGGCGAGAATTTCTACCAGCCTAGCGGCGGCATAAAGGCCATCGTCAAAACCATACCAGCGCTCTTGGAAAAAAATATGTCCGCTCATCTCTCCGCCCAACTGAGCGCCGGTCTCTTTCATGCGCGCTTTGATCAGGGAGTGACCGGTTCGCCACATCTCAGGCTCGCCCCCAGCATCACTAATCACTTTGACTAGATTGCCGGTGCACTTGATGTCAAAAATCACTTTGGCCCCGGGCTGGCGCGTGAGCATATCGGTGGCAAATACCATCAGCAGGTGGTCAGGATAAATCAGCTTGCCGGTGGAGGTGACCACGCCTACTCGGTCGCCATCGCCATCAAAGGCAAGCCCGATATCAGCGCCCGTTTCTTGCACCTTGCGCATCAAATCCTGCATGTTTTCAGGTTTGCCAGGATCCGGGTGGTGATTGGGAAAGTGGCCATCGATCTCATCGAACAGCGCAGTTGTATCAATGCCCAAGCGGGTCAGCAGCTGCGGGCCAAGCTCCCCGGCAACCCCGTTGCCGCAGTCGACCACGGCTTTGATCGGTCGGTTGATCTTAACGTCACCTAAAATACGCGCTAAATACGTTTCGCGAAGATCCTGCTGGGTGATGCTGCCTTGGCCGCTCTCCAGGTTGCCAGACTGGATGCGCTCAAACAGGGCGGTAATTGCATCGCCAGAGAGCGTTTCGCCGCTCAGCACGATTTTAAAGCCGTTATAGTCAGGCGGGTTATGGCTGCCGGTAACCATCACGCCTGACTGGGTGTTTGGCAAGATGTGGGTGGCGAAGTACAACACCGGCGTGGGGACCATGCCGATATCAATAACGTCTCGTCCTGCAGCATTCAGGCCACGCATCAGCGCTGCTTGCAGCCGAGCGCCTGAAAGGCGACCGTCGCGTGCGACTACCACGCTGGATTCTCCCCGCGCGGCGGCTTCCGAGCCCACGGCGCGTCCGATCATTTCTACCGTCTCTTCGGTGAGCGTGTCGTCAACGATACCGCGGATATCGTAGGCGCGAAAAATCGAAGCGGGTACGGTCTGTGCGTTCATAAGCTTCCCAGCTAAACAGAAATTGCCTTGCAAAGGTTTCTTAACCACGTCCTGCCAATCGCTACTACTAATGGCTATTGCTAATAGCTACTGACTGCCGGTGCTGCCAAACCCGCCGCTGCCCCGCAGGGAGTCTTCAAACGCGTCCACAAGAGCGAGTTCGGCTTGCACAACAGGCACAAGCACGTATTGTGCCAGGCGGTCGAAGGGGGCAAGGGTAAAGTCGCTCTGGCCCCGGTTCCAGACCGAAATCATCAGCTCGCCCTGGTAATCGGAGTCGATCAAGCCCACCAAGTTGCCCAATACAATGCCGTGCTTATGCCCCAAACCGGAGCGCGGCAGAATCATGCCCGCAAGGCTGGGGTCTTCAATATAGATGGCAATGCCCGTGCGTACGAGCTGGCAGTCGCCGGGCGCCAAGGTCAGTGGCGCGTCCAGCAGTGCCCGTAGATCCATGCCGGCAGAGCCTGCCGTTGCATAGGTGGGGAGATAATCGTGCAAGCGCTCATCTAACACTTTGCACTGCAGGCGGGGGCGGGCACTCATTGCGGTTCTCCAGAAGCGTTAGTAGAGGTTGTTTCAGGTGCTGTCGTCGATAGCAGGGCGAGCGCCTGATGAATGATCGTAGCGGCTAGCTGGGTTTTTGGCTGGGGTGCTTCCGCCCGGCTTTCAACGCCTTCCGCGGTGCGCCACAGTAACCAGGCGGCATTCTGGTCGCTGCCAAACCCTAGGCCCGCCTGGGAAACATCGTTAGCCACGATCATGTCCAGCCCTTTGCGCTGCAGTTTATCCTGCGCGTAGCGCTCTATTTCTTGGGTTTCGGCGGCAAAGCCAACTACCAGCGGGCGCTGACCAGCGGGAAGCGCCGCTATGCTGGCGATAATGTCAGGATTTTTCACCAGGGTCAGGGTGAGAGTGTCGCTATCGTCCTGCTTCTTGAGCTTGTGCTCGGCGGGGGCTGCCGCACGATAGTCAGCAACCGCCGCGCAGCCGATAAATAGCGCCGCTTGGGGCGCTAACCGCTGTGCTTCACGGGACATCTGCTCGGCTGACTCAACGTCAATCCGTGTAGCGCCCGGCGGGGTGGGTAAATTAACGGGCCCGCTGATCAACGTCACTTTGGCGCCTTGCGCCACTGCCGCTGCAGCTAAAGCAAAGCCCATTTTTCCCGAACTGTGATTGGAAATATAGCGTACCGGGTCCAGCGGCTCGCGAGTTGGGCCAGCGGTGATTACTACATGAGGAGTGCTGGCGGAGGAGCCGTAATAAGGAGAAGGTGGCGCTGCAAACAGTGCCATCACAGCGCTAAATATCTCTTCAGGCTCACTCATGCGGCCAGGCCCCACATCGCCACAGGCTTGATCACCCGCGTCCGGGCCGATTTGCTGCCAGCCGTCTTGCTGCAGCTGCGCCACATTGCGCTGAGTGGCAGGATGGCGCCACATAGCTTGGTTCATGGCTGGGGCAATCAGTTTAGGCGCTTCTGACGCCAGACAAAGCGTGGTGAGCAAATCATCAGCCATGCCGTGCACCAAGCGGGCGATTAAGTCAGCCGTGGCGGGAGCGATCAGCACCGCATCCGCCCAGCGGGCCAGCTCAATATGGCCCATGCCCGCTTCGGCTTCCGGGTCGAGTAAGGAGGTGCGCACCGGCTCACCGGAGAGTGCCTGCAGGGTGAGCGGCGTAATAAAGGCCTGAGCCCCATCGGTCATCACCACTCGCACCTCGCAGCCCGCTTGCTTGAGCAGGCGCACAAGCAATGCGCTCTTGTAAGCAGCAATACCCGCGCTAACCCCGAGTAGCACCCGTTTGCCGGCGAGTGTTGAGGCAGTGGTGAAAGCGTTTATCGGGGTGCTTGTTGTGTCAGCAACAGAAGCCATGTTCAGTCATCCACATCCGCGTTCGTGAGGAGGCTTACCATACCACTGGCACCACCAATTTGGCATATTGGGGAGAAACAAGGGTAAGCTAGGTTTACTGAGGCAGGCTGCGTGATTGGGTTTGAACGCGGTTTGCGTTAATTACCAAGGGCGGACAACGCGGGAAGGTGCGATGGGAATCAATCACTGGCCAGAGGGTGAGCGGCCGCGGGAGAAATTATTAAACGCAGGCGCCCAGGCGCTTTCGGATGCGGAGTTACTGGCGATTTTTTTGCGCGTCGGCGTGCAGGGGCGCTCAGCGGTTGATTTGGCGCGGGATTTGCTCACAAGCTTTGGTGGCTTACGCCAACTGTTGGAGGCTGATCAAGCAAGTTTCTGCGCTGCCCATGGGCTAGGCACCGCTAAGTATGCCCAACTACAGGCTACGCTTGAGTTGTCGCGGCGCCATTTGGCTAGCCAGTTGGCGCGTGGCAATGCACTGACATCGCCTGCCTTGGTGCGCCACTATCTGAGCTCCCAGCTGCGTCATTTAGGCCATGAAGAGTTTGCGGTGCTTTTTTTGGATACACAGCACCGAATTATTCGCTATGAATCGCTGTTTCGCGGTACCCTAGACAGCGCATCTGTTTACCCCCGCGAAGTTGCCAAGCGCGCTTTAGAACTTAGTGCTGGCGCCGTTATCCTGGCTCACAATCACCCATCGGGTGTGGCAGAGCCAAGCGATGCTGATCGACGAATCACCGAACGCTTAAAAGACGCGCTCGCGCTGTTTGAAGTGCGCGTGTTGGATCATTTCGTGGTGGGAGATGGAGAAGTGGTCTCTTTTGCCGAGCGTGGCTGGCTATAAGCAAAATCGACGCGCAGTACATTGCGTAGCAATATCTAAGTTAAATGAGCAAAAAGGCGCTTATTTAACCTTTTTAGTGGGTTTTGCTTGCTGCTAGTCGGGTGCTCTGGTATAAAGTGCCACCTTTAAACTTGGGTTGAATAACGGATTTGGATAAAGCTTGGCGGTTAACGGCGCCGACACCTTCCCTGCTCCGGTTTGCCCGACAGTTTTGAACACTCAGGTTCTTATATCCTGGCCAAGCAGTTGGAGGCTCTAATGTCCAAAGTATGTCAGGTTACCGGCAAGCGTCCGGTAACTGGAAATAACGTTTCACACTCCCAGCGTAAGACACGTCGTCGTTTCTTGCCAAACCTGCACACCCACCGTTTTTGGGTTGAGTCTGAAAACCGCTTCGTCAAGCTGCGCGTTTCCACTAAAGGAATGCGCATCATCGACAAGAAAGGTATCGACACAGTTTTGGTCGCTATTCGTAAGCGCGGCGACGCTATCTAAGTAAGCCTATTGGGAGAGTTGAACCATGCGCGATAAAATCAAGTTGGTGTCTAGTGCCGGTACAGGTCACTTCTACACCACTGATAAGAACAAGCGGAATACCCCGGATAAGTTCGAATTCAAGAAATTCGATCCGGTTGTCCGTAAGCACGTTATCTACAAGGAAGCCAAGATCAAGTAATCGCGTAAGCGATGATGATCGGCTTTCTCTTCAGGCGAGCGCCTGTTCAAAAACCCGGCCTCAAGCCGGGTTTTTGCATGCATGCTTTTTATGCGCAGCATGCCTAGCGAATCCATCTTCATTAGGCTGTCATCACAAGCCGTTACGATGCTCAAATATGCCAGAACTGCCCGAAGTTGAAACCACCCGCCGCGGGATTGCGCCTTATATTGAAGGTCAGGAAGTCACTGAAGTGCTGGTGCGTCAGCCGCGGCTGCGCGTACCCGTGCCGGATGACTTGGCCGAGCGGTTGGTGGGCGCACGCATTGGCGTATTGAAGCGGCGGGCAAAATATCTGCAGATTCCAATTCAGCCGATTAGTGCGCTTGCAGATGATGCTGGCGCCACGCTGTTATGGCATTTGGGCATGTCGGGCAGCCTGCGGATTGCCCAGGTGGGGGATTTGCCTAAAAAGCATGACCATGTCGATGTGGTTACCGCTAACGGTTATGTGTTGCGCTATCACGATCCACGCCGGTTTGGCTTTGTGGATTGGCAGGCCGATGACGAAACGCAGGATAAGCGTCTCGCGCATTTGGGGCCCGAGCCATTATCTGATGCATTTAACGGCAAATGGCTCTATACGCTCTCGCGTAACAAGCGCGTGGCGGTAAAGCCGTTTCTGATGGATAACCAAGTGGTTGTCGGTGCCGGGAATATCTACGCCGCGGAAGCGCTATTTATGGCGGGCATTGATCCGCGCCGTGCGGCAGGGAGAGTTTCTCGCGCTCGCTATGATGCCTTGGCCCTTGCCGTGAAAGAGGTGCTGGCGGCGGCGATTACCCAGGGCGGCACTACGCTGAGGGACTTTGTCAGCGGCCAGGGCGAGCCCGGCTACTTTGCTCAGCGGCTAAATGTTTACGGCCGCCACGGCCAGCCCTGTTTGCGCTGCGGCGCGGAGCTTCGCCGCATTACGCTAGGCCAGCGAGCCAGTGTATTTTGCCCCGGTTGCCAGCGCTAATGCCTGCCTAATAAGTGCTAATGTTTTACTGACGTTTTGCCTTGGCTAATTTTTGCTTTGCCTAGGTTTTTAAAACAAAGTTTTTGGAGATTGCTGTGACCCAACGCCTGCGCCTGAATAAAAATGCTGACCGCCGCCTGAAAGCGGGCCATCTCTGGATCTACTCCAATGAAGTAGATATCAAAGAGACGCCGCTGAAAAACTTTGCGGCAGGCGAAGCCGCCCTGGTAGAAGCCTCCAATGGAAAAGTCATGGCGGTGGCTTACGTTAATCCCCATTCGTTAATCGCGGCCCGCGTCATGTCGCGTGACCCGGAAATGCGCTTGGATCGTTCGCTGTTTGTGCACCGCTTTAACCAAGCGCTGGCGCTACGTCAGCGTCTTTATGAGCAGCCGTATTACCGTTTGATTCACGGTGAAGGCGATTTGCTGCCAGGCTTGGTGATTGATCGTTTTGGCGATGTTCTCGTCGTGCAGCTCAATACGGCTGGCATGCAGGCGTTGGCTGATGAGATTGTTGATGCGCTTGAAAAAGTCATCAAGCCTGAAGTGATCGTTTTCCGTAACGACACTGGCGGTCGTCGTCAGGAAGGTCTCGAGGCCCACGTTGACGTTATCAAGGGCACGTTGCCTGACGAAGTGGTGCTGGAAGAGAACGGCGCACGCTTTGTCGTGCCGGTACTTAATGGCCAGAAAACCGGTTGGTTCTTCGATCACCGTGTTAATCGCGAATGGCTCAATCGCCAAGTGGCCGGTAAGCGCGTGTTGGATGTCTTTAGCTACGTGGGCGGTTGGGGCGTACAAGCAGCCGTTCACGGCGCGAAAGAGGTGATTTGCCTAGACTCTTCGGGTCCAGCGCTAGATCAGGTTGCACGTAACGCTGAGCTCAATGGCGTTCAGGAGAAAGTGGCTGTTAGCGAAGGCGATGCATTTGAAGCCTTAGCAGCATTGAAGGCAGAGGGCGAGGAGTTCGACGTAGTCATTTTGGACCCGCCTGCGTTCATCAAAAAGCGCAAGGATATCCCTAACGGCGAACGTGCTTATGCCCGCTTGAACCGCGAAGCCATGCGCTTGCTGGGTCGCGACGGCCTGTTGATGTCCGCCTCCTGCTCAATGCACCTAGCACCCGAGCGGCTAATGGATGTGGTGCGTGGCGCCGTACGCCACCAGGATCGCCATGGCCAGGTGATTTTCCAAGGCCATCAAGGCCCTGATCACCCAGTACACCCAGCCATTCCTGAAACGTCTTACCTGAAAGCGTTGGGAGTGCGCGTGTTCCGCGACTAATTCACACGAGAGTCAGGATAAAGAGGAGCCAAGGATGGAGTGGGCGCTGCCCGATCCTTTTGTGATCGATATCCGTGTCGCTGATGAGGCAATTGATGCTTATCAGCACGTTAACAACAGCGAGTACCTGCGCTGGGTTGAGCAGATTAGCTGGGCGCACTCGGTCGCACTTGGCCTCTCGCTTGCGCGTTACCGGGAGCTTGACCGTGCGATGGTGGTTCATCGTCATGAACTGGATTACCTCGCGCCTGCTTTTGCAGGCGATGAGCTACAGTTGGCGACCTGGATTATCGATTGCGATGAACGTTTGAGTCTGACGCGGCGTTTTCAACTAGCGCGCACCAGCGATTCCAAAACACTGCTTTATGCCCGCACGCGCTTTGCCTGCGTGGCGCTCTCAACGGGGCGGCCCAAACGTTTGCCCGAGGAATATCGTCGCATTTATGGCGGCGCCGTTATCGTTGAGTAATTTAAAGTAGAGTGGAATTTTTCGTGCAGAACCGGCAATCGTTAGATTTTTCTCCTAAAAAACGCCTTAACCGGCGTTTTTTTTGTTTTTCTTTGCTGGGGTGGTGGTCAACGTTAGCTGTGCTGTAATTTGCTTAACAAGACGACTGACCTTTAAAAGCACAGGGAAAAAACCAATGAAAATCGCCGTCCCCAAAGAGATTAAAAATCACGAGTATCGTGTCGCGTTGACGCCCACTGGTGCGCGTGAGTTAGCCGGTCGTGGCCACCAGGTCAGCGTTCAAGCTAGTGCCGGTGAAGGCGCTGGCTTTACCGATGCCGATTACCAGGCCGCCGGTGCTCAGATCGAAGCCGATGTGGACACACTGTGGTGCAATGCCGAGCTAATCCTCAAGGTGAAAGAGCCCCAGCCTGACGAGGTGGCGCGGCTCACTCCGCAGCATACCCTGTTCACCTATCTTCATCTGGCCGCCGAAGAGCCCCTTACCCGTGGGTTGATGAAAAGCGGCGCCACCTGCATCGCCTATGAGACGATTACCGATGCCCGTGGCGGCTTGCCACTACTCGCGCCGATGAGCACCGTAGCGGGGCGAATGGCCGTTCAAGCCGGTGCCCATAGCCTGGAAAAAGCCCAGGGCGGTGCAGGCGTGCTGCTGCCCGGTGTGCCCGGTGTGGCGCCGGGGAAAGTGACGGTCATCGGTGGTGGCGTCGTCGGCGAAAACGCTGCTCGCATGGCATTGGGGTTAGGCGCAGAAGTCACCATTCTGGATAAATCTCTGGCGCGGCTGGAAGTGCTGGATGACCGCTATCAGGGACGCATCAAAACGGTTTATTCCACCGCCGATGCACTTGAAACGGCCACCCGTGAGTCGGATATGATTATTGGCGCGGTGCTGGTGCCCGGCGCCGCTGCGCCTAAGTTGATCACTCGCCGCATGCTAGCCGATATGAAGCCCGGCAGTGTACTGGTCGATGTGGCGATTGATCAGGGCGGCTGCTTTGAAACCAGTAAGCCCACTACCCATGCCGAACCGACCTATATCGTTGATGGCATTGTTCACTACTGTGTCGCCAATATGCCCGGCGCCGTGGCCCGTACCTCTACCCAGGGGCTGACTAACGCCACGCTGCCCTTCGTGCTTGCCCTGGCGGATAAAGGCTGGCAGCAGGCGCTACGTGACGACCCGCACTTCCTGCCCGGTCTTAATGTGCATGCTGGTCAAGTTACTTATCAAGCCGTGGCAGACGCCTTTGGGCTGGAAAGTAGTAATCCCGCGAGTGTTGTTGGAGGCTAATAAATACGCAGTCGTTGGCGCTACCATTGGCTTAATAGTGTGGCGGAAGTTCATCCTCGGGGCGTTGGCCGCCCTGGGGTTCGCTTGCTTGAAGTGCTTGATGCTGCTCGCGCAGGCGTTCGCGCATCAGCCCACTCAACTGCTCCAGTTTTTCCAGGCGGCGCTCCTGCTGAATCACCGCTTGGTCCAGCGTGTCCAGCCAGTGTTCTTGATGCGCTAAGCGGCTTTCTAAAGATTCCACAAGCTGGGTTAGCTCAGCAGGCGATAATTCGTGGGTCATGATAACATTGCAACCTTATGTAGTAGTATGCCAGTGCTATTGGGAATGGGCCTGATAGTGCGGGTATTGTCCTTCGTCTGTTACCCATACAACAAGAGAGCTTTTATTTTCTATGAACCCAAAAGTTGTGTTTCGCTGTTTCTTAATCAGTGTATTACTTGCCGCCCCCACGCCACTTCTGTTGGCGGGGATTGTTCGTTTAACCAATAGTGCCCTCGCCGAGCAATTAATGGAGGTGTTGGCAGACAGTAGCGGTGTCTATATTGCTGTTGCTATCGGGTGTTTTATTGTTCTGTGTATTGGCACATTAGCGTCTGCTGCTTTTGCGCCCTCAGTAGTGGTGGCGTCTGATGTGGTAGCGCGTCCTAAGCCTGCATCGCGCCAGCCTCAAGCGGCTGCTCCCTTGGACGATGATGAGGAAGAAGACATCATCGACCCCAATGATGGCCGTGAAGAGGGGGAAGTGAAGTGGTTCAATACTAACAAAGGCTATGGTTTTATTACCCGCGATAATGGTGAAGATGTCTTTGTACACTTTCGCGCCATTCGCGGCCGTGGCCCGCGTATGTTAGCTGAAGGCCAAATTGTGCGTTATCACGTGATTAAAAATGAGCGTGGTTTGCAGGCCGACGATGTGAGTATTATTGAGTAAGTTTAACGACTAGCTAAATTGATCGTAGGATAGTAAACGACCCCGCTTCGGCGGGGTCGTTTACGTTTATAGGGCCTATTATCGGCCTGAATCGGGCCACTCGATGGCTCCCTCTTTGCCGCCGGGCATCACTTGCCAGAAGCGGTCAGGATCATCGCCGGGGTTCCAACCGCCCAATGAGCATCGCACCTCGGTCTGAAGCGCCTCTGCGGCTTGTTGGGCGCACTCTTGGTCAGTCATCCAAGGGGTGTGGTTGCTATCAAACCATAGGCTGGCAAAGCCATCGGCGGCTTTGTCTACTAATAATACCGGTACGCAGTCGCCCTCATACTGACCTCGGGTTTGCCATTTGCCTTTGCCTACCGGGCTGAGCGGCGGTGCGATTAGCGTGCTTTTTAGCCACTCATTGAGTGCCTCCAGCGAGACGCTAGCCAGGTAGATTTCTATATCGGGGTAACGCTCCATCATACGTTTACCTCGCCGGAGATGAGCAACGCCTGCAGTGTCGCTTCGTAAATCCGGCTTAAGTCGTCGAGGTCGCTAGCGCGAACGCGCTCATTGACCTTGTGGATGGTGTCGTTCAGCGGACCTAGCTCGACCACCTGAGCACCCAGGGTGGCAATGAAGCGGCCATCCGAAGTGCCGCCACTGGTAGAAAGCGCTGGGCGCTCGCCAGTTACCGCTTCAACGCCTTTGATGGCGGCGTCGACAAGCTCGCCTTCAGCGGTCAAGAAAGGCACGCCGTTAAGCGTCCAGTCTATCTGATACTCCAGGCCATGCTGAGCGAGAATGGTTTCCGTGCGCGCTTTGAGCTCTTCCTGGGTCACTTCGGTCGAGAAGCGAAAATTAAACACCACTTCGACATCGCCAGGAATCACATTAGTGGCACCGGTGCCTGCGCGCAGGTTAGAAATCTGAAAGCTGGTGGCCGGGAAGAAATCGTTGCCCGCGTCCCAATGCTCATTGACCAGCGCGTCGAGTGCTGGCATCGCTTGATGGATAGGGTTACGCGCTAAATGCGGATAAGCCACGTGGCCTTGCACGCCCTTGATGTGTAGCGTGGCGCCGAGCGATCCGCGACGTCCGTTTTTGATCACATCGCCCAGTCGATCGGTGGACGAAGGCTCGCCGACAATGCAGTAATCGAGGCGCTCATTGCGCTCGCGCAGATGTTCAACCACCGCGCGAGTGCCGTCGACCGCCGGACCCTCTTCATCGGAAGTGATCAGAAAGGCAATGCGGCCGTCGTGCTCTGGATGATTCGCGACAAAGCGTTCAACGGCGGTCAGCATGGAAGCGAGGCTGCCTTTCATATCGGCAGCGCCACGCCCGCACAGCATTCCCTCTGCGTCGATGCAGGGCTCGAACGGGGGGTGCTGCCAGTTGATATAAGGGCCGCTGGGCACCACATCGGTGTGGCCCGCGAAAGCCACGACGGGGCCGTGATGACCGCGCACTGCCCAAAAATTCGTTACATCGCCAAATGGCAGCCGCTCAACATTGAAACCGAGCGCTGTTAAACGCTCGATCATGAGTTCCTGGCAACCTTCGTCGTCCGGCGTTACCGAGGCTCGGCTGAGCAGCTCAAAGGCAAGTTGCAGCGTCGGCGACAGCGCTTCAGGCTCAGTTGTGGGCATGCAACGCCTCGTTCAGGGCGATGGCACTTTTGTTGGTCAGGCACTCAATGCGGCCATTCTGCGAGTTGCGGCGCCACAGCTGATCGTCCTGGCTTGCCAGCTCGCGGGCAGAAACGGTTTTTACTTCCTGGCCCTGGTCATCAAGCAGCGTCACTTTGGAGCCAGCGGTGATATAAAGCCCCGCTTCCACCGTGCAGCGGTCACCCAGGGGAATGCCGATGCCAGCGTTGGCGCCGATTAAGCAGCCTTCGCCTACTTTAATAACGATATTGCCGCCGCCGGAGAGGGTGCCCATGGTCGAGCAGCCGCCGCCGAGGTCTGAACCTTTGCCGACCATCACACCCGCCGAAATGCGGCCTTCGATCATACCCGGGCCTTCGGCGCCTGCATTGAAGTTGACGAAGCCTTCGTGCATCACGGTAGTGCCTTCGCCCAAGTAAGCGCCCAGGCGCACGCGGGCAGTGTCGCCGATGCGGATACCGGTAGGCACCACGTAGTCGGTCATTTTGGGGAATTTGTCGACGCAGTCCACGGAGAGTGCGCGTCCCGCCATGCGCGCCTTTAAGCGGCGTGCAGGCAGCTCTTCAATATCGATCGCGCCTTCATTGGTCCAGGCAATATTGCGCAACAGACCAAACATGCCAGTCAGATCCAGCCCGTGGGGCTTCACTAAACGGTGGGAAAGCAAATGCAGTTTGAGATACACCTCAGGGGCGGTTTGTGGTGGTTGGTCGGTGTCCAGAAACATAGCCACCAGCGGGCGCTGGCTAGCGGAAAGCGCTTCAGCAAGCTCTGCCTGGGCGGCGTGGCCAGCGGCCTCTAAGGCTTTTGCCAGGCGTGTGCAGTCTTCAGGCAAAAAGCTAATCGCCGCGTTGCCTTGCGGCGCATCCAGCGCTTGCTGAGCAGCGGCTACTAAGCTCGCATCGGGGTTGAACAGCGGTGCCGGGTAGTAAATTTCCAGCCAATCACCTTGAGTATTTTGGGTGCCAATTCCAAGCGCAAAGCTCAGCATAAGAGAGTGTCCTTTAGTAATGAGTAGTAGAGAATGAAGAATGAGTGCGGCTAGCGACTAACTGCTCAGCTTGTCGTAATCGCCGTCGCGGTAGCCAACCAGAATGGTTGAGTCGTCTACTTCTAGTAGCGGTCGCTTCAGTAGCGTGGGATGTTTCACCAGTATCTGGCGGGCAGACGTATCAAAGGCGTCTTTCTCTTCTTGAGGGAGGTCGCGCCAGGTTTTGCTACGCTTGTTGACGGCATCGACAAGCGGTACACGTTCTAAAATGTGCTTAAGCAGACCCGCCGAAAGGCCATCTTTGCGCAGGTCGTAGGTCTTGAACGCAATACCTTTGCCTTCCAAGGCTTTTCGCGCCTTACGGCAGGTGTCGCAGGTATTAATAATATAGAGCGTCAGCATACAGCCTCCATGAAGCAAAGCGTTATCGCGGTTAACCGCACTCAATAAGATGACGAATACGCTGTGCCGCTTCCAGCGTAGGCGCCAATTCGGCCACCAGCGCTAATCGCACACGCCCTGCGCCAGGGTTAATGCCGTTTGCCCCCGTGCGCCCCATTAAGCTGCCGGGTAATACGCTTACATGCTGCTCGGCAAACAGGCGCTGGGTGAAAGCAATATCATCGCCGCCCGGTACTGCAGGCCAGAGATAGAAACTGGCTTGAGGCGCTGGGAAGCTCATGACAGGCGAAAGCACATCGGTCACCGCGCTAAATTTCTCCCGGTAGGCGTCGCGGTTAGCGCGCACGTGCTGCTCATCCTGCCAGGCAGCGATAGACGCGTGCTGGATGGGCAGCGACATGGCGCAACCGTGGTAGGTGCGGTAGCGCTTGAAGGGGGTTAGCAGGGCTGCGTCGCCCGCCACAAAACCCGAGCGCAGGCCGGGCAAGTTAGAGCGTTTAGAGAGCGAGTGAAATACCACGCAACGCCGATAATCGTCACGGCCCAGTTCGGCGCAGGCTTGTAATAGGCCGGGCGGTGGGGCGGTCTCGTCCAGGTACAGCTCCGAATAGCACTCGTCTGACGCGATGATGAAGTCATGCTCATCGGCCAGAGCAATGAGTTGCTTGAACTCCTCAATGGGCGTGACGGCCCCGGTGGGGTTGCCCGGTGAGCAGATAAATACGATCTGCACTTCACGCCATGTCTCGGCGGACACAGCGTTAACGTCAGGTCGAAATTTGTTCTCAGCGGTGCAGTCTAGATAGAGCGGTTCACCGCCTGCCAAGAGCGTCGCGCCTTCGTAAATCTGATAAAACGGATTGGGTACCGCGACTTTCGCCGGGCGTGTGCGATCCAGGGCTGCTTGCACAAAGGCAAAAATCGCTTCCCGAGTGCCGTTGACCGGAACGACATGCTGTTCGCTGTCGAGGTTGCGTAGCTGAAAGCGCTGCGTTGCCCAGTTAGCGATGGCTTCACGAAGCGCTGGCAGGCCGTTGGTGGCCGGGTAGCGGGCCATTTCCAATTGGTGCGCTACTAGGGCATCAAGCGCTGCTGGGTAGGGCGCGTGCTGTGGTTCGCCAATGGTCAGCGGTATATGGGCGAGCTCGGTGGGCGGGGTGAGCGTCGCCTTTAGCGCCGCCAGCTTTTCAAACGGGTAGGGATGCAGGGCGTCGAGGTCGGCGTTCATGATGTGTCCGTTAGTGGCTGGCTGGCGTAGGGCGACGATTATAGGCAAGCCCCGGTTCAGGCTCAAACTTGTTATCTTTGCAGGCAGCAAGAGACGTAACAGCAGGCAGTGCTAGCTAATAAACATTGCCCGCTGCTTTTAATTTATGAAAGAAGCTGAGCGAAAATTCGGCTTAAATAGGAATCGCCGTCACGGAGCTTAGTAGAGGACTGACCGGACTCATTTTTATCATGCCAATCAAGACGTAACACACCGCGCTGAATCATCGCTTCAGCTCGCTCCATGTCTGAGTTTGTTGGTGAGGAACCCCTCCAACGTCCCAGTGGCGATGTATCTCGTAACAGGATAAAGGAATGCACTGACCAGATACGACCTGTTTGGCTCTGTAGATCCTTAGCCAATTCGTTCAAGTGGCCGTTGGTGGCAATGCGTACCTTGTCGTTCATGCTGTCTGCACTTTTCAAGCCAAGGTCATCTTCCTTGACAATGCCGGTCTGACCCTTAGGGTCGAACAGGGCAAGCGTGGTTTTGTTGGCTTTTTCATCCACAATCCAGAGCACAAAGTCGGGATAGAAAACGCGGGTTTCGCCTTCTAAGTAGATGCCAATGGATCGCAACGACTCTACATTGCGCATCAGATAGAACTCACGATGATCGCGCGGGTAATTATCGTCAATAAATTCCAAAATATCGTGAAGGAATTTACGTTCCCCCGGATTCAGGCTGTCAGGTGATATGCCGATACGCTTGAGTTTATGCTTTTTGAGTAACGTATCGGTGGCTTCGCCTAGTAAATGTTCGTAGATATGATAATCACCACGAGCCTCTTCAAGGTCGAGCTGAATCTGTTGGTTCAGTGTGGCATCATTCTCGAAGGCGATTTTCTGTTCTAGTTCAGCAAATTCATAGGTCAGGCTGTAGCGGTCGATAAAGTCGCCGCGCGCACTCGGCGCGTTCTGACGTACGGTCTCAAAACGATACTGCCGTTTGTCGATGTCGTAGCGTACCTTATGAAAAATCTTTTCCAGCAAGTCGCGTTGTACTTCTTCCAGCAGGCGCTCGATAACCGGCCATTTGCGCTCACTCAATGGCTGGTCATAAAGAATTTCTTTAGTTGGTTTGAGCAGAGCTTCCACGCTGAGAGGTTGTATGGAAGCACTTTGGTCTACGTAAAGTTGCACACGTTGTTGGTGGCCCCAGGTTAGCAGACGGGTTTGCAGCCAATCGCTGTCAACGAATGCTGTCTGGCTTTTGAGGCAGTCACGTAGTTCATGCACAAGGTTATGGCCTTTCTGAGTACGATCCGTACGATAATCGAGGCTAAAACCGGGGTTAGCCAATCGACCACTGAGCTCAACGTTGCGCTGAACATTGTTACGCTGAAAATAATGCCAACACCACTCATGAGTTTCATCATCCAACGTGATGCGTAGGGGGGAGTCGAATTCGGAGCGTCCCACCTTAAATGTGTGTAACTTGTGTTGATAATCGGTGAAGGCCAGTGCTGCCCGCTTCTGCTTGTGTGTGCCCACCTTAACAATAGCGGGATTGACCTCCAGGCTATAAGGCCCTGCGATTATAGGTAAATCCTTCTCTAGCGCGCCGAGAAAAACAGCCAACCATGATTTGTTAAGGCTAAAAACGTTTAAAGTTTCTAAGCGACGAAGTTGGCTATCCGACGTGTCACTATCTACGAGCGCTGCATAATCATCGCTATGAACTAGATGTTGACGCTTGCCGTCCCCTCGTAAGCCTTTCAGGCGTACGCCTCTTCCGAAAATCTGAATGATCTTGTTGCCCTTGCTCGAACCGAGGTTGATCAGACCGATAATCGACACTCGGAAGCAGTTCCAGCCTTCGGCGAACTTGCGACTGCCCACCAAAACATTGATCGGAGATCCTACGTCATCAATAGCGTCGAAGTGATAGCGCGCATTGACAATGGGGGCCTTGCTCAGTATTACCAGTGGTTCACCATTGGTGTCACGGAGCTGTGGGTGTGCTTCACACTCTTTAAAGAACTTGTCACCATTGCCGACGTTGATCAGTCCCCAATACTGCGCATCGCCCCAGGAAAGCCAGATTTCATCGGCTACGCCGGGAGATCGGGTCAGGGTCAGCTTGCCGTTGTGCTGACCGTTGAATATGGGGGAATAAGCCGCACGGCTAGCATTATCAAGGTGGGCGAGCCAGACCACGAAGCGGCGAATGTCGGAAACCTCATCCTTTGCGCTGCCCTCTTTCTTGGGATCTTCTACCGTATTGCCCATGTAAGCTAGCAGAGGCTTGTCGGGGAAGTGCCCGGTGAAGGGCAGCTCTCCAGTACCATGCGCTTGGCTGATGGTTAGCTGTTCATGTGCAGTGAGTTTTTCATGCAGTGTGTCGAAAGTGGCGGTGAAAAAGGCGGTATCGCCCTTGCCAGTATCGGCGAAGCGATCATCAGCTAGACTCTGTAGTGAGTAGTCTTTGCCATAGCCATCCTTGAAGAAACGATAGTAGTTGTAGTCGTAGACGATCTGTTCTTCGTAGTCGCGGACATGAGTTTCGGATATACCGTGATAGGTTGCCGAATACTCAAACAAAAAAGCATTGTCCGGTTTAAGTAGGTTTTGGCGCAGTTGCTTGAAAGCGCCTACTTCCTTGCCTCCGCTGGCCAAGCCTATGTGACCTTCATCCACCAGTACTAGCCGAAAAAGCCGGGTGCTGTCTGGCATGTTGAAGAAGCCGGGCTCTTTATTGAGTAGCGCGCTGGTGGTGGCAACCGTTAGCTTGATTCGGTTGTTGTAGAGGCGGTTCAACTGACGAACTACTTCGCCCAGTTCGCGCTCGTGCTGTTCAATCAGGTTAGCGCCCGGCGTGGTTAGAATAATTTGCAGTTCATCAAAAGCTGCTGTACCGCCAATGTGCTCGATGTATTGCAGAATATTTAGGTGCATCAGCAGCGTCTTACCGCTGCCAGTGGCCATCCAGTACGCCAGGGCTTTCTGTTCGGCAAACCCCTTGCCAGCGCGCTTTTGTTCAAGCACGTATTCGGTAAAGTAGAGCGCCAAAGTTTGGTAGTAACGCAACGTGAAAGGCCGTGAAAGCAGTTGGTTATAGTCACTCAACCACTTCTGTATCTTGCGTCCTATTGGTTTGGGCAGGCCACTGCTTTGACGAGAAGCAAAGCTTTCTACCTGTTTTTGGTAGTCACGGTCGTGCCCTTCAGCGCGTGTGGAAAATTCGCCCAGCAGTTCGCGTTTGAGTCGGTTGTAGAGTTTTAGCTCCATTGTGCGCCCCGCAGGAAATCGCTGGCCTGAATCAGGTAGGTTTCGAATGTCAGTTGGCGTAGGTCAGCGTCGAAATTCAGTTCCAAGCGCTGGACACGGCTGACGCCCTGCTCGTCGGTATAGTGGGCAAGAATAGTATGAAGGCTGTCGGTGTCGTCTTCCGCCGGGTTGATATCGCGGAAAACTACCAATGTATCGTGAATGGTTTCAACGACTAGATAGGGGCGGCCGATGTCTGGATGAGTATCTGGGCGATATGTGCGGCGTGATTTGACCCAATAGCCTTGCAGATAGCACCACGTCTCCATTAGGTCGATGGTTTTTTCTTCACGGGCCTTGCCGACGCGTAGCGTTTGGCTAAACGGTCGTGAAATATCCAGTGAGCTGGTCGGGCTGCTTTGCTCAGGGCGAAACAAGTAGCTGACCGGCACTTGCTTGGGCAGTTCAACTTCGTCCCAGTGAGTACGTAACTGACCGCCATCATCCAAGGTCAGGTTATCTAACAGGTCTTCGTACTGCTCAATACTCTGCACTTTTACTAAGCGTTTATGAAGGCCACGATTAATTGGTGCCCCGTCTTTCCACTGGGTTGAGTAAAGCACGCGTTTGATGCGCGGCTTGAGAATTGAGTCGAAGTAGCCACCCATTTCGGTGAGTAGGAAGCGTCGCTGCTCATCGCTGCGTATAACTGCGTGACCTGTAGTGCCAGAACCAGCAAAAAAATCCATCACCCATTCACCCGAGCTAGTGGTTTGCTGGGTGAAGCGTTCAATTAAATTTACGGGTTTTGGGCTAGCAAACGTTCTGGTTTTACCTGTGGTAGCAGTCAGATCCTTTTCGCCGTCGGAATAATCGGTAACAACCGATTTGGCAACATTTGATTCTGCCTCATGCAGGTAGCGCTTAACTTGAGGAACCTTTTTTTCATCTTTTCCCCAAACAATACGCTTATCAGCATCAAGCTCTACAAAACAGGATGTCTGGCCTTCCATTCTTTCAAATGGCCACGCCCAGCCACGCTTTGGATGTGGACACGGCTTTTTTGTAACAGGATGAATCGGTTTGTAGAATCGAAATGCAGGGTCACTCGGATCTCGAAAAATAGCCTTTTGTGAATCTTGCTTCACCTGGGGCATTGAGGCATCACTTTCACGCCAAATCCATATCAGCGCCTCTTGTTCTTGGGCGAGGTGTTCTTCAACATAATAACCATTCACATCCCGGTACTCAGCATTTTTATAGTTGTATAAACCCTTCCAGGGATCAAGGTTCTTGTCGAACTCAATACCTTGTGTCTCCAGCTCGGCTTTGAGCGCTTCGCGATGGTTGGCGTATAGCTTAATAATTTCCGCTTCAAACTCATTGCTACTTAGGTACTGAGAGTTCAATTGTTCCACTAGTTCCATCATCTCGGCATAGCCGGGCTTAGGTTCGCGAAACATGGTCGGTTCAGCCTTGACTGTTTCCAGGTCTTTAGCGAATACCTCCACATACTCATGGTTTGTTGAATAGGTTGGAGACTTGTTTTTATTTGAATTTTGCGCCCAGATTATTTCTTCTACTCGATTGCTCGCGCCGAAAGTCTGGCGTAGTTGGTTTTCAAGCTGGGTGCGTTCCTTTTCATCAATGCTAGCGAACAGCACTCCATGTTTGCTCAAAAATGAATGCGCCAGCATGAGACGATCGTGGATCATGCTAGCCCAACTCGAATGCCGAAAGCTGTCTTTGTACAGAAAACCATCACCACCGGTATTGTAGGGAGGGTCGATATAGATGCACTTGATTTGCTCGCGGAATTTCTCCTGCAGTAAATTCAGTGCCTGCCAATTTTCTGAGGCGATAAGTAGGCCGTCGGTCTGTTCATCAAGATTGTCGAATTCGGGCAGACTGATCAAATCATCCTGAAAGTTGGGGTCACTTGCACGGAAAAGGCTGGTATCTACTACTAGCGTAGGGTGTTCTATCAGCTCTGATGCGTTACTAATATTTACTTTGAAAATATCGCGCCATTCGTCGCGCTGTGCCATGTTAGCGAAAACTCGCTTATGAAAGTGCGAGGGAATCTTGCCTACGGATACCAGGTAATGCGTATCAACAATTTTCTTTTTTAACTCGAATAGGCCTTTCTGGAAATTCTCAATGGCTGCGAGAAAACCAATCAAAGTGTCAGCGACTTGGTTAAACGCACGAGCGATCAGAGCAGTACTATTATCCTCGCCAGCATGCAGTAGGGCATCAAGATCTGAGAAGATCACCTGCTTGATGAAGCGGCTTTTCTCGCCAGTTAGAAATTCTTGCAAGTTCTTATGGATAAAGTAATCGGCGTCATTACCAACGTAGAACTTATTGAGATTGCGGTCGATTTCCCATAAAGAAGTGGCAATCCAATCTTGTTCAAGTTCCTTTCTTCGTTCGTCAACATTACCGCCAAGATCGGCGAATTCGTTGCGCTTAGCCAACTCTTCCAGATATTTTTCAAACTTGAGACGCAGTTGACCAATACCCTTGATTTGGCCTCCGTCGCTCTTGTCAAAGTCGCTGGTCAGATCATTAAATAACGGTTTTCCAAGCTTAGGGTCACTTTTGTCGGGTTTTTTATAGAGGTACGGCGTCAGATCATCTTCTTTTTGAAAAACTTCTTGCCACAGGTAAGTGTATAGCTCGATTTTAGGAGTGGACCTGGCTGCCAGGGTGAAGCGCACTTGCCAGACAGTCTTTTCATTGCCTTCGGCATCCTGCTCGACAATGGGTTGAATATCCTTCAATTGATAGTGCTTGCTGTCGCCGTCTTTGTTGTTATTACGCTCGCTGGTTTCTACGTCTTCATCGCCGCCACTGACTAGACGGAATTCCACCCACTCGCCAGCGATCTGGCAACGTACGCTGTGAAAGCCGTTGCCAGTTTTAATGTAGTAACTATCTTTGTGCTTCCAATGGAACAGCGTATCGGTGCCATCGTAGTCGGCTTCGTAGGGTACTTTGAATGCGCTGGTGGCGCGGGTATTGTAGCCGAAATCGCCATTCTGGTAGTACAGCTCGAAGAAGTTGAGCAGATGGTTATAGACTTTGGTTTCCAACTGCTCGGATGTCAGTTGCCGAGTTTCAAGGAAGGTCGTTAGCTGGGCTTCTGCCTGCTCGCGTTGCTCATCACTGAGTACCGGCATGGCGAATAAGCTTCTGAATCGAGCCTGTGCGGTTTCATCCTCTGGGTTTTCCGTAACAGCTTGCCAAAGTGGACGACCCATATCGCCGAATTGAGCGGCGAAGGCCGCTAACCAATTACTAGCAGTTTCGCTCTGGCTGTTATGTACGCTATTTAAGGCATTACTGACAATGCTTTGCAGGCTGCTATCCGCTTTGCCATCGATAAAAGTCTGGATGAATTGACGTTTCAGGCGGGTGATACGGTAGATGCCGAAATCTAGATCATGGGCTTCGAACTGAAACATGTCCTTAAGAAAGCGGCGTAGTTCATCGAAAGCTGGGGTCGGTGCGGTCATCTTTGTTCCTACAGTGGTTACGCCTGAGAGCTTCATTTTTTACTGAATGCTGTATTTTTAGACAGTTATTTGCCATTAAAAATAGCGCTTCTGCCTTATGCCAGCAATAGTTGAGAAAGTTAGAGTGTAATTTGTCAAACCCCTAACACTTCAATCAGCCGCTCGCGTAGCTGCTGTTGTCGTTCAGGGTCGGTCAGCGGTTCGCCAGCCTTGGTGGTAATGAAGAAGACGTCTTCCACCCGCTCGCCGAGAGTGGCAATTTTTGCCGCTGAAAGGGAAATATCCTGCTCCATAAAGATTCGACCCACGCGAGCCAGCAGGCCGGGGCGGTCGGGGGCCGTTAGTTCCAGCATGGTGCGCTCATTGGCCGGGTCCTGCTCAATCAGTACTTCCGTGGGTACCTTGAAATGCTTGAGCTGGCGCGGCGTGTGGCGCGTGACGATATCTGGATAGTCATCGGGGTCATCAAGCTCTTCAACTAAGTGTTGGCGCATTTCTTCGATGTGCGCAGGGTCGCGAATCGGTTGGCCATGGCTGTCGAGCACAATAAAAGTGTTCAGCGTCCAGTCGTTGTGGGAAGTGGCGATGCGTGCGTCGTGGATCGATAGCCCCAGCTGCTCCATGGCGGCGGCAGTGGCGGCGAACAGATCATCCACCGAACGGGTATGGATAAACACCTTGGTGCCGCCTTCGGCCATGTCGGCGGTGGGCGCGCTGATCAACACCAGCGGCAGCGGCGACTGGTTGTGGTTCAGGATGCCTTGGGTCTGCCAGACAATTTCGCTAGGCGCATACTGGAGAAAGTAGTCCTCCCCGAGGGATTCCCAAAGCTGGTCGATTTGTGCCCGGTTAACGCCAATAGTTTGCAGTAGCGAGCGCGCCTCGGTGCGCGTTTCGCGTACCCAGTCATCTCTGTCAGGTGGGTTGTTTAGGCCGCGGCGCAGAGCACGCTTGGTCTCAGCATGCAGCTGGCGTAGCAGTGTCGCCCGCCAGCCGTTCCACAGCGTTGGATTGGTCGCGTTGATATCGGCAACGGTGAGCACATACAGGTAATCCAGGCGGGTTTCATTACGCACCACCAGGGCAAAATCGCGAATCACATCGGGGTCGCTAATATCGCGCTTTTGCGCGGTCATCGACATCAGCAGGTGGTGCTCCACCAGCCAGCTGACCAAGTTCGTATCGTGAGGCGAGACGTGATGCCGCTGGCAGAACTGTTCAACGTCCCGGGCACCAATTTCCGAGTGGTCGCCGCCACGGCCCTTGCCGATATCGTGAAATAGCCCGGCAATCCACAGTAGATCCAGCTTGGGAAGCTGCTGCATCAGCGCTGCCGCCACGGGGAAGTCGCCTTTCGCTTCCGGCTTACGGAAGCCGTGCAGAAACTTGAGCAGCCGCAAAGTGTGGGCATCGACGGTATAGATATGAAACAGGTCGTGCTGCATCAACCCCACGGCGCGGCCAAATTCGGGCAGGTACTTGCCCAAAATGCCGTAGCGGTTCATGCGGCGAAGCTGGCGCGGTACGTTGCCAGGGGCGCGCATAATGGCCATAAACAGCCGCTGGTGGCGCGGGTCTTCCCGGTAGTGGTCGTCAATCTGGTGGCGATGATCACGAATCAGTCGGATGGTATCGGCGCGAACCCCTTCAATTTCGGGGTGCTTGGCCATCAACAGAAACAGCTCCAGCATCGCTGCCGGTCGCTCGCGGAACAGGTTACGCGAGCGTACTTGAATATAACCGCCCTTAGTTTCAAAGCGCTCGTTCAATTTAACGGTGGTCAGTGCCTCTTTGCCGCGCAGGATGACTTCGTCAAAATGCTGCAGCAGCATATCGTTAAGGCCCGCTAGCGCGGTGACATGGCGGTAGTAGCGCTTCATAAACTGCTCAACCGCGAGGCGTTCAGGCGTATCGCGGAAACCAAACATCTCGGCAATGGTGCGCTGATGGTCAAATAGCAGGCGGTCTTCGGCGCGGTCGGTGAGCATATGCAGGGCGTAGCGCACTTGCCATAAAAACGCCTGTCCCTGGCTCAAAATGCGCAGTTCGGCGTCATTCATAAAGCCGTTAGCGACGATGTCGGTGTACTGTTCGGTGCCAAAGTGGCGTTTGGCTACCCAGCCGATCATCTGAATATCGCGCAACCCACCGGGGGAGCTTTTGAGGTTGGGCTCCAGGTGGTATTCGGAGTTGTTGTAGCGGTAGTGACGAGCAATCTGCTCCTGCCACTTGGCCTCAAAGAAGCGGTCGGCGGGCCAAATGTGCTCGGCGCTGAGGCGCTCACGCATCGCCTCACGCAATGCCTCCGGTCCCGCGATCAAACGTGATTCAAGCAGGTTGGTAATCACGGTCACGTCCGCTTCGGCTTCCCGTTCGCAATCGTTGAGCGAGCGCACGCTGTGACCAATCTCCAGGCCAATATCCCACAAAAACGTGATAAAGGCGGTAAGCGGTTCACGATAAGCGGTGTCGTCGTCCTGCTCCAGCAACAGCAGCAGATCAATGTCGGAGTGCGGGTGCAGTTCGCCCCGACCATAACCGCCGACTGCGACCAACGCGATGCCGTCATCGGGCCACTCGTGTTGCGACCAGGCAATGGCCAATAGCTGATCTAGGTACCAGGCGCGACCACGAACGAGATCGCGAATATCCGCTCCGGCGCGAAACTGGTCATCGAAGCGTGCTTGTAGTTCACGCAGCGCGGCCTTGAACGGGGCGACCGGGGAGCGAGAACCTGCAAGCTCGGTGCGAAACAGGTCTAAATCGTAAAGCGAGGTGTCCGGTTCAAACCGGTAGTGGTGAAGAAGCATCAGTTGGTCAAAAAACTGAAGTCTTCGTCGCGACGCGCGGTCAGCACTTCAACACCAGATTCAGTGACCAGCAGCGTGTGTTCCCACTGGGCGGAGAGGCTGCGATCCTTAGTGACGGCGGTCCAGCCATCGCGCAGTACCTTGGTTTTATAGTCACCGACATTAATCATCGGTTCGATGGTGAAGCACATGCCGGCAGCAAGCTTGATATCGGCGTCCGGCGCGTAGCCGTCGTAGTGCAAAAACTGCGGCTCCTCATGGAAATCAGCGCCGATACCGTGTCCGCAGAAGTCGCGCACCACCGAGTAGCCGTGCTCTTCGGCATGCTTTTGAATCACTCGAGCCAGTTCGGAAAGACGTACGCCAGGCTTCACCAGTTCAATGCTCTTATACAGGCACTCCTGGGTGATGCGGCACAGCCGTTCGCCCTGGATAGTCTCGCCCACCACGAACATCACGCTGGAGTCGCCGTGGTAGCCATCCTTGGTCTTGACGGTGATGTCCAGGTTCATGATGTCGCCGTTCTTGAGCTTCTTGGCGTCATCGGGAATGCCATGGCACACCACATGGTTAATAGAGGTGCAGGTTGCCTTGGGAAAACCGTGGTAGTTCAGCGGTGCCGGGGCCGACCCCAGTTCGTTAACGATATAGTCGTGACAAAGACGGTCGATTTCCCCCGTGCTGACCCCTGCCTGGACATGAGGGGTGATCATTTCGATAACGCTAGCCGCTTGGCGCCCGGCTTCGCGCATGTGTTCGATTTCAGAAGGCGTCTTGATAGGAACGTTCATGAATACTCGATATGGATTCAGAATGGAAAAATTGAATGGCGCAATTTAAGACCGTCAAACGGGGTGCGACTTCATCTTGGCAATGATCTATGGTATAAAGCCGCGCGCTTTCCTGCAATCGTGATTCCAAGCTTCTTAGCTGGGAAAGGCGGCAGTAGGGTAGGGCGATGAATCCGCAGCATGCTCATTAAAGAGCAACTGCTTGTTTGATCACTAAAAACATCAAGCCTTAAAAACACACATGCACCGGCACATGGTCCCGGGTGCCGCTGGCAGCGTTTAACGCGGTCAACGGTCGGATCCATGGGGTGCGTGGAGGCCTAACCCGAGTTTGAGGAGTTTTACCATGTCTCACGTTAATATGCGTGACCTGCTGAAAGCAGGCGCTCACTTTGGTCACCAGACCAAGTACTGGAACCCGAAGATGAGCAAGTTTATCTTCGGCGCGCGCAACAAGATTCACATCATCAACCTTGAGCACACTCTTCCTGCGCTGAATGAAGCGATCGATGTGGTCGAGAAGATGGCGGCATCCAACAACAAAATTTTGTTTGTTGGCACCAAGCGCAGCGCTAGCAAGGTAATTAAAGAAGAAGCGAACCGTGCCGGTCAGCACTTCGTCAACCATCGCTGGTTGGGCGGCATGTTGACTAACTTCAAGACCATCCGTCAGTCGATTAAGCGTCTGCGCGATCTTGAAACCATGCGCGAAGACGGCACGTTCGAGAAACTGACCAAGAAAGAAGTCCTGGTAGCAACTCGCGAGCAAGAAAAGCTTGAGCGTTCTATCGGCGGTATCAAGAACATGGGCGGCCTGCCGGACGCACTGTTCGTTATCGACGTTGACCACGAGCGCATCGCGATCAACGAAGCCAACAAACTGGGTATCCCGGTTATCGGCGTGGTGGATACTAACTCCAACCCCGATGGCGTTGATTACGTAATCCCAGGCAACGATGACTCCATCCGCGCTATCCAGATCTACGTTAAAGCGATTGCGGATGCGTGTGGTCGTGCCAAAGAAGGCAACGCACAAGAGTTTGTTGAAGTGACCGAAGAGGCCGCTGCAGCTGAAGACAACACTGCCGCCGAGTAATCGCAGCAGTGGGTGCGGTAAGCAGGTGTGCCGCATCAAGATAAAAGGGGGCTATGCCCCCTTTTTCCCGCGACAGATGAACTGTCTGAGCGGACGAATTTGCCGGCACTCATTACCGGCCCCGCAATTCAGAGAGACATAGGGCAGTGTGATATATGATGGTCATTTATCATGCCTATACTCTGTGTTGCGTTTAACTCTCATAGAACCATTTCAGAGGTGAATTCTCATGGCAGCTATCAGCGCCTCTCAGGTCAAGGAACTTCGCGAACGTACCGGTCTCGGCATGATGGAGTGTAAAAAAGCACTCACCGAAACCGACGGTGATATCGAAGTTGCGATTGAAAACCTGCGCAAAAGCTCAGGCCTAAAAGCGGCTAAGAAAGCCGACCGCATCGCCGCCGAAGGTGTTGTGGTAACGCGTGTAGCGGAAGATGGTAGCTACGGCGTAATGGTCGAAATCAACTCCGAGACTGACTTTGTTGCTCGTGATGACAATTTCATCGCGTTTGCCGACAAGATCGCCGGTGCTTTCTTTACTGCGAAAAGCGAAGATGTTGCAGCCGTCATGGCGGGCGAGCTTGAAACAGCACGCGAGCAGTTGGTTCAGAAAATCGGTGAAAACATTGGCGTGCGTCGTGCCGTCGTTGTTAACGCTGCTGACGGTGGCTTAGTGGGTGAATACGTCCACGGTGGCCGCATTGGCGTTCTAACCGTGCTGACTGGTGGCACTTCGCAAGTCGCTAAAGACGTTGCGATGCACGTAGCTGCGATCAATCCTGCGGTTGCCCATCCTGCCGACATGCCGCAAGAGCAGCTAGATCAGGAAAAAGCGATTATTCTGGCGCAGCCAGATATGGCCGGTAAGCCGGAGCAGATCGCTGAGAAAATGGTTCAAGGTCGCTTGAAAAAGTACCTGGCTGAAAACAGCCTGACCGAGCAGCCGTTTGTTAAAGACCCGAACCAGACCGTTGCTGAGTTCGTTAAAGCAGCGGGCGGCGAAGTGGTTGGTTTCACGCGCTTTGAAGTTGGCGAAGGCATCGAGAAAGAAGAAGTCGACTTTGCTAAAGAAGTTATGGAACAGGCTGGCCGTCGCTGAGGTCAGAGGTTTCAGAAAGAAGATGGCGTGCGCGCGAGCGCACGCCTTCGCGTATCCGGCCTCTGTATAATTGATGCTAGTATAACCGGCTCTTTTTTTATCGGTTTTATATGTTGTCAGTTTTATACATAGGGGCTGCCCCGCCTGCCTGTGTTCAGGTCTGCCTCAGGAGAGATGCCATGTCACGTGATGTTGAAGAACCTACCCCCCACGTAGCACCCAGCAAAGGCAAAGCTGAGAGTTCGAAGTCAAAATACAAGCGTATTTTGCTCAAGCTTTCTGGTGAAGCGTTAATGGGTGAACACGATTTTGGTATTGACCCTAAGGTGCTTGACCGAATGGCGCTGGAAATTGGTCAGCTAGTCGGCATTGGCGTGCAGGTGGGTATCGTGATTGGCGGCGGCAACTTGTTCCGCGGCGCGGCGCTCAATGAAGCTGGCATGGATCGTGTCACCGGCGACCATATGGGTATGTTAGCCACCGTGATGAACGCGTTGGCGATGCGCGACGCTTTAGAGCGCTCCAATATCCGTTCGCGGGTGATGTCGGCTATCCCGATGAGTGGTGTGGTAGAACATTATGACCGCCGAACCGCCATTCGTTATTTAACCTCAGGGGACGTGGTGTTGTTCTCTGCAGGGACGGGTAACCCCTTCTTCACCACCGATTCGGCGGCCTGTTTACGCGGCATTGAAGTGGACGCAGATGTGGTCATCAAAGCGACCAAAGTGGATGGCGTCTACAATAAAGACCCGGTAAAACACCCAGATGCTGTGAAGTATGACCAGCTCTCTTACGATGACGCCCTGGATCAAAAGTTGGGCGTGATGGATTTGACCGCAATCTGCCTGGTACGTGACCATAATATGCCGGTGCGGGTATTTGATATGAATAAGCCTGGTGCTCTACTGAATATGGTAGTAGGGGGCAAGGAAGGCACGCTGATATACAGAGGGTAATGACGTGATTAACGATATTAAGAAAGATGCCGAATCGCGCATGAAAAAAAGCGTTGAGGCGCTGCATAGTAACTTCAACAAGATTCGTACCGGCCGTGCTCACCCGAGTATTTTAGACGCCGTTACGGTGGAGTATTACGGCAGCCAGGTGCCGCTTAGCCAAGTGGCGTCGGTTAACGTTGAAGATGCTCGCACGCTGAGTATTGTGCCGTGGGAGCAGGGCATGGTGCCGAAAATTGAAAAGGCCATCATGACCTCCGACCTTGGCTTGAACCCGGCCAGCGCCGGTACGGTGATTCGGGTGCCGATGCCGATGCTAACCGAAGAAACCCGCAAAGGTTACATTAAACAAGCACGTAGCGAAGCCGAAAATGCTCGCGTTGCGGTGCGCAATGTACGTCGTGATGCTAACGGTGATTTCAAGTCGTTATTGAAAGATAAAGACATTACCGAAGACGATCAGCGTGAAGGCGAAGACGCCATCCAAAAGTTGACCGACAAGTATATCGCTGAGATTGATAAAGCGCTGGTCGCTAAAGAGCAGGATTTAATGCAGGTATAAACCTGTGATTTATGCAACCACGGGCAGCCTATGCTGCCCGTTTTGCCACACTCTGGCTGGTTTTTTTATGACTGATCTTTGGTGCGAGAAACCATGACGTCACCGCAGCTTCCTGAAGAACAGCCGGACGATACCGTTGCGCTTCCTCAGGCCGAGGAGGCGCCGCCGTCACACGTTGCTATCATTATGGATGGTAATAATCGCTGGGCGCGCGCGCGTGGACTTTCAGGCGTCCGTGGGCACCGCGCGGGTGTCGAAACGGTTCGTGCAGTGATACAGCGGGCCGCCGAGCGCGAGGTGAAAACGCTGAGTCTATTTGCCTTCTCCAGCGAAAATTGGAAGCGCCCTGCCGCAGAAGTTAATGCGTTGATGGAGCTGTTTTTGATGGCGCTCAAGCGTGAAGTCAAAAAGCTCAACGAGCGCAATGTTCGCCTCTCGATTATTGGCGAACAGCGCGGTTTCTCCCATGCGATACAAAAGCATATTCAGCGCGCTGAAGCGTTAACCGCACAGAATACGGGCATGCACTTGGTGATTGCTGCCAACTATGGTGGCCAATGGGACATCGCCCGCGCGGCGCGCGCCCTGGCCGAGCAAGTCGCGGCAGGCGATTTGGCACCGTCGGATATTGACGAAGTTTGCTTTGATAAAGCGATGGGGGTTGATGATGTGCCGGCCATTGATCTGTGTATTCGCACCAGCGGTGAGCAGCGGCTATCTAATTTTATGCTTTGGCAAATGGCCTATGCCGAGCTGCATTTTTCACCGCTGCTATGGCCTGATTTCGGTGCTGATGCGTTTGATGCGGCATTAAACGACTTCTGTCAGCGCCGTCGTCGCTTTGGCATGACGGACGAACAAATAGAGGCGCAAGGTGCTTAAACAGCGGATTATCACCGCAGCCTGGCTAGCACCGCTGGTGTTGGCTGGCCTGTTTGGATTGGACGGTGGCGCCTTTGCGCTGTTTACGGCGCTGATTGTGCTACTTGGCACCTGGGAGTGGGCCAATTTAGCTGGCCTCACCCGCACAGCGCAGCGTGCTCAACTAGTGGCCGGTATGGCAGCGTTAATGCTGATGATGTGGCTAATAGATGCCGCAACATCGGCATGGCCGCTTTGGCTGGCCGCTGCAGGTTGGTTAATCAATCTTTACTGGGTAACTCGCTACCCTGCCGCTGGCCGGCAGTGGCAAGCTACCTCGCGACGACTGGCAATGGGCCTTTGGGTGCTATTGCCTTGCTGGGTCGGTTTTAACGTGCTGCGTGAGAGCGGTATGGCGTGGCTGTTGTTTGTGCTGTTGCTGGTGTGGTGTGCTGATATCGGCGCCTATTTTGTGGGCCGCAACTGGGGTAAGCGCAAACTGGCACCTCGCGTCAGTCCTGGTAAATCCTGGGAGGGCGTGTACGGCGGCTTAGCAGCAACGGCTATTCTGGCCGTTGTGTTTGCCGTGTGGCTATCACTGGGTATGGCCAGTAGCCTCACGCTTATCCTCGTGACAGCAGTCGTTACATTGACCTCTGTGCTTGGGGATCTGCTGGAGAGCATGCTCAAACGTCACCGCAATATCAAAGATTCAAGCCAGCTGCTGCCAGGCCACGGCGGGGTGCTGGATCGCATCGATAGCCTGACCGCGGCGATTCCGCTATTTGCGCTGTTTTATCTTGAAGTGCTTATGCCGATGCTGGTTCAGGGGCAGCCGCTATGAGCCAACGGCAGCATCCGCAAACTAAACCACCTACGCAGCGTGTGACGGTGCTTGGATCGACAGGATCCATCGGCACTAGCACGCTGGATGTAATCGGTCGCCATCCCGACCGCTATAGCGTTCATGCGCTTACCGCGCATACTTCAAAAGAGTCCCTGTTAGCCCAGTGTTTAACGCACCGTCCCGCAGTGACCGTGTTGGATGATGAGGCCGATGCTGCTTGGCTACGCCAAGAGCTCAAACGTGCGGGTCTGCCAACCGAGGTGAACGCAGGGCCAGAGGCGCTGTGTGAGGTTGCTCGTGACGCTAGTGTAGATTGCGTGATGGCGGCTATCGTGGGTGCAGCAGGCTTGCTGCCTGCACTGGCCGCCGCCGAAGCGGGCAAGCGCGTGTTGCTGGCCAATAAAGAGGCACTGGTGATGAGCGGCGCACTGTTTATGGACGCTGTTTCGCGTTCAGGTGCGACGCTGTTACCGATTGATTCCGAACATAACGCCATTTACCAGTGTCTACCAGCAGAACATCGCGGTGGCTTGGCGCGCCACGGCATTAGCCAATTGCTGCTAACGGCCTCCGGCGGGCCCTTTCGTACCTGGAGCCAGGCTGATATTAATAACGTCACCCCCGAGCAAGCCTGCGCTCATCCAAACTGGTCAATGGGGCGTAAAATCTCCGTTGATAGCGCCACGCTGATGAACAAAGGGCTGGAGCTCATTGAAGCCTGCTGGCTGTTTGATGCGACGCCTGAGCAGATCCAGGTGGTGGTGCACCCACAAAGCGTGATTCACTCCATGGCGGCGTATCATGATGGCTCGGTGATTGCGCAGCTAGGTAATCCCGATATGCGCACACCCATCGCCTATGGGTTAGCGTGGCCTGAACGTATTGACGCTGGGGTCGAAACATTGGATCTTTTTCAGGTGGCGCGGCTAGATTTTGAAGCCCCCGATGAAGTCCGTTTCCCTTGTTTGGGGCTCGCCCGTGAAGCAATGCAGCAGGGCGGTATGGCGCCGGTAGTACTGAATGCGGCTAATGAAATAGCGGTTGATGCTTTTCTACAGCGTCAGCTCAGTTTTACGGCGATTGGACAGCTGGTGGCCGAGGTCTTATCGCGCCCCTATGAAGGCCGGGTCGATAGCCTTGAAAGTGTTTTAGCAACCGATCGATGGGCACGACAGCAGGCGTTGGAGCTGGTAACAAGGTGGTCCGCTTAAGCATTCGCTGGGCTGGTCGTAACGCGGGTCGTTAAGGAGTGCAGTGTGGGCCTGATACAGAATATTTTAGCGGTCATTGTAGTGCTGGGCCTGTTGGTAACCTTTCACGAGTTTGGCCACTTTTGGGTGGCGAGACGCTGTGGCGTCAAAGTGCTGCGTTTTTCGGTAGGCTTTGGCAAGCCACTATGGTCACGTGTTGACCGTCAAGGCACGGAATATGCGATAGCCGCGATTCCGCTGGGCGGCTATGTCAAAATGCTCGATGAGCGCGAGGCACCGGTACCGGAAGACCAGCTCGACCAGGCATTTAATCGCAAGACAGTCTGGCAGCGCATTGCTATTGTGGCCGCGGGGCCGATCGCTAATTTCTTGCTGGCGATTGTTGCCTACTGGGCGCTGTTTGTCGCGGGAACCACCGTGGTCTCGCCGATGGTCGGCAGCATCGTGCCTGACTCACCAGCCGCCGAGGCCGGGCTTGCCAACGGCGATGAGATTATCGCCATTCAGGGCGACGAAATGCGCTCTTGGGAAGATGTGAATCTGAAGCTAGTGTCTATTATTGGCTTCAGTGGTGAGCTGGATATCGACGCACGTTCTGAAGGTGCCACTGACATACAGCGCTTTGAATTACCTGTTACCGATTTTTTGGTTCGCCAAGATCCGCCACAGCCGCTGCAAACACTGGGCATTACCCCTTGGCAGCCGGAGTTTCCGGCAGTTTTAGGCCAAGTGGTCAGTGGTGAGGCAGCGGAACAAGCCGGCCTCATGGCGGGCGACACAATGGTCGCCATTAACGGCGAGCCAGTAGATGATTGGATGCACTTTGTTAATATTGTGCGTGGTAATCCAAACAAAACGCTGGAGCTCACCTACGAGCGCGACGGCGAACGGGCAACTGTTGATTTAACCCCAGGGCGTAACAGCCTGGATACTGGGGTCGAAATTGGGTATATCGGTGCCGGTGCTCAGCAAGTTGAGTGGCCAGCAGCGTTTCAGCGTGAGATTCGCTATGGTCCTATCGAAGCGGTAGGCCAAGCGTTATCACGTACCGGTGAGATGACGTTACTCACCGTTGACGCCATTCGAAAGATGTTGGTGGGGCTTATTTCACCTTCCAATCTCTCGGGGCCCATCACCATTGCTCAGATCTCTGGCGATTCGGCTCGTGCTGGGATGGAAGCGTTTATCGGTTTTCTAGCGTATCTTTCTATCAGCCTTGGGGTGCTTAACTTATTGCCTATCCCGGTGCTCGATGGTGGCCACTTGCTTTATTATTTTATGGAGATCGTACGTGGGCGGCCAGTATCTGAAAAAACTCAAGCGGTAGGATTGCGCATTGGGCTTGCCATGGTCGGCACCCTGATGTTGATGGCCCTCTATTTTGATCTGATGCGCCTGTGGTAATGACGCGTGTAGCGCACAGGATGCCTTGTCATCTGCCTGCACAAATGTATATGGTGCCTTTCTGGAATGAACGGCAGACCAACGCGAGCGAATTGACTGCATGAAAATCAAGACCCTTGGAATGGCGGCACTCTTGCTGGCAGGCGCCAGCGGCGCCCAAGCACAATCCTTTGATGTTTCTGACATTCGAGTGGAAGGACTGCAGCGGGTATCCGCCGCCTCGGTCTTCAATGCATTCCCGGTGAGCGCCAATGAGCGTGTCAGCGAAGCGCAGTTGGCTGCCGCTGCCCGTGACCTGTTTGCCACCGGGCTATTCGATGATGTCTCACTGGCCCGTGAGGGGGATGTGCTCGTTATTCAGGTGGTCGAACGACCCACCATTGCTCGGCTGGACATCAGCGGTAACGATCAAATATCCGAAGAAGACTTGCGCGACGGGTTGCGCCAATCGGGGCTTTCGGAAGGCCAAGTACTTGAGCTTTCCACGCTGGAAGAGATTCAGCGCGAATTGGAAGGTGTCTACCAGGCTCAAGGTCGTTATAGCGCCAGTATTGATACCGAAGTTGAAGAAGTCGATGAAGGCCGCGTTCAGGTCAATATCAATATCAACGAAGGCGAAGTCGCCAAAATTCGACAAATCAATATTGTCGGCAACGAAGCCTTTGACGACGAGACGCTACGCGAAGTGTTTGAGTTAGAGGATCGACCGGGGCGTTTTTTTGGCTGGTTCTCTAGCGATGAATACTCCCGTGAAGCGCTATCCGGTGATATTGAACGGCTGCGTTCGTTCTACCTGGATCGTGGCTACGTCAACTTTGATGTGACATCCACTCAAGTGTCGATTGGTCCGGAAAAATCCGAAATCTTTATCACCTTAAACGTTGATGAAGGTACCCAGTATCGCGTTGGTAATATTCGTTTCGCAGGTGATCTACAGATCAGCGAAAATGAAGCCCGCCAACTGCTGACCGTCGAAGAAGGTGAGATTTTCTCCCGCGGCGATGTCAATGCGTCCACGGAAGCCTTACGTCAGCGTTTAGGTGCTGAAGGTTTCGCTTTTGCTGATATCCAGGGCGTGCCTGAAATGTCAGATGATGGTGAAACGGTGGATCTGGTCATTGCCGTCAATCCCGGTGAGCGTGCCTATGTGCGCCGTATTGAGTTCTTTGGTAATACCACGACTCAAGATGAAGTGCTACGCCGTGAAATGACGCAGTTGGAAGGCGCACCTGCTTCCACCGAAGCCATTACACAATCGCGTCAGCGTCTTGAGCGTTTGGGCTTCTTTAGCCAAGTAGAGGTGGATACTCAGCCTGTCCCTGGTGAGCCGGACTTGCTCGACGTCACTTATAACGTGGAAGAGCAGCCTTCTGGCTCAGTCTCTGCAAGCGTCGGTTTCTCCCAGAGCGCGGGTGTTATTTACGGCGTAGGCCTATCGCAGAATAACTTCCTCGGTACAGGCAATCGCGTCAATGTAGGTGCTCAGCGCAGTGATACGTTTACTAGCGTTAACTTCGGGTTCACCGATCCCTACTGGACGTTGGACGGGATCTCGCGCGGTTACAATTTGTTCTATCGCGAAACCGACTATGCCGATTCGGATATATCGACATTCTCAACCGATGCTTACGGTGCTGGTATCAACTTTGGTTACCCCGTTAGCGAGCTTTCACGGCTTAACTTCGGCGCCAGCATTGAAGACCTAACGGTTAAGACTTATTTCGATACTGCTTCAGAAATTCGCCGCTATGTAGAAGATCAAGGTGAAGATGACCAAAGTCTCAAGCTAACGGCAAGCTGGACGCGTAATAACCTTAACCGTGGGATTATGCCGACAGCGGGCAATTACCAGCGTTTGTCAGTGGAAACGGGTGTGCCGGGTAGCGATGCGGAGTACTACAAGCTGCGTGCCCGTGCTCAGCAGTTTTTCCCGATCAATAATGACGAGTCCTTCGCATTCAAATTTACCGGTAACGTTGGCTATGCCGATACGTTGGGTGGTAACGATCCGTTCCCGTTCTATGAAAACTTCTACGCGGGCGGGTTAGGCTCGGTTCGTGGTTACACCTCTAATACACTTGGGCAGCGCACTACGCCTGCTAATGAAGGTGGCCGTGATCGCACCTTAGGCGGCAACGTTTCCATCGAAGGTAGCGCTGAAATTATTTTCCCGCTGCCATTTATTGAAGATCAGCGTGCGCTGCAAACATCGCTGTTCATTGATGGCGGTAATACCTTCTTAAGCTCTTGTTACGATGTGCTGGATGAGGACGCAGGTCGGCAACAGTGTAGTTCTGGGGTGGACTTGGGCGATTTGCGCTACAGCGCGGGTGTCGGACTTGCCTGGTTGACACCGGTTGGGCCGCTAACATTTAGTATCGCTCAGCCATTGAATGATGAGAGCGGTGACGATACCCAGTTCTTCCAGTTTTCACTCGGCCAAACGTTCTAATTTTGCTAGATCGCGCACCATGGTGGTGCGCGCTAGCGTGACCTAAGGAGTTAACACAATGCGTAGACTGACAGCGGTTGTCTGCCTGTTAGGCGCGATGATTTTGCCTGCTCATGCGGCAGAAGTGGCGGTACTGGACTGGCGGGCAGCGTTGATGAATACCCAGTCTGCACAGGCGTCCCTCAATAGCCTGGAAGGGCAAATTGGTAATCAACAGCGTGAAGCGCAGAACTTGGGTAATGAGCTACAGCAGCGTCTTCAAAACGAAGGCGATACTATGGCGCAGTCTCAGCGCGAGTCATTGATAAGTGAACTGCAGCAAAAAGGCGGCCGCTTTGAGCAGCTTCGACAGGAAGTTATGCAAGCTCAGCAGCGCTCTGAGCAGCAGTTCTTGGAAGACGCTGAGTCGAAGCTGGAGCAGGCTGTTGCGCAAGTGTTAGAGCGCCATGGTATTGACGTACTGGTCGAACCTCAGGGTGTGCTGCATTCAGGGGTAGACTTGCCTAATGTGACGGATGAAGTCACCCAGATATTTAATACCTTGAACTAACTTTAAACGATGAGCGGTGTGGCTTAGCCACACCAATGCTCCCTGGGTTCCCATGACGCACGCTTCTCACCACCTTACCCTCGCCGACATTGCGCGCCATTTGGGTGTTGCCTTTAGCGGCAATGCACAGCAGCCGATACGTGGTCTGGCAACGCTAAAAGAAGCTCAGCCTGATCAAGTGGCTTTCTTAGCTAATCGCGCCTATTTAAAAGATTTGGCGACGACTAAAGCGGCGGCGGTGCTTCTGCACCCTGAACATGGCAAGCACTGCCCTGTACCGCGCCTTGAGATTGATAACCCTTATTTAGGCTACGCCAAACTATCGCAGCTGTTTGACCCCTTGCCTGCTCGCGACATTATGGGAATACATCCCACGGCAGTAGTGGCGGAAGATGCTCAGCTAGGTGCCGATGTCTCCATTCAAGCCCATGCTGTGATTGAAGCAGGTGTGGTACTGGGTGATCGCGTGGTGATCGGGGCTGGCAGCGTGGTCGGCGCCGACAGCATCATTGGCGAGGGAACGCGGCTACACGCCAACGTCACCCTCTGTCATGGCGTAGTGATTGGCAAGCGGGGAATCTTGCAAAGCGGCTGTGTGATCGGCGGTGATGGGTTCGGTTTTGCCCACGACGGCGCAGGCTGGCATAAAATTGCCCAGCTGGGCGGCGTCGTGCTCGGTGATGATGTGGAAGTAGGAAGTTGTTCCAGCATTGATCGCGGCGCGCTGGGTGATACGGTCATTGGCGATGACGTCAAAATCGATAGCCAGGTACAAATTGCTCATAACGTGATCATTGGCGACCACAGTGCCTTAGCGGGCTGTGTAGGTATTGCGGGCTCTACCAAGGTCGGAAAGCACTGTATGCTCGGGGGTGGCGTTGGTTTGTCAGGCCATCTGACCATCTGCGACGGGGTTCAGGTGACAGGGATGAGTTTGGTCACGAATTCAATCCATGAACCAGGGGTTTACTCTTCCGGTACCGGCGCCATGGCCAATACCCAGTGGCGAAAAAATGCAGTGCGTTTTAAACAGCTTGATGACATTGCTAAGCGCTTAGCAAGACTGGAAAAAAAGCAGCGTGATTAGTCTATGTGGTGAGTCGTCGCTGAATGATTTATCCGCTGCTGGCTTGAGACTGGTTAGCGGCGGGGTATAATCCTCAGCCTTTTAACCAGCAGGCGTGCTGGTGTTTACCTGACTCTTTTCATGAGTTCCAGGTTTTTTGTAATTTTAGAGGTCGCTACGATGGTTATGGATATCAATGAAATTCGCGAATACTTGCCCCACCGTTATCCTTTTTTATTGGTGGATCGAGTAACGCAGCTAGCCATCGGCGAATCGATTGTTGGGTATAAGAATGTCAGCATCAATGAGCCATTTTTCAATGGTCATTTCCCGCATCACCCCATTATGCCGGGTGTTTTAGTGCTTGAGGCGTTGGCTCAGGTTTGCGGCATTCTAGGCTTCAAAACCGTTAACAAACTGCCGGCAGATGGCTATGTATACTATCTCGTAGGTAGTGATAATGTGCGCTTTAAGCGTCCCGTTATGCCAGGTGACCAACTGACGTTAGAAGCGAATGTTATTAAAGGTAAACGGGGTATTTGGAAGTTTGCCTGCCGCGCTACGGTTGATGGTGAGTTGGCCTGCGAAGCGGAAATAATTTGTGCTGAGAGGAAAGTGGCTTGATACATCCTACTGCCCTGGTCGACTCAACGGCGCAGCTTGCAGACGACGTTGAAGTAGGACCTTTTAGCATTATTGGGCCCGACGTTATTATCGGTGCGGGTTCGGTGATTGGCCCCCATGTGGTAGTTAAAGGTCCTACTACGCTGGGTGAGCGCACGCGTATTTTTCAGTTCGCCTCGGTAGGTGAAGACTGTCAGGATAAAAAATATGCGGGTGAACCTACGCGACTAGTGATGGGCGACGATAACGTGATTCGCGAGGGTGCGACGCTGCATCGAGGCACGGTTCAGGATCGCAGCGAAACGACTATCGGGTCACGTAATCTATTTATGGCTTATGTGCATGTTGGTCACGACTGCGTCATCGGCAACGACTGTATTCTAGCTAACCAGGTGACCCTGGCTGGTCACGTCACTTTAGGCAATCATATCATTCTCGGTGGCTTGGCAGCTGTACATCAGTTCTGTCATTTTGGCGATCATGCGATGGCTGGAGGCGGTTCGATTATCACCAAAGACACGCCCGCGTATATCATGATTAACGGCAATCCGGCAGAAGCGCGCGGTCTTAATTTAGTGGGCTTGAAACGTCGTGGTTTTAGCCGCGAAGCGATCAGTGCCCTCACCACTGCTTATAAAATGGTCTATCGCCAAGGCTTAACAACGGAACAGGCGCTTATCGAAATGCGCAGCCGCTTTGATATGCCCGAGGTTGAGCATTTTGCCGCTTCTATTGAGCGTTCGACCCGCGGCATCACCCGCTAACCCATGCTGAACCTCTTATGACCCTGCAACGTGTTTATATCGTGGCCGGGGAGCTCTCCGGCGATATTCTTGGTGCTGGCCTGATGCGTGAACTTAAAGCACGTTACTCAGGCGTCGAGTTTCGTGGCATCGGTGGGCCGCGCATGCAGTCTGAAGGCATGGAGAGCCGCTTTCCTCTAGAAACTCTCGCTGTGATGGGGCTGGTCGAAGTACTAAAGCACCTCCCCGAATTGATCCGTGTGCGGCGTACATTAAAAGCCGAAGCGTTGGCCTGGCAGCCTGACATTATGCTGGGTATTGATGCACCAGACTTTAATTTAGGCCTGGAGCGCCAGCTCCGTGAGGCGGGTATTACCACCGCTCACTATGTGAGTCCTTCGGTATGGGCGTGGCGCCAGGGGCGCGTAAAAGGTATCGCCAAGTCGGTAAATGGCATGCTGACCTTGCTTCCTTTTGAAGCCGCTTTCTATCGTGAGCATCGCGTGCCTGTGGCGTTTGTGGGGCATCCCCTGGCAGACGAAATGCCGCTTCAAAATGACCGCGCTGCCACCCGTCAAGAGCTAGCATTAGCCCTGGATCGCCCGGTGTTGGCGCTATTGCCCGGCTCCCGAGCCAATGAAGTCCGTTTCCTGGGTGATACCTTTCTTGCCGCTGCCGAGCAGCTCTGTCAGCGTCAGCCCGAGCTTCAGGTCGTTATCCCCGCAGCAACGCCCGACCGCCGCCGTGAAATCAGTATGTTGCTGACGCACTATCCCCTGCTCACCGAGCGCACGACGCTCTTGGATGGTCAGGCTCGCGAAGCCATGGTGGCTAGCGACATCGTTCTGCTGGCCTCGGGCACTGCCGCGTTGGAGGCGATGCTATGTCATCGCTCTATGCTGGTCGCGTACAAGATGGCACCAATGACGCATTGGCTAGCCAAGCGAATGGTGAAAACTCAGTGGGTGTCGCTGCCCAATCTGATCGCTCAGGAGACGCTGGTGCCGGAACTGATTCAAGAGGCCGCCTCACCCGAGGCGATTGCCGACCAGCTCAGTGCCATGCTGTCAGATGAGGCAAGCCGCCATGCGTTGGAAGCACGTTTTGCCGAGATGCACGCTACGCTACAGCGCAACGCCAGTCGGCGCGCCGCCGAGGCGATCAGCCAGCTAGCAGCAGGTCAGCCACTGGAGACTGTTGATGGCCGTTAGAGATAGGGTGACAGCGCATTGGTTGATTGAGCACAAGGATTTTCAACCGCTAGAAATTGCCTACAGTGGTGAGCGTCTGGCAGGAGTGGATGAGGTAGGACGTGGGCCGCTGATCGGCAGCGTGGTAGCCGCCGCGGTAATTCTCGACCCCGCTCAGCCGGTTGACGGTCTTACCGATTCTAAAAAGCTTACTGCCAGTAGGCGTGAAGCGCTGGATAGCCAAATTCGCGAGCGGGCATTCGCCTTTGCCGTGGCAGAAGCCAGCGCTGCCGAAGTGGATGAGCTGAATATTTACCACGCCACCCACTTGGCCATGCGTCGAGCCATTGATGCACTGGCTCCGGCGGCGGAATATCTACTTGTGGATGGCAATAAATTACCTGGGCATCTGCTGCCCGGGCAGGCCGTGGTGAAAGGCGATGCGCGCCACGCGGCCATCGCCGCCGCCTCGATTCTGGCCAAGGTTGCCCGGGATGCCCAAATGGTTGCCTTGGATGAGTGCTATCCTGAATATGGTTTTGCGCGCCATAAAGGCTACCCGACCAAAGAGCACCTGACGGCGCTTGCAGCTCACGGGCCACTGGCCGAACATCGTCGTAGCTTTGCGCCGGTGCAGCGTCAGTTGGCGCTGCTTTAACGTATTTCTTCTTCATCTAGCGTATTTCTGAGAGTCTCATGACGGTCCCGTTCGTTCATTTACGTTTGCACAGTGAATACTCACTGGTCGACGGCCTGGTTAAGCTCAAATCGCTGGTCAGCACGACTGCTGAACGGGCGATGCCAGCGCTGGCCTTGACCGATGAAACCAACCTGTTTGGTCTGGTCAAGTTTTACAAAGCCGCCCAGGGGGCGGGGTTGAAACCGATCATTGGCAGCGACTTATGGCTGCAGAACCCTCATGACGAGTCTCACCCTTATCGGTTAACGCTGCTGGCCATGAATGAGGTTGGTTATCGCAACCTGACCGAGCTGATCTCGAAGGGCTGGACGCATGGTCAACGCCAGGGGCGCGCCATTCTCGATAAGCAGTGGGTACTGGAGCAGAGTGAAGGGCTGATTGCGCTGTCTGGTGCGCGAGAGGGCGATATTGGTCGCCATCTGCTCTCTGACCACGAACGAGAAGCGCGGCAACTGCTTGAAGAGTGGCAGGTCGCGTTTCCTGATCGCTTTTACCTAGAGCTGGTGCGCACCGGGCGCCCGCTGGAAGAGGCTTGTGTTCACGCCAGCGTCAAGCTAGCGATTGAAACCGGCACGCCGGTGGTGGCGACCAACGACGTACGCTTTTTAGAGCGCGAAGATTTTTGGGCCCACGAAACCCGCGTTGCCATTGGTGAAGGCAAGGCACTTGACGATCCACGTCGCGAGCGCCGCTACACCGAAGAGCAGTACCTAAAAAGCCCCGACGAGATGGCGGCGCTGTTTGCCGACATCCCCGAAGCGCTGGAAAACAGCGTGATGATTGCCGAGCGCTGCAGCGTGGACGTGCGTCTGGGCGAGATTTTCCTACCCGAATTCGGAATTCCTGAGGATATGACCCAGGATGAGTTCTTCCGCAAGGTCTCTCACGATGGCCTGACGGATCGACTCGATTTTCTCTTCCCTGCTGAACGCTATCCCCGCGACAGCGATGAATACAAGGCGATCGACCAGCGCTACCGCGATCGGCTGGAGTTTGAGCTTAACGTTATTATCCAGATGGGTTTTCCTGGCTACTTCTTGATCGTAATGGACTTTATCCAGTGGGCAAAAGATAACAGCGTTCCTGTAGGCCCTGGACGCGGCTCAGGTGCTGGCTCGCTGGTGGCTTATGCGCAAAAGATCACCGACCTTGACCCGATCGGCTATGACCTTCTCTTCGAGCGCTTCCTGAACCCGGAACGTGTCTCCATGCCCGACTTTGACGTCGATTTCTGTATGGAGAAACGCGATAAGGTAATTGAGTACGTGGCCGAGCGTTACGGACGCAATGCGGTATCTCAGATCGTGACGTTTGGCACCATGGCCGCCAAGGCCGTGGTGCGTGATGTTGCACGCGCTCAGGGGCGGCCCTACTCGCTGGGGGATAAGCTCTCCAAGCTGATCCCCTTTGAAGTGGGTATGACCCTGGCCAAGGCCATTGAGCAGGAACCGGCGCTCAAAGAGTTTATCGGCAACGACGAAGAGGCCGAAGAGATTTGGGAGATGGCCCTCAAGCTGGAGGGCACCACGCGGGGCACAGGTAAGCACGCAGGCGGTGTGGTCATTGCGCCGACCAAACTGACGGACTTCTCGCCGCTGTTATGCGACGAGGACGGTTCAGGCTTGGTGGTGCAATTCGATAAAAACGATATCGAAGAGGCCGGGCTGGTTAAGTTTGACTTTCTGGGTCTACGCACGCTGACGATTATCGACTGGGCGCTGGAGATGGTCGATAAGGTGCGCAGCGTCAATGGCCAGGGGCCGCTCAATATCGACAGCATCCCGCTGGACGACGCGCCGACCTTTGAGATGCTCAAACGCGCTGAAACCACCGCGGTGTTTCAGCTCGAATCCCGTGGCATGAAAGAGCTAATCAAGCGCCTGCTGCCTGACTCACTAGACGATATGATCGCCCTGGTGGCGCTGTTCCGCCCCGGCCCGCTGCAGTCGGGCATGGTGGATGACTTTATCAACCGTAAGCACGGCCGGGCCGAAGTCTCTTATCCACACCCGGATTACCAGCACGAGCTATTGAAACCAGTGTTGGCACCTACCTATGGCATCATTCTCTACCAAGAGCAGGTCATGCAGATCGCTCAGGTCATGGCGGGCTACAGCCTTGGCCAGGCCGATATGCTACGCCGTGCCATGGGTAAGAAAAAGCCCGAAGAGATGGCCAAGCAGCGCGATGGCTTTATGGAAGGTTGCGCCGCCAACGGTATCGATAAAGATCTTGCCGGTAACATCTTTGACCTGGTGGAAAAATTCGCCGGTTACGGCTTCAACAAGTCGCACTCGGCCGCCTACGCCTTGGTTTCCTACCAAACGGCGTGGCTAAAAGCCCACTATCCGGGGCCCTTTATGGCCGCGGTGATGTCCACGGAAATGGACAACCTGGATAAAGTGGTACCCCTGATTGAGGAGTGCCGCAACCTCAAGCTCACCGTGACGCCGCCGGATGTCAACGTGGGCGGTTACAAGTTCACCGTCGATACCGATGCCCGAGTGGTTTACGGCCTGGGTGCGATTCGTGGCGTGGGCGAAGGACCGATTGGCGCCATTGTTGAAGCTCGCGAGGCAGACGGCCCGTTTAAGGATATCTTCGACTTCTGTCGTCGCATGGACCCTAAACGGATGAATAAGCGCACCCTGGAAGCACTGATTCGCTCCGGCGCTCTGGATACCATCGGTCCCAATCGCGCGGTGCTATTCGCTGCCATGGAAGATGCGCTGAAAGCCGCCGCCCAGAACCATACCAATCAAAACCTGGGTATGCTGGATATGTTCGGTGACGCCTTCGTTGAAGCTGACGACAGCGATAGCAACGTTTACGCCGAATATATCAACGCCCGAGAGTGGACTGATCGCGAGCGCCTCTCTGGGGAGAAAGACACCCTGGGGCTTTACCTAACGGGTCACCCGATCGACGAGTACGAGCGGGAATTAAAGCGCTTTGTGTCTACCCGGATCAGTGATTTAAAGCCCTCCCGCGATCCCCAGCGTGTCGCCGGTCTGGTGGTCGGCGTGCGCACCATGAAATCCAAGCGCGGCGACACCATGGCGTTTATTACCCTTGACGACCGCACCGGGCGTATTGAAGCCTCGCTGTTTGGGGAGCTTTTTGAGCAGTTACGCGGTCAGATTGAGGCCGATCAAGTGTTGATCGTTGAGGGTGAGGTTTCCAGCGATGAGTTCTCCGGCGGTCTGCGCCTGCGTGGTAAAGACGTGACACCCATGGTGACGGCGCGCATTCGCTACGGCCAAGCCGTGGAACTGGCGCTGGACGCGGGTCAGATCAATGGTCGCTTAATTGAAACCCTGCGCGACAGCCTGACGCCGTATCGTGATGAAGCTGGTCTTCCAGTACGGCTGCAGTATCGCCACCCGGCAGCGGTCGCTTGGCTGGAACTTGCCGATGAGTGGAAAGTCGCGCCGAGCGACGATTTACTGCTGGCGCTGCGGGATGTACAGGGCCAAGCAGGTGTACAGCTACGCTATCGCTAAGTTAAAGAGCAGGTGCCCAGCTTGCGTGGCAGGGTGAGGGTGCGATAATGCGCTTTATTACATTCTTGTTTTTGAACAGGCTTCTTTTTTACAGGCAGCGCCGATGAATCCTAATTATCTCGATTTTGAACAGCCGATTGCCGAACTTCAGGCAAAAATTGAAGAGCTGCGTCTAGTCAGTTCCGATAGCCAAGTGAACCTTTCCGACGAGATCTCTCGGCTGGAAGAGAAAAGCCGTAAGCTGACGGAATCGATCTTCAAGGATTTGACTCCCTGGCAGGTTTCGCAACTATCACGGCACCCCCAGCGCCCCTATACGCTGGACTATCTCGAACACATCTTCACCGACTTTGACGAGCTGCACGGTGATCGTAACTTCGCCGATGATGCCGCGTTGGTGGGTGGCATTGCACGCTTGAACGAGTCGCCGGTGATGGTGATTGGTCATCAAAAAGGCCGCGATGTAAAAGAGAAAGTTCGCCGCAATTTCGGTATGCCCCGCCCCGAGGGTTACCGCAAAGCGTGCCGCCTGATGGAAATGGCAGAACGCTTTAAAATGCCGATTCTGACGTTTATCGATACCCCCGGTGCTTATCCCGGTATCGATGCTGAAGAGCGTGGCCAGTCCGAGGCTATTGCCTATAACCTGGCCGTTATGTCGCGTCTGAAAACGCCGATTATCTCGACCGTGGTGGGCGAAGGTGGCTCCGGCGGCGCGCTGGCCATTGGCGTATGTGACGAGCTGCAGATGTTGCAGTACTCCACTTACTCGGTGATCTCACCGGAAGGCTGCGCCTCGATTCTATGGAAAAGTGCCACCAAGGCTTCTGATGCCGCCCAGGCCATGGGGATCACTGCCGAGCGCCTGAAGGAGCTGGGTTTTGTTGATTCGCTGATTAAAGAGCCGTTAGGCGGCTCTCATCGCCATCCTCTCTCTACCGCCGAGCGCGTCAAGGAAGCGCTCACCGCGAGCCTGGAGCGCTTGCAGGCGATGGATACCGATGCGCTGCTTGAACGTCGCTACAAGCGCTTGATGAGCTATGGCGCCTCAGCCGCGTAGTACGCTTCAAGGCCTGCTTAATGACGCCCTGGCGGAAACCCCGCCGGGGCGCTCTATTTGGGTGGCACTCTCGGGCGGTTTGGACTCCTGTTTGCTGCTCGCGTTAGCCGTACAGGTCTGTGAACAAGCAGAACGCCCCCTGCGAGCCATTCATATCAATCATGGCCTGCAAGCGGCAGCATCGACATTTGAAGCCCACTGTCGGGCGCTTTGTGAGCGTGCCAACGTTCCCCTCACAGTCGCCGAGGTGGTAGTGGATACGCAAGGCGAGGGTATTGAAGGAGCGGCGCGCAATGCCCGTTATGAGGCTTTCTTCGCCACTCTTCCCGCCGGTGACACGCTTTGGCTCGCCCAGCATCAGGACGATCAGGCGGAAACCTTCCTGCTTGCTGCCCTGCGCGGCAGTGGCGTACGCGGCCTGGCGGGTATGCCTTATCGGCGTGATGCCCACGCTATTACGCTGCTGCGCCCGTGGCTTACGGTAGGGCGGGCCGCGCTTGAGAAAGCCGCGCAGTCACTTGATCTCTGCTGGTGCGAAGACCCTACCAACAGGGATATCAGCCTTGATCGCAACCGCCTGCGCCACCGGGTGCTGCCGACGCTTCGCGAACGTTGGCCAGGGGCAGATGAGGCCTTGGCGAGTAGCGCCCAACATGCCAGCGAAGCCGACACCTTGCTGAGTGAGTATGCCCAGCAAGAGCTGCAAGCGTTACTTACCATTGATGGCCAATGCGTCGATAACCAATACTTGAACGCCGCAGCTTTAAGCGCGCGTTTGCGACCCCGTCAGCGGCTTTTGGTGCGTACGCTTTGCCAGCAGCAAGGGTTGCCGACGCCGCCGCAAAAGCGCCTAGAGAGCCTGCTGGATCAATTAACAGCGAAGGTGGATGCCCAGGTATGCGTCGAGTGGCAGGGCGCTCAGGCGCGCCTGTGGCGTCAGCGGCTCTATCTGATGGCGCCTCTTGAGCCGCTACCGGCGTGGGAGGTTAGTTGGGATGGTCAAACGCCCCTGGAAACACCCATCGGGCCGCTGGGCTGGCAAGTATCTTCGTTACCAACGCCATCCCAAGCGTCGTCTCAACTGCTCAGGGTCACTTGGCGACAGGGAGGCGAGGTCATTCAACTGCCAACGCGGGGTAGGCGCGATGTAAAGCGACTTCTTCAGGAGGCAGAGGTACCGCCCTGGGAGCGCGGACGGCTGGTGGTGATCATGCAGGCATCAGCGTGTATTGGCGTGATTGCTCCCCCTGGCAAGCTGCTATGGCAAGCCGAGGGGGCGCGCTTCATCCGTCAGACTTTCCCTGCTGTATCAAAAGCTTGAAACCGGCGGCTTCCATAAACGCCTGCTCCTGCTCCAAGTCGGTACTCAGCAGGGTGGGTTCATCACTGGCAGGCAGCGTGATGGTCAGGCTATCGCTGTCAGCGCTTATCTCCGGCAGCGAGGGAGCGGTTTCAGGGCGCGAATGATTAAGCAGTACGGCTAAACGTAGCAGCCGGGCGAGCTTCTGCGTCACTTCCTGTTGCGCGTCGGGCAAAGCCTGCCACTCTTTAAGCGGAAATTTGCGTCGATGCGCGCGCACCAGAAACGCCAACCGCCGCTGTTCAGGACGGGAGAAGCCAGCGAGATCGGAGTGCTCCAGCAGGTACGCACCGTGGCGATGAAATTGGCTGTGGGAAATCGCCAAGCCGATTTCATGCACATGGCTAGCCCACTGCAAATAGCGCGCTTGATCGGGGTTGAGCGACCACGCGTGGCGTACCTGATGGAATAAGCGCTCAGCGGTGTCGGCGACATTAAGCCCCTGGCGCGTATCGACATCGTAGGTGCGCTGCAGCGACTCCAGGCTTTTCGAGCGCGAGTCTTCTGCGGTATTACGCCCGGCCATATCGTAGAGCACGCCTTCACGCAGTGCGCCGTCGGCGAAGCGCATTTGGGTTAAATCGAAGGCTTCAAAAATAGCTCCAAGAATGGCAATCCCCGCCGGGAAAACCTTGGCGCGGTCGGCTTTGAGGCCGTCCAGCTCGACTTTTTCCAGCTGTTTGCACTTGAGCAGACGCTCGCGCAGCTTCTTTAAGCCGCCGCGGGTAATAACGCCTTCATGGGGCGTATCGGCGTAGGCATAAAGCACGCTGGCGGCGGCCTTGATCGTGCCGCTGGAGCCGACCGGGTCATCCCAGCCCAGGCGCTGGTAGGGGCGCTGAATATTGGCAAGCTCCGAAAGGGCCGCCAGCTCGGCGCGGCGCATGCGCTTTTCGTTCAACTCACCGTCGGGGAAGAAGCGCCGGGAAAACGTGACGCAGCCCATGCGTAGGCTTTCCAGCGCCTTAGGCTCAAACGCCTCGCCGATGATGAATTCAGTCGAGCCGCCGCCAATGTCGACGATTAATCGACGGCCACTTTCGGCCAGGGCATGGGCGGCACCCAAATAAATCAGCCGAGCCTCTTCGCGCCCAGCAATAATTTCGATGGCGTGACCTAATTGGGCCTCAGCGCGTTCGATAAATGCTTGGCTATTATGCGCATCGCGTAACGCGTTAGTGCCCACGATACGCAAATTGGCGTTGGTAATATCGCTTAAAAAGGGCGCGAAGCGTCCTAAGCAGTCTAGCGCGCGCTGCATAGCCGCCTCGCTCAGCATGCCGTCATCGTCTAAGCCTGCGGCGAGCTGCACTTTTTCACCCAAGCGGGCCACCACCTGGAGGCGTTCATGCTGGTAGTTGGCCACCAGTAGGTGAAAGCTGTTGGAGCCCAGGTCAATGGCGGCGAATCGCTGCGGCGCGCCGCTGTTTGCCTCAGCGGCAGAGGCGTCAATGGGGAGCAAAATGTCCTTGGGCATGAGCTTTCCTTCGTGTTGGCTGTGCCAAGGTTGCGGTGACCTTTATCTATTGTCAATTGCAAAGGCTTGCGTTTGTCGCAGGGCTTGACTACCATCGAGCTACTGGCTTGATCTGACCTGGTTAGTTAGTGTGTCCACAAGTACTTCGTTGTTAAGATAGTTTTGATAGACCGTTTAGATAGAAGGCTTAAATAGACAGTTTAGATAAATCATCTTGCATGCGTCGTTCAAGTACGGCACCTTGGTCGCCCCAGACGTTATTCATTGTTTATCCCGTTAGCGTCAGCCAGAATTCCAAGTCGTCAGATAGCCCACTGGTTCAACCACTCTTCCTGTGTGAACCAGAGTAGACAAGTGTTAGCACCCTCGAGTTGAGTCTTAATAACAACTAGCAGCAGCGTTGTTAGTTAAGTCCAACGCCGTTCCTTTCATCTTCGAGCGCGTGCCTTTACCGGGGTCTGAACGCATCACACGGCGTCACTTTCACGCCTCCTGTCATACTCCCGGCGCCTGGCGCCCAGCTTCCATGAGCAACTTTCTAACACACCGATGAATCTCACTGAACTCAAGCAAAAAACCGTTCCCGAGCTCCTCGATATCGCCCGTGAAATGGGTATTGATAACCTGGCCCGTTCGCGCAAGCAGGACATCATTTTCGCCATCCTCAAGAAACACGCCAAAAGTGGCGAGGATATTTACGGCGACGGTGTGCTGGAAATTCTTCAGGATGGCTTCGGCTTCCTGCGTAGCGCTGACAGCTCATATCTCGCCGGTCCCGACGATATTTATATATCGCCTTCGCAGATCCGCCGTTTCAATCTGCGCAAGGGTGACTCCATTTCCGGCAAAATCCGTCCGCCGAAGGAGGGTGAGCGTTATTTCGCCCTGCTGAAGGTCAGTCAAATCAACTTTGACCGTCCGGAAAATGCCAAGCACAAGATTCTGTTTGAGAACTTGACGCCACTGTTCCCAGACGATCGCATGCGTATGGAGATCGGTAACGGCTCCACGGAAGACCTTACCGCGCGGATCATCGATCTAACCGCGCCGATTGGTAAAGGCCAACGTGGTTTGCTGGTATCGCCGCCGAAGGCGGGTAAAACGCTGATGTTGCAAAACATCGCGACCTCCATCACGCGTAACAATCCAGAGTGTCATTTGATCGTACTGCTGATCGATGAGCGCCCTGAGGAAGTGACTGAAATGTCGCGCACCGTGCGTGGCGAAGTGGTGGCGTCGACCTTCGATGAGCCGCCTGCGCGTCACGTGCAAGTGGCAGAAATGGTTATCGAGAAAGCCAAGCGCTTGGTTGAGCACAAGAAAGACGTGGTCATCCTGCTCGACTCCATTACTCGTCTAGCGCGTGCCTACAACACCGTGGTACCCAGCTCCGGCAAGGTGCTTACTGGTGGTGTTGATGCCCACGCCCTTGAAAAGCCGAAGCGCTTCTTTGGTGCGGCGCGTAACATCGAAGAGGGCGGCAGCCTGACGATTATCGCCACGGCGCTGGTCGACACCGGCTCCAAGATGGACGAAGTCATCTTCGAAGAGTTCAAGGGTACCGGTAACATGGAAGCCCATCTGGACCGCAAACTGGCCGAGCGTCGCGTATTCCCGGCGATCAATATTCGTCGCAGTGGCACCCGTCGTGAAGACCTGCTGGCCTCTGAGGATGAAATGCAGCGCATGTGGATTCTGCGCAAGCTGCTCAATCCGATGGAAGACACCGCCGCCACTGAATTCCTGATTGACCGTCTGAAAGATACCAAGACCAATCTTGAGTTCTTTGAAGCGATGAAGCGCCGCTAGCTGGTCTTAGAAAGAGCGCCGCTAGCTTGTAGTCCAAAAGAGCGCCGCTAACGCGGCGCATTCGCCAGTCAGGGAGCGTGCCTTGAAGTATAAAGACTTGCGCGAGTTCATCGCGGCGCTTGAAGCGCAGGGTGAACTCAAGCGTATCCACGTCGAAGTCGATCCTTACCTGGAAATCACCGAAATTTGCGACCGCACGCTGCGTGCCGGTGGCCCAGCGTTGCTGTTTGAAAACGTCAAAGGCCACGACATGCCGCTGTTGGGCAACCTGTTTGGCACCCCCAAACGGGTCGCGCTAGGCATGGGACAAGATTCGGTAGAAGCGCTAAGAGAAGTGGGTAAGCTGTTGGCTTTCCTCAAGGAGCCTGATCCGCCCAAGGGCTTGAAAGATGCCTGGGACAAGCTGCCGATCTTCAAGCAAGTGCTCAGTATGGGCCCCAAAAACGTCAAGCATGCGCCGGTACAAGAAGTGGTGTATGAAGACGACGAGGTCGATCTTGGCATGCTGCCGATTCAACACTGCTGGCCAGGCGATGCTGGGCTGCTGGTGACTTGGCCACTAGTGATTACCAAAGGGCCGAACAAAAAGCGGCAGAATCTAGGGATTTACCGTCAGCAGAAAATCGGCAAGAACCGGCTGATTATGCGGTGGCTATCCCATCGTGGCGGCGCCTTGGATTTTCTGGAGTTCCAAAAAAGCCATCCTGGCGAGCCTTTCCCGGTAGCCGTGGCGTTGGGCGCCGATCCGGCGACGATTTTGGGCGCCGTGACTCCTGTGCCAGATTCACTTTCAGAGTATGCCTTTGCGGGCCTGCTTCGCGGTTCGCGGACGGAGTTGGTGAAGTGCGGCCACGCCGATCTTGATGTGCCTGCATCGAGCGAGATTATTCTCGAAGGCTTTATCTACCCGGATGATATGGCAGCGGAAGGCCCCTTTGGTGACCACACTGGTTACTACAATGAGGTCGACCACTTCCCGGTATTTACCGTCACGCGCATGACCATGCGCCGTGATGCGATTTACCACTCGACCTACACCGGGCGACCACCGGACGAGCCCGCGATCCTTGGGTTAGCGTTGAACGAAGTGTTTGTGCCGATCCTTTGTAAGCAGTTCCCCGAAATTGTCGACTTCTACCTTCCACCGGAAGGCTGCTCTTATCGTATGGCGGTCGTGACGATGAAGAAGCAGTACCCCGGACACGCCAAGCGCGTCATGATGGGGGTCTGGAGTTTCCTCCGCCAGTTTATGTACACCAAGTTTGTGATCGTGCTGGATGACGATGTGGACGCGCGTAACTGGGAAGACGTGATCTGGGCGATCACCACGCGGATGGACCCCGCACGGGACACCGTCATGGTCGAGAATACGCCGATCGATTACCTCGATTTCGCCTCGCCGGTCTCAGGCCTTGGCTCGAAAATGGGGCTTGATGCTACCAACAAGTGGCCGGGAGAGACCGATCGCGAATGGGGCACCCCTATTGTGATGGACGAAGCGGTTAAAGCGCGGGTAGATGAACGCTGGGAAGCACTGGGCATTGGCCTGGCGTTACCGCCCTCTCGCCTTTGATAGACTGAAGACAGCCGTTGATCATGCGTATCGCTGACCGAATTTGTTAAAAGAGGCTTTCATGAGTGCAAGGACGTTGACTTGCCAAGTCACCGAGGTTGAGAACTTAAACCCCGATGTGTTTGGCGTAACGCTAGCCGGGCGCGCCGAAGCCATGCAGCATGCGCCGGGGCAATATTTAGAACTGAAGATAGACGACACAACCTGGGTACCGTTTTCGATTGCCAGCGCTGAACGGGGTGATGGCATCATTGAACTACATATCCAACACTGGCCAGAGCGGGATAACTCAGCGCGGTTACGTGAGCTGCTTCAGGTGGCCAACCAGCTTACCTTGCGTTTGCCGTGTGGGGATTGCGTGTTGGATCGTCAGAGCGAGCGGCCATTAATGCTGATAGCCGCTGGCACCGGTTTCTCGCAGATGAAAGCGATTATTGAAGCAGTACTCCACGAGCAGCCAGAGCGTGAAATTTCGCTATGGTGGGCAGCGCGTGAACATCGCGACCTGTACTTGGAGCAATTGGCGAGTTCGTGGGCGCAAACCCATGCTAACGTCTCGTTTCATGCAGTGACCGAGCTTCCGTTAGAAGAGCCGATGGCAGTGGGCGAGCGGATCAACCACCACCAGGGGCGTATTGACCAAGTCTTGAAAGACGCAGAGATAACGCTGGACACCCATGATGTATATATCTCGGGTTCACCCGGCATGGTATATGCCTGCTTGGATGTGCTCGAGACGAAAGGCGTGAAGCTTGAGCGAGTGTTTTCGGATGTGTTTGCCTACGCCCCTCGAACTACTTAATATGGCCGCAGGTTTTTTGAGACTCCCCTGATATAGCGTTGATAAAAAAGGAGGCTAACATGGCCCATCACGACGAAGACTATAAAGACGAATCTGGCTTTTTATCCATTTTTCTCGGCATAGTGGTATTGGTTAGCATGGCAGCACTGCCCGCGACGATTGGCTGGGTACAAGCTTTTAGCGGTTGAGTGTTGCCATTTGCAACGCTTGCAGGCAGGATAAAAACCACAACATCATTGCGGCAGCCTTAGCGGACGATTCTTTCGGGCGAGCCATTACTAACGGAAACTAGAGACATGCAGCGACTCACCACGCCACACACGATGAAACCACTGCCAGACATGGCTGATGGCGTGTGCGTGCTCATGGGTAGCGCAGGCTCTTATTGGTATTGGTTTAGCCACGGTGTGCCCTTGGCCGACGCCTAACGTCGCGCCACCAGGCACACCACTCGGTTGCCTGCCGCAAGCACAGAAGCCCCGGTCGGTAACCCCGCCGGGGCTTTTGGCGTTTTTAGTCCCTGCTACTAACGGGTTTGGTTAACTTTCATCACTATTTCATCAAGGAGCAGCATCATGATTTATCGTGGACTGACTAACGCGTTCGCTACCGGCTATGTGGGCTATGGCTATGGTTGGCGATTTAGCGACGCGCGGTCGGTGCTAGCTGCCACCTCCGACCGCGTGCGCCTGGGTGGTCACCTAGTCAAACGATGTACGATTGCGGAGAATTAATCATGAATGCGCCCATCAGCTCTGTTGTAAATAAACCAGCCGTCAATACTGCCCAGGTCACTTCGCAGCTTACGCCTACCACCTCTAAAAGGCTGCCTACCCCCGCCGAACTGCGTCAGCGTATCTCGTTAAGCGACCCGCTAAGTGAGCAAATTGCCCGCCAGCGTCACGCTGTACAGCAAATCTTAAGCGGTCACGATGACCGTCTACTCGTGGTGGTCGGCCCCTGCTCAGTGCACGACCCTGATGCCGCGCTTGAGTACGCCGACCGCCTGGCAGCGCTCAGTGAAGAAGTGAGCGAGCAGATATTACCCGTGATGCGTGTCTACATTGAAAAACCCCGCACCACCGTGGGTTGGAAAGGGCTGGCCTACGATCCTGATTTAGATGGCAGTGGCGATATGCCCCGCGGCCTGGCGCTCTCCCGTGAACTGATGCACGCCGTGGCGGCGCGTGGCCTGCCGGTGGCCACCGAGCTTCTGCAGCCGATGCTGGCACCTTATCTGGACGATTTGCTGAGCTGGGTAGCGATAGGCGCGCGCACCACTGAATCGCAACTGCACCGGGAGCTGGCCAGTGATTTAGCCGCGGCGGTGGGGTTCAAGAATGCTACCAGTGGCGACGTTCAAGTCGCGATTGATGCCATGAGTGCGGCGGCCCACCCGCACCAGCGTTTTGCCGTCGATCCTCAAGGCCATCCGATCGTCCAGCAAACCATTGGCAACCCACATACCCACGTAGTACTGCGCGGTGGTCACGGTGAACCCAACTACCAGACTCAGCACGTACGAGCTGCTACCACCGCACTACGTAACGCGGGCCAAAACCCACGGCTGATGGTGGATTGCAGCCACGCTAACGCACGTAAGGATCATCGTCGCCAGAGCGAAGTGATGCTGGATGTACTCGCCCAGCGCCAGTCGGGGGAAGCCAATCTGGTGGCATTGATGTTGGAAAGCCATTTATTCGAAGGCAAGCAGCCGCTCAAGCCAGGTGCTATGCGCTACGGTGTTTCGGTGACCGACGCCTGCGTGGGCTGGGAGACTACCGAGCACTTACTTAAAACAGCCGCGGAGCGTTTGAGTTAAGTCTCGCTAACACTAGTACTTGTTTGCCATGGCCAGCCCCGTATCATAAGTAACTTATTTTGATGATGAGGCTGGCCATGGTATTTGCCCTAGAAGATCACGACCCTGAGACCTACCGCCGTAAAGCCCGCATGATCAGTTTTGCCATGGCAGGGCAACTGATTATTTTTGGCCTGCTGTTCTCCATGCTGCTCACGACCACCTTTGGCAGCAGTCTTTGGCTCAACGCCCTTGGCGTACTACTTGGGTTACTGGCCACCAGTGCACTTTTTGCCGTGCTGCGTGAGCGCCCGTGGATGACCGAAGTACGCTATGTTTGGCAGCTCAAACATCATTTGTCGCAAGTCAGCGGTTACCTTTCCCAGCTGCGTAAAGCAGTGGAAGAGAATAATCGCACAGCCTTGGACCTACTCACCTTCTATCACCAAGGCATGGCGCAGTTGGCAGAGCTTAACGGGCGTACCACCGACGACGATTCGGAGCGGCTGGCTGAAAAAATGCAGGTTAAGATCAAACGCGAAGCGCTGGGGTTGCCCCCGCAGGTGGAGCGTATTGATACCCATGACCTGCAGGCGTTCAAACGCGGATAAACGATACAGACAGCAAGAGCACTAGACACAAAGGGAGCGCGCTGAATGAAGAGGTTACACGCATGGGGTGGCGCCATTGTCGCAGCAGGCATGGCGGTCGTTATCGGAGGCTGTGCAGCGACGCCCTCCGCCGAAACGACGACAGCTAACCAGGCCACACTGGAGAACCGAGCCCCTTTTTTACCCTCGGCACTTTTTCCCGGCTCGGCGCAGCGCTTCGATGCGTGGCACTGTAGCCCAGCGCGCCAGAATTTAATCACCGCTGTCGACGGCGAAACGCTGCGTCTTTGGTCGCTGCATGGCGCCTGGCGCTTGCCGCAAGCGGTGGTGGCCAGCGGTGCTCGCTATCAAGACGGCGAAATCAGCTTCTGGAATCGCGGTGAGCAGGCATTGGTAGAAACGCCTCGTGGTCAACTCAAGTGCGAGCTGGCCGCTAGCCGTGATGCCTCAACCCGGAAGGATCACCCCGGGATAATGTTCCGCGGGCAGGGCAATGAACCCGGCTGGTCGGTTGCCTTGGCGAACGATACGCCAACACTGACGATGGAACTCAACTATGGGGAAGAGCGCGTTCAACAACCCTATATGATTAGCGTGATGGACAACGAAGCAGGCAGGGTCGTCATTGAAAACGCGGATGTGGAACCTTTCTTCCGCGTTCGCATTGAAGCTGGCGCCTGCTTTGACGACATGAGCGGTAAGCCTTTCCCTGCCAGGGTCACGCTGACCTACGGTGGGGAGCAATATAGTGGCTGTGGCCAAGGCATTGCTCCCTAATGGGTTTAGCAGCTTGGTTGAGTAACTTGGTTTAGCAACGATAGATAACACGCTCGGCCCGCCACTCTCGCGCCACAAAGTCGCTGGCGCAGAGGGCCGAGGTGTTGCCAGCGGCGCGAGCGGCAAGCCGGGAGAGCGTTGTCATATGAAGGCCGCGCGAACTTTCCACTTGTTCGCTCACCGCCAGCGGTACCCAGCGTTCCTCTTCTAACGTAGCCAGGGTGAAACTAAACGGATGAAACCCCGGAAAACCGAGCCGTATATCGGTGGCAATAAGCGTCTCTTTACCATCCAGCCAACGCTCTTCATAGCGCAGAAAAGGCCCTGCAAACCACGCCAAGCGCTGCCCTTGTAAGCTGGCCAAAAGAGGGGCTTCTAACGCTGCGTTACGAATCAGCGGTTCCAGGCGGGGCGGGTTGCTACCGTCAAACACACTGATCAAACTTTCATAATAGCGATCCCCATCCATCACCGTGGCGCGCCATAGCACAATATTGAACGGGGTTGGCTGAATCAGCAGGGGAGCCTTTTGTAGCCCCTGCTCCGCCAGCACTGGGGCGATACGTTGTTCAATCATTACTTTCGCCCCAGCCGCCATGGTCAGATAAACACAGCTGATGGCCAGCCCCCAAGTGCAGGCCTTTCTTACCCGCAAAGTGACCAAACCGAATCCCAGGGCGATGAGCAAGGCAAGGGTATAAAGCGGGTCGATAATGAAAATGATCGGCCAGGCCGCAGGCGTTACATCAAGTGGCCACAACAGCTGGGTACCGTAGGTGGTAAGGGCATCAAGCAGCGGGTGCGTGACCAGAATAAGTGTATAAAAGCACCACCAGCGGGGCAGGCTAATCGCCTTGATAGGCACAAAGCGTGCGCTCAGTAGTGCCAGCAGCGTGGCCAAGCCCGTCAGCATAAACAGTGAATGGCTAAAGCCGCGATGCTCGGTAACATTGGCCACGGCATCGCCGTAATCGATTATCACATCAAGATCAGGCAGAGTGCCCAGCACGGCGCCAATGAGAATGGCCTTTCGGCCCAAGCGCCGACCCAACACGGCACCACCAATGGCTGCGCCAAGCGCAGCTTGCGTGACTGAATCCACAGGTTTCTCCGACGGGTAAACCCAGCTAAGATAAACGTTATGGTTTAATTGTACAGCGTTGCGGCGTTTTATGTACGCTGTCACGTTTTTGTAAAGTATGGCTACGGTCGTTTTTTGAGGAGTCGATATGCAATACCTACATACCATGGTACGTGTGAGTGACCTAGATGCTTCGCTACGTTTTTACTGCGATCTGCTGGGTCTTAAAGAAGTCCGTCGTAAAGAAAACGAGAAGGGCCGCTTTACGCTGGTGTTCCTTGCCGCCTCCTTTGATGAAGCGCGCTCGGCGCGTCTCACCGCTCCTGAACTAGAGCTGACTTACAACTGGGATCCAGAAGAGTATTCGGGCGGTCGCAACTTCGGTCACTTGGCCTACCGCGTCGACGATATTTATGCGCTTTGCCAAAAGCTTCAAGACAACGGTGTGACCATCAATCGTCCGCCTCGCGATGGCCACATGGCGTTTGTAAAATCACCAGATGGTATCTCGGTTGAACTGCTGCAAAAAGGCGATGCACTCGAGCCGCAAGAACCCTGGGCGTCGATGGAAAATACCGGTAGCTGGTAGCTATTCCAGAAAGGCTAGCAAACAAGGACGATTCACCATGACCAAGAAAAGTTGGCGTTTATTGCCACTGCTCGCCTCCACTGTGCTCTTGTTAAGCGCCTGTAGCAGTGCGCCAGGGCCAAGCACATCGCCGCAAGGGTCGAGCGGTTCCTCGCTTTCCGGCGCCATTGTTGATCAGCGTTGGAACTTACTGTTGGTGGGCACCGATGAGCGGCTGTCGATGCCGGAAACGCCATTTTTCCAGATATCTCGTGATGGTAGCGTTAGTGGCCATGATGGCTGTAACCGCCTTACCGGTAAGGTGACGCTAGGGGAAAATCAGCGCATCGAGTTTAGCGAGTTGGCCACTACACGTATGGCATGCCCGCAAATGGATGATGCCAAACGCGTCACGGATATGATGGAAACCGCTTACCGTTACCTGATTGATCATGACCGCTTGGTCTTTTTTGGCCCGGATAGTCGGGTGTTAGGCGGCTGGCGCGAAGGTAACTAAGGTAGCCAGTTAGCCCTCAAAAGGCGGATTGAAGCGGGCGATAAAGCGCGCATCAATCCGCTTTTTCCATTCCCATACCCACTTTCCTGATACTCCAAAGCTTCCTCGACTGGCAATCGCGTGACCGTCACCGGTGCCAATCAGGGCCAGGACGCGCTTGGGTGGCTGCCAATCAGCCAACGATTCACCGCAGCAGGCCCGGCGAAGATTGTCCGCCAAATGAGGACCCATGCGTACCGCGTATACGCCCGCATTGGGCAGCGGCGGGTCAAAAGCCGCACAATCCCCCGCGGCGAAGATAACCGGCTGGCCCACCACCTGCAGCGATTTTTCTACCTGAATAAAGCCTTGATCATTCAGTGGAAGCGCGGTCTCAGAAAGCCAGCGGTGGCCAACAGCGCCGGTGGCCCACAGCACGATATCGGCACGCATGAGTACGTTGCAGTGTGTTAATACGCCCCCGTCTACCAATGCCGCTCCACGTATCTGCTGGAACACGTTAATGCCCGCGCGTAACAAGGCGTGCCGCATTAACCAGCGTGGCAAGCGACCTGCCCCGGGCAGCAGCTCATTCGAGGCGCTAAGTAAATGTCCCTGCCAGTCAATATCGGGACGCTGGTGGCGCAACTGAGCCAATACGCTCATCAACGTTTCGCAGCTTGCGGCACCGCCACCAACGCTGACTACCCTTAAGTCGCCGCCAGGAGGAAGCGCGTTGACCGTTTCTTGCAGCGCCTGCCAGCGATAATGCAGCGAACTCAGTGGACGCATGGCCAGCAGGTGGGGAAGCTGTTCGCCATGCTGCTCAGGGAGGGTCAGGGTAGAGCCAATATTGAACGAAGCAACGTCAAAATCGATGCACTCGCCATCTGCCAGCTCCACACAGCGTGATTGAAGGTTAATGGCTTTCGCCGGAGAGAGAATGAGAAGCGCGTTGGCCCGCTGGCATAACGCCGCCACATCAATCTGCGTTTCACGTAGCGTGCATTCGCCTGCCAACCAGGCCGGTACACTGCCGGAGTAAGCCGCCAACGGACTATCGCTCACCACCGTAATCGCGATATTCGAGTCTGGCTGCTGGGCAAAGGCTTCCAGCACAAAGGCGTGGGCATGGCCCGCCCCAATGAGTAACAGCTTTTTGATAGGACAGGTCATTTTGCCTCGCCGCGACGCCAAGTGAAGTAGCGCTTCAGCAGTTTCAATACCCGTTCAGGCTTATGGGCGTTCTTCCATACGCCTGCGGTGGCCTTGGCGGCCTCACCAAGCGTGGGATAAGGATGAATGGTGCCCAGCAGCTTGTTGAGCCCCAGTCCATGTTTCATGGCAATGGTAAACTCACCCAGCCATTCGCCGGCGTTCTCGGCAACGATGGTCGCCCCCAGGATTTTATCCTTGTCGGGCACGGTGAGCACTTTGATAAAGCCTGCGGTAGCGCCTTCGGCAATGGCGCGGTCACTCTCATTCATGGCGTAACGGGTGACTTCAAACGCGATTCCTTTTGCTTTGGCCTCTTTCTCATTCAATCCTACCCGTGCCACTTCCGGCTGCACGTAGGTCACCGCAGGCATAAACCGGTAATCCACGGCAAAACTCTTGAGCTCTCCAAACAGCGCATTGACCGCAGCGTGCCACGCCTGATGGGCCGCCGCATGCGTCAGTTGGTAAGGCCCCGCTAAATCACCGCAGGCCCAGATATTAGGTAGGCGGGTTTGCAGACGCTCGTTAAGCTCTAACGTCCCCGCTTGGGTCGTCGTGATCCCCAACGCCTCCAACCCCAAGCCCTCCACATTGGCTTGGCGGCCCGCACTCACCATTAAATAGTCAAAAGGAAGCAGCTTACGCTCGTCGTGATGCATGACCACCAGTTGATAGCCTGCCTCGTCGTTGAGAACCTCCAGCGCTTTGGCGTCGGTCATCACCTTGATCCCTTCATCCGCTAAGGTCGTTTCGACCAGTGCGCCGACTTCCTGATCCTCGCGTCCTAACAGCTGAGAAAGCCCTTCGACCAGCGCCACTTGACTGCCCAGGCGGGCAAAGCTTTGGCTTAGCTCGCAGCCAATGGCACCGCCACCGAGCACTACTAAGCGTTTGGGCAGCTCCGTTAGTGACCAAAGGTTTTCAGAGGTTAAAACGGGCGCACTCTCAATTCCCGGTAGGGGTGGCACTCGAGGACGAGCACCCGTGGCCAGAACGATATGGCGAGCGGTAAGGGTTTTATCGCCCACCTGAATCTCCCATGGCGAGGTAAGCGTGGCGTGATCTTGGTACACCTCAACGCCTAGGCTGCGATAGCGTTCGACGCTATCGTGGGGTTCGATATCGCTAATCGCTTGATGCACATGGCCCATCACATTGGCAAAATCAATCTGGGGTTCACCGGCAGTCACCCCAAAGCGTGAGGCGTTGCGAATCTCATGAGCAGCGCGGGCAGCGCGTATTAACGCCTTGGAGGGCACGCAGCCGGTATTCAGGCAGTCGCCGCCCATCTTGTGTTTTTCCACCAGCGCTACTTTGGCTTTCACGGCGCTAGCGATGTAGCTAGTGACCAGCCCCGCCGAACCGCCACCAATGACCACAATGTCGTAGTCAAAGCGGTCGGGCCGGGTAAAGCCTGTGTAGGCTTTGCGCTTCTGCATCAGCAGCACGATGCGCCGGGCAATCCAGGGGAAAACCGCCAGCAATGCAAAAGAGGCTAATAGCGTTGGCGAGACGATACCCGCGAGGCTTTCCAAATCTCCCAGTTGCCCGCCTGCGTTCACATAAACCGCTGTACCTGGCAGCATCGCCAGTTGGCTCACCCAGTAGTAAGTAACGGTTTTAATCCGGGTTAGCCCCATGACCAGGTTGATCATAAAGAACGGGAACACCGGCACCAGGCGCAGCATAAACAGATAAAAAGCGCCGTCACGCTCTACGCCGCGATTAACGGCTTCAAACTGGCGCGGAAAGCGCTGCTCAATCGGGTGGCGAAACAGAAAGCGAGAGAGCAAAAAGGCCAAGGTCGCCCCTATTGCGCTGGCGAAGGAGATGATCAACAACCCCCAGCCAAGGCCAAACAGTGCGCCGCCCAGCAGTGTCAGCAGCGTGGCTCCCGGCAAAGAGAGGGCGGTCATCACCACGTAGACGGCAAAAAAGAGGCCAGCCACCTGCCACGGGTTTTGGTTAAACGCCGATTGAAAGTCGTTTTGGTAAGCCTTTAGGGTCTCTAGCGTGAACCATTGATGGGCGCCGCTAAGAAAAAACACGCCAATGGCAATGGCGAGTAGCGCTGCAATAATCAAACGTTGTCGGGTCACGGTACGCTCCAGCGCCAGGGGGTAAACGAGTGAGTGGTGCTAACTGAGTGGTAAGAGAGCCAGTTTCCTTACACGGGAATCGTTAACGCTTTCCAGCGTTGCCAATCCTCGGGTCGATCCACATCCCAAATAGTCGCTGGGTAAGCCGCGTTGAGCCCCAACGCCTCAATGCGCTGCCGCGTGGTTGTAAGTACGCTTTGGGTGCCCCAGGGAATGTCTTTAAAGAGTGTTGGGTAGTCTTGCTGGGTGCCAATAAAGCCGTAACCGCCGTCTTCGGCGGGTAAAATGACCACGTTGTAGCGGGTTAATTGTTGTGCACAGGTAGTAATCAGCGCACTGGTAATACTGGGGCAGTCACTGCCCATCAGCATGGCTGGCCCCGGTGTACTCTTGAGGGCGTAGCGAACGCGTGCTCCTAAGTCGCCATCCGGCTGGGCGTTTAAGATAAAGCCAAACTGCTCACGAAGCTCGATAAACAGCGGGTGTGTGTGATCAAGCGCCGTCCAAAGCGTGACTTGTTCTGCGGGTAGCGCTTTGCACGCAGTCGCGACGCAGTGGCGCAGCAGTTCGGCATGCGCCTCAGCGGCGCCCTCACTGCCCAGCAGTGGTGCCAGGCGCGTTTTGGCCTGGCCTGCCAGAGGCGCCTTCGCCAGCAGATGGAGGTGGGGCAACAGCCTGCTCTTTACCGGCGTTTCAGCGGGCATCACGATACTCCTTAATGAGTTGGGTTGCGCTAACGCCGCGCCAGTAGCGATAGCGCAGCCGCCACATCAGGCGGATCGTTTTCCACGCGCCGTAGTGATCCCAGCGCCTGCCTGAGCTTACCACTTTCGCCTTTAAACAGGCGGGTCGAGACACCCGTTTGAGCCGTTTAGCGAGTTCGATATCTTCCATCAGTGGCTGCTCAGGAAAGCCACCTATGGCCTTGAATGCGCTGGCGCATACAAAGATGCCCTGATCGCCGGTGGCGATGCCAGTAAGCCGCGAGCGCTGGTTCATCATCCAGCTGATGACCGGGAGCCAGCCGCTTCGGCCTGAGAGTTGAATATCAAAGCGCCCCCAGGCATGGGGCTTCATGGCATAGGGCTTCAAAGCATGGATAATCTGCTCAACGGCGCCCACAGGCAACTGAGTATCTGCATGCAGAAACAGCAACGTTGAAGCGCTAGCGTGTTGCGCCCCTAAGTTCATTTGTACGCCTCGCCCTGGAGGGCTGCTGAGCACACGGTCAGCCAGCGATTTGGCAACGCGAACGCTGTCGTCACAGCTTTCGCCATCGACCACCACCACTTCTACTCCATGAGTACGCAGCGACTGCAGCGCGGTTAAATGCTGAGCCAGTGTTAGCGCTTCATTAAGCACGGGGACCACGATGCTAAGACGCGGAGGTTTTTCAGCCGAGCGCAATTACAGGTCCTCCCGCTGCGTTGGCATCTGCGTGGTCATGGGTGACCAGTAGCGCTGGCAGGCCAGCTTCCCGCAGCTGGCTAAACACCAGCGATCGCATCTCTTGGCGCAGCGCTGTGTCCAGCTTGGAAAAAGGCTCGTCTAGCAACACTGCTCGGGGCTTTGAAAGCAGCAGGCGCATTAACGCCACCCGCGCTTTTTGGCCGCCGGAAAGGGTGGCCGGGTCGCGCTCTTCAAAGCCTGCCAGCCCAATCTGTTCAAGCGCGTGGGTGACCTGCTGGCGCTGATCACGGCTATGTCGAGGTAGCCCAAAACGCAAGTTGCCGCCGACGCTTAGGTGCGGAAACAGCAGCGGGTCTTGAAACAGTAGCCCTATGCCACGCTTCTCTGCAGGTAGATCCAGTAACTGATGTTCGCCCAGCCATACGCCGCCACTGGCGCTAAACTCGCGCTCAAGAAAACCGGCAATATACGCCAGTAGGGTCGATTTTCCCGACCCGGAAGGGCCCATTACCGTCAGCACTTCGCCAGGGGCAATCGTGGCGTCTACCGCTAATAGCTCGCGGCCTGCCAAGGCTATTTTTATCTGTTCCAGGCGCAGTGGCGCGGTTGATAAAGCGGTCACGGTGGCTCTCTCTTAGGTAGCGTGTTCACGGCGCTGCGCGCCCAGAAAGCGGGGCAGCGTTAGGGCAAGCATAAAGCCGATTAATGGCAAACCCGCTTGTACTAGCGCCCACACGCCGATTAAGCGTCGGTTGCTGCCCGCGGCAAGCGCAACTGCCTCTGTCGTTACCGTTGTGACACGCCCGGCCCCGAGTAGTTGAGTGGGTAAGTACTGGCCGATACTGACCGCTAAACCCACGGCAAAGGCCGTTAACAGCGGCGCTAATAGTAGCGGCAGGCGTACGCGCCAAAATGCGGCGCTGCGTGACGCGCCCAATGAACGTGCTACCTGCAGCCAGCGAGGATCCAGTTGGCGGTACGCCTCGGCTAATGAAAGATAGACATAAGGTAGTACAAACAGTAAGTGGCCCGCGATAACGAGGCCTAGCTGAGGACGAATGCCCACGCTTTCAGCCGCGACAATCAGCCCAAAAAGAAAGGCGATTTGCGGCACCAGCAGCGGTAAGTAGAGCAGCCACAGAGCCCGTTTGGGCTGAAGGTGCTGGCGGTGCTCGTTCTCTAGCGTGGCGAGTACCAGCGCGGTGGCCAGCGTCGTGGAAATAAGCCCAATCAGCGCTGTATTGAGCAGCGGGGACGCCAGCATTGAGCCACTGCGCTGCCAATGATCGAGTGTCAGCATCTGCGGCAGCACTTCAGGAAACCGCCAAAAGCCAGCCACAGAGAAAAGCCCCAAGCCGATCAGGGCAGCCAGTGCCGTACCGCTGGAAATCAGTAATGCCGAGCGGCCAAACAGCCGCAGTGCAGTCTCGCCGCGCTGGCGACTGCCGTTGGTCAACCAGCCACGTGTTAGTGTGCGGATAAGTTGTTCCAGCAGCCACCAGCAGAGCAGCGCGGCGAGCGTAATGCCAAGTTGCAGCACCGCCGCCGCCGAAGCCATAAAACGGTGGCTAATATTGGGGTCGTTAAACCAGCCAAGAATCGACACGCTGAGCGTGGGGGGAAGTGTCGGGCCCAGAATCAGCGCCATATCGACGACCGATGTGGCATAGGCGATCACCGCATAAACCGGCAGGCGAATCAGCGGATAAAGAGAGGGCAGTACGGTTTTTAGCCAAGCTATTGTAGGTGAGTAACCCAGCGACCGCGCTAGCATTAAGCGCTTTTCAGGTGCTAGCTGCGGCAGCGCTGCAAGACTCATTAATAGAAGAAATGGCGCCTCTTTCAACACCAGTCCGGCCATCAGGGAGAGCCCCAACGGATCATTGACGATCAACGCATCCGGCGGACGCTCCCACCCCGTTAGTGAGGGCGATATCAGCCGCGCCACAAGGCCTGAAGGGGCAATCAAAAAGGCAAATCCAAAGGCAATAGCGGCATGAGGAATGGCGAGCAGCGGTGAGACCAGCCGCCGAATACCACGATCTAACCAAGTGCCTCGACTGGCCGCCAAAAACAGCACCACCATTATTAGCGCGAGGGCGGTGCTCACCAACCCGCTGGCAAAGCTGATGGCTACTGATCGAGCTAGCCCCGGCTGGGCGAACAGCATCTGCCAGGGGGCTAAACTAACGCTATATCCACCCAGCGTCGGCAGGTAGCCAAATGCTGGCAGCAGAACCATCAGCAGCCCTGCGCCTACCGGCAGTACGAGCAGGGCAATGATGAGTGCCGGGGCCAGTCGCAGCATGGTCTAGTTAACGCCGTAACGCTCAAGCCATGCGTCTTGCAGGGAGGTCATCCAACTGGGGTGCGGCTCGGGTAGCGTGTTTGATAGCGCATCCGCCGCTAGCTCAGAAGGGTGCCGGTCACCCTGTTCAAACAGGGCCTGGTCAGCCGCTTCTAACTGATCGATATCCAAAACGCTGCGGTCTCCCCACATTGCCAGCGACTGTTTTTCGGCCTGGGCTTGCGGTGAAAGTAGAAAGTCGGCGAGCACCATGGCACCGGCTTTATGGGGCGAGTTATAGGGAATCGCCACAAAGTGGACGTTACCCAGGGTGCCGCCTTCCAACACGTAGCTGCGCACGCTATCGGGCAGCTCATACTCCATGACGGCTACGGCGGCATCGGTGGGGTAGAACGAAAACGCCAAGCTCAACTCGCCATCGCTCATCAGCGTGCGCAGATTGGGGCCTGAGTCGGGGAAGCTGCGACCACTGCGCCAAAGATGTGGGTGCAACGCATCCAAGTAAGCCCAAAGCGGCGCTGTTACGGCGTCGAAATTGCTCTCTGACACCGGCTGATAAAGCGCCTCATCCTGATCTGTCAGCTCAATCAGTGCCTGCTTCAGGAAGGTGCTGCCGGTGAAGTCGGGAATGCGGGGGTAGCTGAATTGGCCAGGATTCGCTTCGGCCCATGTGAGCAGCGACTGGATATCCTGGGGTGGTGTTTCGGTTTGATCGCTGTCGAAATAGAAAGTGATCTGCGCTTTACCCCATGGCGACTCATAGCCCTCGGTGGGCAGCGTAAAGTCGGTGACCACCTCAGGGTTTTCGGTCGCATTGGTAAGCGCAAAGTTGGGCAGTGCCTCGGCGAAGGGGCCAAATAGCAGGTCGCTTTCGCGCATCGCCGCAAAGTTTTCCCCGTTGATCCAAATCAGGTCGATACTGCCTTCATCGTGGTTACCCGCCTGTTTTTCCGCCAGCACCCGCGCCACAGCACTGCCCGTATCATCCAGTTTTACGTGCTCAACCTCGACGCCGAATTGTGCCTGCACCTGCTGCGCCACCCAGTCGATGTAACGATTGGTGCGCGTATCGCCACCCCAGGCATTCCAGTAAACGGTTTGGCCTTCGGCGTCTGCTACCACGCTTTGCCAATCACTAGGGTCAGGGTTGGCCATGGCAGGAAACGCAAGAGCTAGCATCGCTGTGGAAATGGAGGTGGCGAGCGTTGTTGAAAACGTCTCACGCAGGGAGTAACGGTTAATCGGCATCGCGCGAACCTCATATCAGTAGGTAAAAACGTTATAGGGAGGCTTGCAAGCACTGAAGCTCGCTATGCACGTGGTCAATAATCGGCAGCGAGAGGTAGTGTTCAACTCGGTCGCGCACGTGGTCAATCACCGTGGGGTCTGTGAGTTCTGCCGACCAGTCTTCACCGCGCTGCTGGGCATCCTTGGCGTTTAAGTGCTGGGCGCGCCATTTAGCACACCACGTCAGCGACCAAAGCCAGGTGGCCCGGCGGCAGGCGACCAGTGTGTCGGTATCTGGAGATACGTCCATGGCGGCTTGCCAGCGGCGGTAAAAATGAATCACGTCGCTTAGCGATAGCTCGGCTTGGCTGTTGATATCCCAGGTAGTCGACGTATAGAGCGAGGTATGAGCCAGATCAATGCCTGGAAGGCCGTAGCGGCACTTCTCTAAATCAACCAATACGGCGCGGCCATCATCACGGATCAAGAAGTTGCCGGGATGTGTATCAAAGCTAATCAGCGTAGGGGTGGCATCGCTTAGGTGGGGCGGGAGGAGATCCAGTTCCTGCTTAATGCGTTGAGTTACTTTGCTCGAAAGCTGCGCATCACCAAGCCAGTTAGCCTGCTGGCGCACTTCATCGACCATCGCCTGCCACGGGTTTTCAGGCGCGAGCAGAGGTGCCCGCGCCGCGAGAGCGGGCAGCAGTTGACGGTGCAGGCTGGCAAGAGCATCCGCGATGGCGGGCAGATCTTCCGGCAGGCTGGCCAAACGGCCGCGGATCGCCTCAACCAATAACCCGCCACGAGGCAGCGATTCGCTTGGTGGCAGGGTGTTATAAAGCGTTGGCGTGTGCCCGCCAGGGCTAGAGCGGCGATAGCAGGCGGCCTGGTAGGCAAGGTTCGCTTCCGGCGGCAGGTTCATCTGGCTCTGCTTCGGTAGCCGCGCCACCCAATCATCGCCATCGCGGCGATGCACCCATACATGATCATGAGCTAGCCCGGTATCCGCCATCGGCGAAAGCTCGCGGTACGCAATCCCGGCCCGCTCAAGTTCGGTCGCCAGCGCCTCTAATCGCGCTTCAGTTGGTGTCGGCATAGAGCAGTCCATATTGTTGCTGAATCAGCGATGCCACTTAGTGGCTGTTCTTGTACCAACCTTACACGTTTCGTAAGAAAAAGTGATAAAGACTGCTTAAGACAGAGTATAAGGCGCTATACATGCCAGCCAGATCGCTCAAATGGTGCTACATAACGCAAAGCGCCCACCTTATGATTTGGTGGGCGCGTAAGCTAAAGGCGTTATTCACTTCTCTATCCAAGGGCGATAGGGCCGCCGGTGGAAACGAAAACAGCAATACTCAGCGTCGGTTCGTTGTAGCCACCATGTTTCGCGGTTGTTTTTCCGTGGTAAGGCTGGCGCCAATCTCGATGATGCCGAGAATCACATGCGGCAAATAGACCGTATCCGCGAAGCCGAACAGCCAAGGCGAAACGAGCAGCAGAATACCGCTGATCAGATCCATGGTGAGGTGGAGTGGCATGGGGATCATGTGCATAAGCCCCAGCTCATACTTGGTCATAATGGCTGACGCCAGCATGACCACACCCAAGATGATCGGCACCCACTGTGCAGCGCCGCCCGTGGCGAAACCGAGCAGGAAGGGAGCGACGATAAGCAGCAAGCCCATTAGATAATCGACCATCCCGTGTACCCGCGTTGAAATAAAGCGCATGGCTATCCTCCTTAATATGCCAAGTGGTTTAAATGCCGATTTAATACAGCATTAACCGACATCACTATTAACATAGTAAAGGCGTCTCGGGTTTCCAGCGATAAGCATGCTTTTTGGCAGGTAATTACTTAATTAAAAAGGATTTATAACATTCGTTAATAGGCGGCACCGCTAAGTACCGCCCTTTTTTAGTTGCAAGCTATGAAAGCGTTATTACAACGCCTCAATCTTCGCCTTTTGCTCTTCCAACAGCTTTTTAGCCGCTTGGAATTCAGCCAGTTTGCCGCGCTCTTTTTCCACCACTGTAACCGGCGCTTTGGCGATAAAGCCGTCGTTGCTGAGCTTCTTCTCGATGCCGCCGATCAGCTTGTCCTGCTTCTCGATCTCTTTGCTGAGGCGGGCGATTTCAGCGTCTTTGTCGATGAGATCCGCCATCGGCACCAATACTTCCATATCGCCTACCAACTGCGTGGCTGAGAGCGGGGCGTCGTCTGGGTTTTCAAGCCAAGTGACGCTTTCCAACTTGGCGAGTTTGGAAAGGAAATGGCGGTTGCTTTCCAGTCGCTCGGCGTCTTCGGGCTTGCCTTTGGTCAGCAGCACGTCGAGCGGTTTGCCGGGGGCGATGTTCATTTCGGCGCGGATGTTACGCACGGCGATGATGACGCCTTTGAGCCACTCGATATCCAGGCTGGCCTGTTCGTCGATTTTACTCTCATCGGCTTCTGGCCAAGCTTGCAGCATGATCGTTGCGTCGTCACCCATAAACACACCTGCCAACGGTGAGACGCGTTGCCAGATCTCTTCGGTGATATAGGGCATCATCGGATGGGCCAAGCGCAGGATAGCTTCTAGTACGCGCACCAATGTGCGGCGAGTGCCGCGTTTGGCTTCGGCCGTCGCATTTTCGTCCCACAGCACGGGCTTGGAGAGCTCCAAATACCAGTCGCAGTACTCGTTCCAGATGAATTCGTACAGCGCTTGGGAGGCGTGGTCAAAGCGGTACTCATCCAGCGCCTTGGTGACCTGCGCTTCGGTTTTCTGTAGCTGTGAGATGATCCAACGGTCGGCCAAGGAAAGCTCAACCTCGTCGCCGTTAGTGCCGCAATCTTCGCCTTCGGCATTCATCAGCACGTAGCGTGAGGCGTTCCACAGCTTATTGCAGAAGTTGCGATAGCCATCCAGGCGGTTCATATCAAACTTGATATCGCGCCCGGTGGTGGCCTGGGAGAGGAACGTAAAGCGCAGCGCATCGGTGCCGTGGGCTTCAATGCCGTCTTTAAACTCATCCTTGGTGGCTTTGGCAATCGCCTTGGCCTGTTTCGGCTGCATCATATTGCCGGTACGCTTTTCGAGTAGCTCTTCCAGCGTAATACCATCGATCAAGTCGATAGGGTCGAGCACGTTGCCCTTGGATTTGGACATCTTCTGGCCCTGACCATCGCGTACTAAGCCGTGTACGTAAACCGTCTTAAACGGCACCTGCTTGGTGAACTTCAGGGTCATCATGATCATCCGGGCTACCCAGAAAAAGATGATGTCAAAGCCAGTGACCAGCACACTTGAGGGGTGGAAGGTCTCAAGCTCCGGAGTTTTTTCCGGCCAGCCGAGAGTGCCGAAAGTCCACAGCCCCGAGCTAAACCATGTATCGAGTACGTCTTCGTCTTGCGTCAGCACCACATCGGGTTCGAGTGCATGCTTCTCGCGAGCTTCTTCTTCGCTACGGGCAACGTAAACATTGCCTTCGGCGTCGTACCAGGCGGGAATGCGGTGGCCCCACCAAAGCTGACGGGAAATACACCAATCCTGCAGGTCACGCATCCAGGCAAAGTACATGTTTTCGTAGTTTTTAGGCACGAACTGGATGTCGCCGTTCTCCACCGCCTCGATAGCGGGCTTGGCGAGGCTTTCCACCGCCACAAACCACTGGTCGGTTAGCAACGGCTCAATGACATCGCCAGAGCGATCGCCATAGGGCAGGGTGTTGTTAACGGCTTCGACTTGCTCCAGCAGGCCAAGGGCATCCATATCGGCAACGATCTGCTTGCGCGCTTCAAAGCGGTCAAGCCCTGCGTATTTGGCGGGCAGCGTGGCGTCTTCGTCGGGCTGGGGCTGGCCTTTAAGATTAAAAATCTCAGCTTGCTCAAGGATCGTCGCATCTTTGGAGAAGACGTTGATCAGCAGATGGTTCTGGCGCTTGCCGACTTCATAGTCATTAAAGTCGTGAGCCGGGGTGATCTTGACGCAGCCGGAGCCTTTCTCCATATCGGCGTGCTCATCGGCCACAACAGGAATGCGACGGCCCACCAACGGCAGTTCGATAAACTTGCCGACCAGTGAAGCGTAGCGCTCATCTTCCGGGTTAACCGCCACACCGGTGTCGCCCAACAGCGTTTCCGGGCGAGTGGTGGCCACGACCACGTAATCTTTACCGTCGGCGGTTTTGACGCCATCGGCCAGTGGGTAGCGGAAGTGCCAGAAGCTGCCCTGCTGCTCTTTATTTTCCACTTCCAAATCAGAAATGGCGGTGTGCAGGGTAGGATCCCAGTTCACTAGGCGCTTGCCACGGTAGATCAGCTTCTCTTCATGCAGGCGTACGAAGACTTCTTGAACCGCTTTATAGAAGCCGTCGTCCATGGTGAAACGCTCGCGACTCCAGTCCACGCTGGCGCCCATGCGGCGCAGCTGGCGAGTAATGTGGCCGCCGGACTCTTCCTTCCACTCCCACACTTTATCGATAAACGCATCGCGACCGAGGTCGTGGCGTGTTTTACCCTCTTCGGCGGCAATTTTACGCTCCACCAGCATCTGCGTGGCGATACCGGCATGGTCGGTGCCTACCTGCCACAGGGTGTTGTTGCCCTGCATCCGCTTCCAGCGCGTCAGGGTATCCATAATGGTGTCCTGAAACGCGTGCCCCATGTGCAGGCTGCCGGTCACGTTGGGCGGTGGAATCATGATCGAAAAGGGCTCGCCCTGGCCGGAAGGGGCGAAACGGTTGTCGGCCTCCCAGCGCTCGTACCAGCGGGTTTCGATCTGTTCGGGTTGGTAGGTCTTTTCCATGGAGAGTCGGCTCACGGCTGGCAAGAAATGTGAAATTGTATAGCGCGAGAGTATACAGCGTGAGTGCCGGGGGCGTCAGGTGCTACTCACGCTCGTTGTTAATGTTAACGGTTGTCGCGCACCGTCTTTGCAAGGTGCTGATGCGAAGAAAAACCGCGCATGGCGATGAGCCCCAGGATAGGACCCGGCAATAACCACCAGATCACCGCCAGCGACTGGCTCGACCACAGCGCGGTAACCAGCGCAATCGAAGGAATGGTGAGCCCGAAGCCGATAGCGTTCATCATCGCCAGCGCTGCCCCCAGTCGCTCGGCTGGGGCGGTGGCCGATGCCAACGCTGAAAACTGAGCAGAATCGGCAATCACGCTAACGCCCCATACGCCGAGAAGCGCCAGCAGCAGCCAGGGCGATGCGCTGCCCAAAAGCGGATATACCAAACACAGCGCACCAGAGGTTGCTAACGCCACGCAGGCCACGCGGTCGCTGCCAATGTGACGGCTCCATTTGCCCGCAAGTACGCAGCCGGGCAAGCCCAACGCAATCACGGCAAAGCTTAGCCATGGCTGGGCGCCGTTGGCAGCGCCAAGACGTTCCAACTCCCTAGCGACCAGAAACGGCACCAGCGCCCACAGCGCATACAGCTCCCAACAATGGCCGAAATAACCTAGCGCGGCGGCGCGAAAACGCGGCTGTTTAAACGCGGCTAGCCCTGCCCAGGGGCGCCCGCTTTTGGCGGTGGCCGGGAGGTGCGGGCCAACACCCAGTTTGAAAATCATTAGCGCGGCGACCAGCGCCAACAATGAGGCCAGCAGCAGCGGCCACTGCCAGGGCAGGTGCAGCGTTAACCCGCGTAGCAGGTGCGGCGAGGCAATGCCCAAGGTCAGCATGCCCACCAGCCAACCCAGCGCTGCCCCGGCGTGGCTGGGGGTCCAGCTCACCACCAATTTCATACCCAGCGGATAGATGCCCGCCAGGCAGAGGCCGGTCGCAAAGCGCGCCACGGCTGCCAGCGTGACGCTCTCTGCAACGCCGATAAAGGCGGCGTTGATCAGCGCGCCGAGCACGGCAGAAATCGCAAACAGATGACTGGCGCGCACACGGTCGGCAATGCCGGTGGTGGCAATCAGCAGGGTGCCGGTAATAAACCCCGCCTGCACCGCAATCGTCAACAAGCCTAAATCACTTTCGCTAAGGCCCACGGCCTCCTGCAGCGCCAAGCCAACGCCATTAACGCTAAACCACAGCGAAGTGCCGAACAGTTGGGCGATGACGATAACGGCCAGGGGAGTGCGGGCTAAAAAGGTGTGAAACGGCATGGGCGCTCTCGTGTGTTGAGTTATTGTTGTTAATAAATTAGTTAACCGAGCTTATGCGGCACGACCTCATGGCCCATTTCTTTATAGCGCTGCCAGCAGGCGCGCTTGGCGACCAGCACTTGTTGGTGCTGATTGATGATCTCGGCGATTCGCGCGTAGCGTTCTACACCTTCGGGAATATCGGGGTGCAAATTAAGCAGGGCGGTTTCTTCCGTGGGCACCGGCAGCTGCTGCCAGCCTAGCGTGATCGGCACGCTGGCGGCCATTTCGCTATCTTCCAGGGCGTGGGGTAAATAGGCCTCCGGGCGAAAATTCCAAAGCGCGCTATCGGCCTGCTCGGCGAGGGCTCTGTCTTCGCAGTGCAGATGCAGGCGGTAGCCTTTACGCCAGATGGTCTCGGCCAGTTTGCAGGCAAACTGCAAGCGTGCCTCCAAGGTCGTATCGGGCAGAATGTAGAAATCAATACGTGCCATCGGCGGCTCCAGCGATTGCAGATAAATGTACTACTGACAAACAGCGCCGCCGCAAACGTTGCGGCGGCGTTGAACGGTGAAGCGTTGGTTTTAAACCCGCTTAAACCAGCTGGGTTAGCCAGCCGTACTTATCTTCACTGCGGCCGTACTGCAGGTCGAGCAGTTTGGTACGGATGCGCATGGCGATTTCATTGTTGCCGCCCGCGGTGAGCTTGATACGCTCGTTTTCAGTGACCAGCTCACCGACCGGAGTGATGACCGCGGCGGTACCGCAGGCAAACACTTCGGTGATCTCGCCGGACGCGGCGCCTTCGCGCCACTCGTCAATGCTAATCGGGCGCTCTTCCGGCGTTAGACCTTCATCTTTGGCCAACGTGAGAACGGAGTTGCGCGTCACGCCTTCGAGAATGGTGTCGGTCAGGCGCGGGGTCACCAAACGGCCGTCTTTGAAGACGAAGAAAAGGTTCATGCCGCCCAGCTCTTCCACCCACTTGTTTTCAGCAGCATCGAGAAACGCGACCTGACCACACTGATGCGCTTCGGCCTCTTTCTGCGCGGCTAATGAAGCCGCGTAGTTACCGCCACATTTAGCAAAGCCGGTGCCGCCTGCGGCTGCACGCTTGTAGTTCGAGGAGAGCCAGATCGACACCGGGGCAATGCCGCCTTTGAAGTAGGCCGCCGCCGGGGAGGCGATCACATAGTAGTCGACTTCCTGTGACGGACGTACGCCCAGGAAGGCTTCCGAGGCGATCATGAACGGACGCAGGTAGAGACTACATTCATCAGACGCGCTGGCAGGCGTAGGTACCCAAGCCTGATCCTGGGCGAGCAGGGCTTTCAGCGAGCCGATGAAATCCTCATCGGACAGTTCCGGCAGCGCTAATCGGCGGGCGCTGCGGCGGAAGCGCTCGGCATTTTTCTCGGGGCGGAACGTCCAAATCGAGCCGTCGGCATGACGGTAGGCTTTGATGCCCTCAAAAATCTCCTGGCCGTAATGCAGCACTGAGGAGGCGGGATCGAGCGTCAATGGGCCGTAAGGGCGCACCTGATGGCCGTGCCAGTCGGCGTCCACAGTCCAACGAATATGGGCCATGTGGTCGGTAAAGTAGCGACCAAAACCTGGGTTTTTAAGGATGTTTTCACGGATCTCATCGGCCGTCGGCTGGTTGGACGGCAGTATTTCAAAACGCGATTCTGACTGGTTATCTGAAGCTGTGGGCACGGCGTGTTGTCTCCGCTAGAGCCAGACCCCGAAGGGCAAAAGTAAGCAGTGTGTGTAAGCACGGCGTGTGCCCAAGGGCAGGGCGCACGCTCATGTGTTCAGGTTTAACGGTTGCCGCGCTGAAAGGCAACCGTTGAACGAGGGATCGTGGTGCCGAGTGGTGATATTAGCCGTCGCTGTTTTCTACTTGGGCATCGGTTTCACGGTCCAACAGGTACTGGGTTAACAGCCCAACAGGCCGGCCGGTGGCGCCTTTTTGCTTGCCTGAATGCCAAGCAGTGCCCGCGATATCCAGGTGCGCCCAGGGGAAGTGGTCGGCGAAGCGTGATAAAAAGCACGCGGCGGTAATCGTACCTGCGGGGCGGCCGCCAATGTTGGCCAGATCGGCAAAGTTGGACTCCAGCTGCTCTTGGTATTCGTCCCAAAGTGGCAGGTGCCAGGCGCGATCCCAGGCGGCTTCGCCCGCATCGAGAAGATCCAGCGCTAGATCATCGTCGTTGGAGAGCAGACCGGTGGCGTGGTGTCCCAGGCCAACAATTACGGCACCGGTAAGGGTAGCAATATCGACCACGCTGGCGGGGGTAAAGCGCTCGGCGTAGGTCAGCGCATCGCACAGCACCAGTCGGCCCTCTGCGTCGGTGTTAAGTACTTCGACGGTGAGGCCTTTCAGTGTTTTGATAATGTCGCCGGGCTTGGTGGCGTGGCCGTCGGGCATGTTTTCCGCTGCGGCGACGATAAACACCAGATTCAGCTTGGGCTTGATCTCCAGCACGGCTTTGACGGTACCAAACACGCTGGCAGCGCCGCACATGTCGAACTTCATTTCGTCCATGCCTTCGCCCGGCTTAAGCGAAATACCGCCGGTATCAAAGGTAATGCCTTTGCCGATCAAAACATGAGGGGCATCCTCGGCTTTTTCGGCGCCCTGGTATTTCATCACGATCAGGCGTGATGGCTCTTTGCTGCCGCGACCTACAGAAAGCAGCGAGCCCGCACCCAGGGCTTCCAGCGCCTCTTCATCAAGAATCTCTACCTCGAGTGCACCTTTCGATTCGCGCCCCAACTGCTCTGCCTGGTCAGCTAAATAGCTGGGCGTGCATACATTGCCGGGCAAGTTGCCTAGGGTGCGGGTTAAACTAATGCCTTGGCCGATCGCATTGCCGATGAACGCCCCCTGCTTAATCTGTGGGATCGATTCGGCATCGCTCGCCATTAGCGTCAGCTTGGCAAGGCTGGGCACGGGAGCTGGCGAGGATTTAAATTGATCAAAGCGGTAAATGGCTCGCTCGGCGGCTTCCATTATTTTGCGCGCTTTCCAGGCCGTGTCGCAGTCAGCGAGGGGTACGTCGCTAAATACTAAGCTGGCTTCGTCAATGGGCAGTTTTACTAACGCCGCCATGGCGGCATCAAAGGCTTTAATAAAGGCGGCTTCCTGGCACTTTTCGCGTTCCCCCAAGCCAACTAGTAAGATGCGCTCAGCACCCAGGCCCGGCGCAAACGGCACCATTTGCACATTGCCAAGCGCTGCATCAAAGTCGCCACGCTCCAGCAATTGGCCAATCAGTCTCTCGCTGGCGTCGTCTAATTTGGCGACGGTGGGCAGTAGGCCGCTATCTTTAAAAACCGGCACCACGAGACAAGCTGTTTCGGCTTTGGCCGGGTTAGCAGTCTGAACGGAAAATTCCATGACGTCTCCAACAAGACAAGCATCGAGGGATTCGGGATAATGCCTCGTTGCTTTTGATTTTGAAAAGGGACTGAGAATAGTTCGATTAGTGTACCCAAGCTATGCCCTGATTGCATGGCATCCTGCACGACTAGCCGGAGAGCGCGTTGATTTTATTTCGGTATCTAACTCGCGAAGTGTTACTTACCATGTCGGCAGTTGCTGGCATTCTGCTGTTGGTGATCATGGGCAGCCGCTTTATCCGCTATTTTTCGGATGCGGCAGAAGGCGATATTCCCGTCACTATGCTGGGTAGCCTGATGGTGTATCACCTGCCTGGTTTTATGGAATTGATTCTACCGCTGTCGTTTTTTTTGGGCATCATGCTGGCCTACGGGCAGCTGTACATGAACAGCGAAATCACCGTGATGGTCGCCTGCGGAATGAGCCCTACGCGACTGTTGAAGGTGACCCTGCTGCCCGCCAGCGTTGTGGCTGTGCTGGTGGGCTTGTGTAGCCTATGGCTGACGCCCTATGGCGCGCTGCAAACTGAAACCGTACTGGAAGAGCAGCGTAGTCGCCTGGATGTCTCTGTGTTGGCCCCTGGCCGCTTTCAAGAGTTTGGCGGTGGTCGTACTGCTTATATCGGCAGCTTCTCCAGCGATGGAACCGAAATGCAGGATGTGCTGGTACACGAACAAAACCAGCCTGGCGACGAGTCGACCCATGACTATATTACCCGAGCAGCGTCTGGTTATCAGGAGACGCGGCTCGACACCGGCAGCCGCTTTTTGGTACTGGATAGCGGCGAGCGTTACGGGGTAACTCCTGGGCAAAGAAACGCCGAACGGCTCACCTTTGAGCGTTATACGTTGCGTTTGGGATTGAGTCGCGACCGGCAGGAGCTTGATTCACTGGAGTATGCGACCACGCCAATGTTGTGGAACGACCCCAGCTCACGCGCTCAGGCCCAGTGGCAGTGGCGTGCAGGGCTTCCGCTAATGGTGTTTGTGCTGGCGTTGATGGCGCAACCACTTTCTCGTGTGAATCCTCGTCAGGGTCGTTTTGGCAAGCTTCTCCCTGCAGTGTTTTTATATGTGGCTTATCTCAGCTTGCTGCTGGCCGCGGTGGATGCGATTGGCAGTGGCAATTGGTCTGCCACGCTGGGAGTGTGGCCCGTACATGGACTGTTTTTAGGTTTGGGTCTGCTACTGCTGTGGCACTCGCAACGTAAGGGGATGCGTTAATGTTAAGGGTATTAACAGTCGCTGACCGCCTTGATCGCTATATTGCTCGCAATGTGCTGGCAGCCATTATCGTGGTTCAAGTGGTGCTGCTGGGGTTGGATATTACTATTGCCTATATTGACGACTTAGGTGATGTGCAAGCAGGTTATACCGCCCTTGATGCCTTGCTGTATCTACTTATGCGCACCCCTTGGCGCTTTTATCAATATGCACCGGTAGCGGTGCTAATTGGTGCGCTAATTGGCTTGGGTACCATGGCGTCCAGCAACGAGCTTACGGTAATGCGTGCCGCAGGGCGGTCTCTGGCGCGCATTTTGTGGGGGGTAATGAAGCCGGTGCTGTTGGTGGTGGTTGTCGTGCTGATGGTCGCTGAGTATGTCAGTCCGCGTACCGAACAGTTCGCTGAGGCATGGCGGCTAGAGAAAATTCAGGGTGAAGGAGCCATGCTTACTAGCCGTAGCGGTTGGCAAATCGAAGGCGATAGTGTCTATCGCTTTGGCGCAATTCGTGCGGATAACGTGGTGCTTGATTTAACCCGCTACCGTTTTGATGGCCGCCGCTTAGTCGAGGCAACCTATGCCCAGCGCGCTATTTGGGAAGACGATGCGTGGCTGCTGGAGAGCGTTACCACCACGCGCATATTTGACGATTACACCGAGTCTGATCAAATCGAAAGCATGGGCTGGGAAACGTCGTTCACACCCACGCAGTTAGAACGGCTGCTGCGTGATATCCAAAGTCAGGCGCCCAGCGAGCTTTGGCACTATGCACGCTTTCTTGAAGAGCAGGGCCTGCAGAACGATCAGGCACTCCTCTATTTTTGGCAGAAAGTGCTGCTGCCGCTCACTATGGGATCGCTGGTACTGATTGCGGCTTCCTTTGTGTTTGGTCCGCTACGTACGGTAGCTGCAGGCACGCGGGTATTTTATGGCGTTGTCACCGGACTGAGCTTTAAATATATCCAGGATTTATTGGCACCTGCCTCGACCATTTTTGGATTTTCACCCGTATGGGCTGTCTTGGTTCCCACTCTGCTGTGTGCGGGCGTCGGTGTCTATTTTTTGCGCCGTAACGGTTAAAGAGTGCTCGCCAAGCGAAACGCCAGACGTTAAACAAGTGCTCAACTTCAAAAGAGAGAGTTATGGGAATTCGACGCTTTGCACAATTGGATAGCGTATGGCCGGCGGGCCTTGGTCGTCGCCTGGGCGCCATGCTGTATGACGGTTTTCTGGTCTTAGCGATTTGGATAGCGGTGACCGTTGCCCATCTGGCATTTTTTCGTTTTGTGCTCGGTCAGCAGCCGGAAGAGATTGGCACAACGGCGTTTGATATCTGGAGCCTTCGGGTAATGCTGCTGTTTTTTGTCAGCCTGTTTTTTGTTTTCTCCTGGTCGCGAGGTGGAATGACGTTGGGGATGCAGGCGTGGCGACTACGGGTGCAAACGTTGGATGGTCATTCGCTGAACTGGAAACAAGGCCTGATTCGGTGCGCAGCCGCTTGGCTATCACTCCTGGCACTAGGCTTGGGTTATTTCTGGGTGTTATTCGATGCAGAGCGCCGTAGCTGGCCGGATATTGCCTCAAAGACACAAACCGTGGTGCTACCGAAAAAATAATTTTTACCAAGAATTTCCAAAAAAAATTGGCTTGCCAATATGTTATCGCATACTCAATTAAGATTAAGACGAATGGATGTCAAAAAGTATCCATTTCTACTTGATAAGATGTATGCGAATCATTTACATTCATCTCATGATTTTTATGAGGTGTCGCCATGTACGTTTGCGTGTGCAAGGGAGTAACCGATCATCAGATTCGCCAGCACGTTAGCGATGGAGCGCGCAGCTGGCGAGAAGTACGCGAGGCAACCGGCTGCGCAACCCAGTGTGGTAAGTGCGCGTGCCATGCAAAATCCGTTACCCGTGATGCCGTGCTAGAAGCACGCCAAGAAGCCGATATGGGGCTAGCATACGCCGTGTGACGCGAATCACTATTGTTAGGGTTATCTTTAGCAAATATATGATTTGCTTGAACTTTTAAATACCTTATCTATACTCTCAATAAAGCTGGAGTATAGCTATTTACGTCTATACTTCTCTTCAAACGTAACTGCTTGATCGCATTGTCTAAATTAGATTAAACATCAGCATTACAGTAGAAAAGGTGACGTTATGAAAGGTGATACAAAGGTTCTTGAGCATCTCAACAAAGCGCTCGGCAATGAATTGGTTGCGATCAATCAGTACTTTTTGCACGCCAAAATGTATAAAGATTGGGGTCTAAAAGCGCTGGCCAAATGGGAATACGATGAGTCCATTGAAGAGATGCAACACGCTGACAAGATCATCGAGCGTATTTTGTTCCTGGAAGGGGTTCCCAACCTGCAAGATTTGGGCAAGCTTCACATTGGCGAAAATGTTAAAGAGATGCTCGAAAGCGATCTAAAGATCGAGCACGATGGCCGCAATGATTACATCGAAGCGATCACCTATTGCGAAAGCGTTAAAGATTACGTGACTCGCGATATGCTGCGTGACCTGCTTGCTGATGAAGAAGGTCATATTGACCACATCGAAACTGAGCTGAAGCTAATCGAACAGGTCGGTATTCAGAACTACCTGCAGCGCCAAATGCAGATGGCTGGCGAAGAGTGATCTCTCTAGCCAAGTCTGTTTGACTGGCTTTTTAGTTCAGCTAAACGTGCAGAATAGAAAACGGGCAGCCACTTGGCTGCCCGTTTTCTATTGCTGGTATTTCCTCTCAATCACGCTATGAGCTGGTGGCTAGCGTATCGCCCGCCTTGCCTGTACCAAGCGCCTGTTCTGCAGGTTCATCAACCGCAAAGGTCGTGCGGCTCAAACGGCGTACACGCTTCATAAATAGCGCGATGCAGATAAGTGTACCCAGTGCCGCTACCACATAGCTCAAGTGCAGCGGTAGACCAAAACCGATAGGGGCATAGGCCAAGTAGGTAAAGGTAGCCATGGTCATAAAGGTGGCTGGGATTGATGTGATTAAGTGAGGTTTGCGCGACAACACCAAGTACATGGTACCTACCCATAGCGCGATAACGGCGGTGGTTTGGTTCGCCCATGAGAAGTAACGCCACAGTAGCGTGAAGTCCATATGGGTTAATGCATAGGACACTACAAACAGTGGTAGAGCGACCATGACGCGCTTCATAATCGGCTTTTGATCGATCTTAATGTAATCAGCAATGATCATTCGTGCGCTGCGGAAAGCGGTATCGCCAGAGGTGATCGGCAACACAATAACGCCGAGTATGGCCAGGGTGCCGCCGACAGCGCCGAGCATGGTGGTAGACACCTCACTCACCACTGCAGCAGGGCCACCCGCCGCCAGCACATCGGCGAGTGACTGGTCGCCGTAGAACAGGCTCATCGCCGCCGCCGCCCAAATCATCGCAATGATGCCTTCGGTGATCATCATGCCGTAAAAGATTTTACGCCCATTGGTTTCATTTTCAGTCGTACGCGAAATAATCGGCGTTTGAGTGGCGTGGAAGCCGGAAAGTGCGCCGCAGGAGATCGTTAAAAACAGCAGCGGAAAAATGGGGGCTGCTTCAGGATGCATGTTCTGGAAGGAGAGCTCGGGGATGGGGGCGCCCGTTACAATCAGGCCAATACCAATACCCGCCGCACTAAACAGTAGTAATGCACCGAAGTAGGGATAGATACGGCCAATGACCTTATCAATCGGTAGCAGCGTGGCAATCAGATAGTAAATAAAGATAGCGACAATGATGAGTGTTAACGACAGCGACGTCATATTGGCCAGCAGCGCTGCGGGTGAAGTCACAAAAACCGTACCCACCAGAAGAAGCAGCAGAATCGCGAAGCCATTCACGACGTGCTTCATCGCTTTACCGAGGAACTTGCCTGCTAACTGTGGCAGGTGAGCGCCGTGGTTGCGAATCGAGATCATCCCGGTCAGATAGTCATGGACAGCACCAGCAAAGATGCAGCCGACCACGATCCATATAAAGGCAACAGGGCCATAAAGTGCGCCAAGAATAGGACCAAAAATAGGGCCTACACCGGCAATATTGAGTAACTGGATAAGCGAGTTACGCGTAGTATTCATCGGCACGTAGTCGATGTTGTCGCGCATGGTGAACGCTGGTGTGCGCCGTTTGCGATCGGTCACAAACACGCGCTCAACGAACTTCCCATAGGTAAAGTAGCCCGCAATCAGCAGCAGGATCGATACAATAAAGGTGATCATCGAAGGTACCTAGAGCAGTGAAGGGGATTAGCCAAGAGTGGCGAGTGTGCCAGTAACACAAAAGTAGGCACTTTTTTAGCCGGATCGAATGTACAGATAAGGGCTGATCAGCACAGCTAGACTTTAGTTGGTAATCAATCAATAAAAACGGGCAACCCATCGGCCGCCCGTTTTACTGCTCTACGTGAGTGCTGGTATTAAGATTCCACGACACCACAGGCCATACGAGTGCCGCCACCACCAAGATGAGGCTCATCCTCGTAGGTATCACCACCTTCATGAATCATGATACTGCGGCCAGGCATATCTTCCATGCTTAAGCGTGGAGCAAGAACAGGCAGATTCGCTTCACCATCTTCATTCACTGTTAACACCGGTAGATCACCCAAGTGGCCTTCACCATAAGGTCCCTGGTGGGTGCCGGTTTCCTCAGGATCATAGTGGCCACCTGCTGCCTGGGCGGCAGTCATCTCGCCATCGTCATTCTCGGCTGGGTCGCAGCTGGCGTTCTGGTGAACGTGAAAGCCGTAAACGCCGGGCTCAAGATCCGACAGCGAGGGTGTCAGCAATAAACCGTGATCCGTATGCTCAAGTGATACGGTGCCAATAGACTCTTCACTTCCTTCGGTGCTGACTTTATGCATCTCCACATCAAGGGTTTCATTGGCCTGGGCCGCCGATGTGGCGAGCAGTAATGAGGCAGCAATAGCAGTAAGTGGTGTTGAATAGCGCATAGAGTTTTCTCCTTCCGAATCCATGGAAACGCTGTAGCAGCGTTGCTTATTTAAGGTAGCTGCCAAGCGGTTTGTTCGCCAATTAAGCCGACGGATGACATCGGCTCGTCAAGCCGCGACAATAGCGGTCTGTTTGATAGATAGCTTGTTGTAGAAAGTCTTGTCACCAGCTGTTACCAGGGAGCGTTATGACGCCACTCAACATCCTCTATCAGGATGAGTATCTTGTTGCGGTGCATAAGCCGTCAGGCCTATTAGTGCACCGCTCGGCGTTAGCGCGTGGCGAAACCGAATTTCTGCTCCAGCGGCTTCGCGACCAGCTCGGTAAGCGGGTGTATCCCGTTCACCGGTTGGATCGACCGACGTCAGGTGTGATCGTTTTTGCGCTCTCTTCAACGGTGGCTGGCCTGCTCAGCGAAGCCTTTAGCGAGCGTCAGGTAGAAAAGCGCTACCTGGCGGTGGTGCGGGGTAAAGCACCGGAGAGCGAACGTTTGGATTACCCACTGCGGGAAGAGGATGGCTCGCGGCCTAAAGCTGAGATGCCTGCCATGCCTGCGATGACCGATATTCGCCGTCTGGATAGCGCTGAGTTGCCGGTACAGGTCGACCGTTACCCAGTGGCGCGTTACTCCCTGGTAGAGGCTCGGCCATTGACGGGTCGTCGCCACCAAATTCGTCGTCATCTTTCACGGCGGGGCTATCCCATTATCGGCGATGCCAAACACGGTAAAAGTGTTCACAACCGCTTTTTTGCCGAGCAGTTGGGCGCGCCGCGCTTACTGCTGGCCGCCACCTATTTAGCCTTTGACCATCCGCTGTTGGCCAAACGTGTACAATTGAGCTGCGCCTTGGACGAGACCATGATCGCGCTGTTTCATCACCTAGGCTGGGCAGGGCATTTGCCGCTGGATAGTGTACGAACGCCACCTCTTGCAACGCCTTCCGCTCTCCAAGCACTGTGAGTCTGTTTCTATGCCTTTGAACGAGCCATCAACCTCCCTTGCTACCGCCTCAGTTTCTAGCGCCTATTCTTCTAGCGACTATGACTTCCGCTTTGGCGGTATTCGGCGCCTCTACGGTCAGCGCGCTGCGGAGGTGTTTCGCCATGCCCATGTAGTGGTAGTCGGCGTTGGCGGCGTGGGTAGCTGGACGGTCGAGGCACTAGCCCGCTCGGGCATCGGCAAGCTTACGCTGATTGATCTGGACGACGTATGTGTCTCCAACGTCAACCGCCAGCTCCACGCGCTGGATGGCACCATTGGCCAGCCCAAAGTGGATGTACTGGCCGAGCGCTGCCGCCTGATTGCCCCAGAGATCGAGATCGTGGCGGACTCTGCCTTCGTCACGCCCTCCAACCTGGCCGAGCGCATTCCTGGGGATGCCGACCATGTGGTGGATGCCATCGACAGTGTGATCGCCAAAGCGGCGCTAATCGCCTGGTGCAAGCGGCGCAAAATGCCGATTACCGTGACCGGCGCGGCGGGTGGGCAAACCGACCCGACGCGCATCCAAGTGGCGGATTTGACCCGCACCGAGCATGACCCGCTGCTCTCCAAAGTGCGCTCGCGGCTGCGTCGCGATTATGGCTTCTCCCGCAACCCCAAGCGGCGCTTTTCGGTGGAGTGCGTCTACTCCGACGAGCAGCTGGTCTACCCCAGTGCCGACGGCGAAGTGTGCCTGCAAAAGCCCGGCAGCAATGAGGCCACACGGCTGGACTGCGCCTCTGGCTTTGGCGCGGCGACCTTTCTCACTGGCACTTTTGGCTTTGTTGCCGCCTCCAAAGTGCTGGAGCGCCTCGCCAAGAAAGCGAATCAGCCCGCCGCCACTCAGGCCATCCAAGAGGAAAGCGAATGACCACTCCCGTTCCCGGTATTTACCGCCACTACAAAGGCAGCCTTTACGAAGTAATGGGCACCGCCCAGCACAGCGAAAGCGAAGAACCGCTGGTAGTCTACCGCGCGCTATATGGCGACTACGGTCTTTGGGTGCGCCCGCTGGCGATGTTCATGGAGAGCGTGACGAAAGAAGGCAACACCCAGCCGCGCTTTGCGTTGGAGAAAAAGTTCTAGCCCGTATTGATTGCTCCATCGTCGCTCTTATTGTCGCCGCCCCCTGTTAGCAGGGAGGCGGCGTTTTTGTGGTTGTTATTGCTTATATTCCATAATCAGCTATCTTTATAACAATTGTTGGCGCTTTGGCGTCAGGCAACACTACTCAAGTAGCCGGGAGATAAGCATGCAGACCTTTGCCCTTTCTCAAAGCACAGGCACAGGCGCACCTGATGTGGCGGGCTTTTTTGATCCACGCACCTTTAGCATCCAATACATCGTCAGCGACCCTGCCACCAAGCAGTGCGCGATTATTGATCCGGTGCTGGATTTCGACGAAAAGTCTGGCGCAACGGCCACCTTTTGCGCTGATGCAATGTTGAAATATATCGAGGAAAAGGGGCTGACAGTGGCGTGGATTCTGGATACGCACCCCCACGCGGACCACTTTTCAGCAGCCCAGTACCTAAAAGAGAAAACCGGCGCACCGACGGCGATTGGCCAGTACGTCACCCAAGTGCAGGCCCTGTGGAAGGAGATTTATCACTGGCCGGAGATGCCCACCGATGGTCGCCAGTGGGACACGCTGTTTGTCGAGGGCGATACGTTTGCTATTGGTGAACTCAGCGCCCGCGTGCTGCACTCGCCTGGCCATACGCTGGCCTCCATCACCTACGTCATCGGTGATGCCGCCTTTGTGCATGACACCCTTTTTCAGCCTGATTTTGGGACGGCGCGAGCCGATTTTCCCGGTGGGGATGCCAAGTCCTTATGGAACTCCATCCAGCAGATTCTCGCACTACCGGGCAATACGCGGCTGTTCACCGGCCACGACTATATGCCCGACGACCGTGAACCGCAGTGGGAGAGCCGCGTCGATGAGCAGCGAGCCAACAACCCGCACTTGGTAGGCAAAAGCGAGGAGGAGTACATCGCTCTGCGCCACAAGCGGGATAGCGAGCTGCCCATGCCCAAGTTGATTTTGCACGCGCTGCAGGTGAATACCCGCGGTGGTCGCCTGCCGGAGCCAGAAGCCAACGGCAAGCGCTATCTGAAAATCCCCCTGGATGCGCTGGAAGGTGCGGCCTGGGATTGATGATATCCAAACCAATATGAGGTGTGGTCATGCAAACGAAGCCATTAGAGCCAGGCGTTGAGATCACCTCAGCGCTGACGGTGGATGAGTTGGAGGAGGTAAAAGCCCGTGGTTTTCACGCGGTGGTGTGTAACCGCATCGAAGGTGAGAGCGAGGACTTTCCCGACGAGGCGCGCTATCGCGAAAAAGCCGAGCAGCTTGGCCTTGCCTGGGTGCATATCCCCGTGAAGCCAGGCGAGTACAGCGAAGCTGACATTCGCGCCTTTGCTGAGGCGCTTCAAGAGCTGCCGCGCCCTCTATTGGCGTTTTGCCGCTCAGGTAAGCGGGCCACGCACCTGTGGGCCTACGCGAAGCGTCAGCACGAGCAGTGCGATTTGGCGGAGCTGTTTACGGCGGCCCATGCGGCAGGGGTTGACTTGGAAGATCAGCGCCAAGGTCTTGAACGGAGCGCCCAATAAAAATCGAAGATGAGTAAAACCCTAGTACGAAGGCCCTGTATCAGCAGATACCTATTATGAGACTGCATCATGATCATTGAGCGCTGGGTGCCGCTAATCGGCTGGTTGCGAACCTATCACCGGGGCTTGCTCACGCGGGATGTACTTGCCGCGGTGATCGTCACGCTGATGCTGGTGCCGCAAGCGCTGGCCTACGCCATGCTGGCAGGGTTACCGCCGGAAATGGGGCTCTATGCCAGCATGCTGCCGCTGGTGCTGTATGCCATCTTTGGCACCAGCGCGAGTTTAGCGGTAGGACCGGTGGCGGTGGCAGCACTGATGACGGCCTCGGCGCTGAGCAGCTTTGCCGCGCCGGGCAGCCCGGAATATATCGGTGCGGCGCTGGTGCTGGCCGCGCTCTCTGGGCTGATTCTTATCGCGATGGGCGTGCTTCGGCTGGGCTTTTTAGTCAACTTCCTCAGCCATCCGGTGATTTCCGGGTTTGTTACCGCTTCGGGAATTTTGATCGGGATTAGCCAGTTGAAGCACATTTTGGGTGTCGAAGCATCCGGCCATAACGTGGTGGAACTGCTGAGAGCGCTATTGGGACAGTGGCAGCAGGTGAATGTCATAACGCTGCTGATTGGCCTTGGCGTTTGGGTGTATCTATGGGTGTGTCGCAAGCGCTTGAATGGTTGGCTGACCAAGCTGGGAATGCCTGCCAGCTGGGCAGGGTTAATGGTGAAAGCCGCGCCTATTTCGGCCGTGGTAGTGACCACCCTGTTGGCCTGGGGCCTCCAACTGGAGCAGCGCGGGGTCGATGTGGTGGGCTTTGTGCCCAGTGGCCTGCCTGCCATTACGCTACCGAGTCTGGATCAATCGCTGTGGCTCGATCTGCTCCCGGCGGCGCTGCTGATCAGCTTGGTAGGGTTTGTAGAGTCGGTGTCCGTGGCGCAGACCCTGGCCGCCAAGCGCCGTCAGCGTATTGACCCTAACCAAGAGCTGATTGCGCTCGGCATGGCGAATCTTGGCGCTGGCATTAGCGGCGGCTCGCCGGTATCGGGCGGTTTCTCGCGTTCGGTGGTCAATTTTGAAGCCGGGGCGGCGACGCCGCTGGCGGGAGCTTTTACCGCGCTTGGGATTGTGTTGGCGACGCTGCTACTCACTGACTTACTGGTCTTTTTACCCACCGCCACGCTGGCCGCCACGATTATCGTGGCAGTGGGGACGTTGATTGATTTGCCTGCGGTAAAGCGAACCTGGCAATACTCCCGAAGCGATGGCATTGCGATGGTCGCTACTTTGCTGCTGACGCTTCTTCATAGCGTGGAAGTGGGCATTATCTGCGGGGTGGTGCTCTCGCTGGGGCTACACCTTTACCGCACCAGCCAGCCCCATAGTGCGGTGGTAGGGCGGGTGCCGGGCACCGAGCATTTCCGGAATGTGAAGCGCCATCAGGTAGAAACCGACGAGCATGTCGCCATGCTGCGCATTGATGAAAGCCTCTATTTTGCCAACGCTCGCTATCTCGAAGATACCGTCATGGCGCTGGCCGCCCGCTCGCCGTCGATCAAGCACATTGTGCTCATCTGTCAGGCAGTGAATGTCATCGATGCTTCGGCCCTGGAGAGCCTGGAGGCGATCAACGGTCGGCTGAAAGATGCCGGTGCCATGCTCCACTTGGCCGAGGTGAAAGGGCCGGTGATGGACCGACTAAAGCACACGGCGTTTTATCACGAGCTCACCGGCCAAGTGTTCTTTACCACCTACGACGCCTGGCAGGCGTTGGCGCATCCGGCCAGTGAGAGTCAGCTACCGGCCACGTTGCCCTAGCGTGCTGTTGATGATTGGAGAAAACAGCGTGAACGCGTTAGGTTAGCCGCTGATGCCTTGACGACTCTCCAGGAAATGGCCATGACCTCAGCTTCGCCGCAGCAGACGCTAAAAGCAGTATTCGGTTTTGACGACTTTCGCGGCGGCCAGCAGGCAGTGGTATCGCACGTCTTGAAGGGCCACTCCACGGCGGCAATTTTTGCCACCGGGGCGGGGAAATCACTCTGCTATCAGCTACCCGCGCTGCATCTGCCGCACCTGACACTGGTGGTGTCGCCGTTGCTTGCCCTCATGCAGGATCAGCTCGCCTTTTTGCAAGCCCGCGGCATTGCCGCCGCAAGTATCGACTCCACCCAAGAGCGCGACGCCACCCGCGAAGTCATGGAGCGGGCTAAACGCGGCGAGCTGAACATCCTCATGGTCTCGGTAGAGCGGTTGAAAAACGAGCGCTTCCGGAATTTTCTCCGTCAGGTACCGATATCACTATTGGTCGTCGATGAAGCCCACTGCCTCTCCGAGTGGGGGCATAACTTCCGACCTGATTATCTCAAACTGCCGGATTACCAGCGTGAGTTTGCCATTCCCCAGGTATTGCTGCTCACTGCCACCGCCACTCCAGCGGTGATTGCCGATATGCGCGAAAAGTTTGCCATCGCCCCAGAACATATCGTAACTACCGGCTTTTATCGCCCAAACCTTGAGCTGCTGGTCGCGCCGGCCATGGAAGATCGCCAGCAGCAGCTTGTTGAGTGGTTAGGGCCGCAGATGCAGCCGGGCAGCGAAGCGCCGACGATCATCTATGTGACACTCCAACAAACGGCAGAACAGGTCGCCAGCGCCCTGAAGGCTCAGGGCATCGCCGCTCAGGCGTACCACGCGGGGCTGGACTCCCAGCGGCGGGACGAGATTCAACGTCAGTTCATGAGCAGTGAGTCGCCCTGCATCGTGGCCACCATTGCCTTTGGCATGGGCATTGATAAGGGCAATATTCGCAACGTGGTGCATTATGACCTGCCTAAATCCATCGAGAACTACAGCCAGGAGATTGGCCGGGCAGGTCGCGATGGCCTGCCTTCCACCTGCCTGACCATGGCCGGGCGTGACGGTCTGCGGGTGCTGGAGAACTTCGTCTACGGTGACACGCCGGAATACAGCGGCATTGTTCGATTGCTTGAGGAGATCGCATCCGCCGCCAACACGCCAGACCGCCAGTGGGAAGTGCTGCTCAACACGCTTTCCCGCGATACCAATATCCGTCTCCTGCCGCTTAAGACGCTGCTGGTGCGGCTGGAAATGCATGGGGTGATTGCACCGCGTTTTGCGTTTCTGGCCGAGTATCGGCTGCGTTATCACATCGAGCCGGAGGCGTTGGTGAGCCGTTTCGAAGGCGAGCGGGCGGCCTTTGTGCGTCTACTGGTTGACCATATCCCCATTGCTCGCACCTGGGGCACGGTAGATTTCGAGCGCTTGCTTCGCGTGGGACAGGCGCAGCAGGTCGATGCCTCCCGCAGCCGGGTGATCACCGCGCTTGAGTACTTTCAGGATAAGGGCTGGCTGACCCTGGAAGGCAAGCGGATGACTGATGTGTATGAGATATGCCAGTCGACTGTGCCGATAGAAGCGCTGGCTCGCCAGCTATACGACGACTGCCTGAGTCGTGAACGCATCGAGATAGAGCGGCTACAGGCGATGTTGGCGCTCTTTGAGTCGGAGAGCTGCCTGACGCGGCGATTAGCGGAGCACTTCGGTGATCGCACGTTTGACACGCCATCCGACACCGAGCAGGGCCGCTGCGGGCATTGCTCGGTATGTTATGGTCAACCCGTAACGCTACCGGACGCGCCGCCGCAGCCTGTACCGAGCAATGCGGAGTTTCAGTACTATGCCGCTCCGTTCATTCAGCGGCACACTGAACAGTTCGGCCAGCCTCCCAGCGCGCATCGGTTGGCGCATTTTCTATGTGGTTTAACCATGCCCGTGTTTACCCCGCTTAAAGCCCGTCGCCTTGAGGGCTTCGCCGTGTTCGAGCAGCGCGCCTATCCACAAGTGCGTGAGTGGGTGGCGAGTAGGCAAAAATCAATGGCTAACAAACCTGAATTCAAGCATTAAGTTCAGCAAAACAGGATTTTAGACTAAGCTTTGGAGTTGTCGTACCTTCCTAGCCAGGGAAGAACTATAAGTTAGGCGCCTGGGTGCTAACACTCGGAGCCATACTTCGCCAAGGGAACCGAAATGCTAGCTATTCAACCAACCGACAACAGCCAAAAGCTCAGCTTAACCTCTGCCTTGCCCGACTTTATACGCGAAGGGCTTAATAACTGCTTCACTCTACCGACACTACCGTCAGCCGCGATTAAAGTGCTCGACGTTGCTCGCTCGCCAAATGCGAGTGTGAAGGCCTATGCGGAGGCCATTCAAACGGACCCCATACTAACCATACGTTTATTGGCGCTGGCCAACAGCGCTTATTACGCTCGTAGCGCACCGACCATCCATACTTGCCAAGAGGCGGTGGCGCGTGTTGGCTTAGACACTACCCTAGCCACCACGCTAAGTTTTAACTTATTCAAACATAAAGACCAAGCTGCTTATTTGCAGCAGGTATGGAGTCGCTCTTTAATTGCTGCTATTGCGGCGCGTTACATGGCAGAGCAATTGTGTCCTGGGGAAGCAGGGTTTGTGTTTACGGCAGCGCTTCTGCAGGACATAGGAGTATTGGCTCTAAAATCACTTTATCCTGATGATGTTGAAGCCATCTATGAGCCGCTACCAACGCACCACTCCGATCTTAGCCATTCAGAGCAACTGCTGTTTGGCTGCGATCACGCTACCGTAGGTGCTTGGTTAGCAGCAAAATGGGGCGTTCCCACAAATCTTGCTGAAGCGATTGGTACCAGTCATGCGGATTATGCTTCCGCTCCAATAGACTTATTCTGTGTGCGCCTTTCAGGGCATATCGCCGATGCCTGGCTTGCCCCTTCTCCTGCCCATTCGTTGGTCAGTGTAATGCGCAAGCTTAAAAGCCACACAAAAGCCCAGCAAATCGAACTTGCTGCACTGCTCGCCACTATTGAAAAGCAGCTTCCCTCATTAGCAGATGTCCTAGAAATTACGGCCCCAAAAAACCAGGATAGCGAAGCACTATTAGCGGAAGCACAGGATCTCTTATTCCAACAAACATTGGCTTTGAATGCGCGCTTAGAACAGCAACAGTCAGAGCTAGCAAACCTACTTAAGCGTCAAAGCGAGTTAGAAGTCCGCAGCCGCATAGACCCGCTCACAGGGCTGGCTAATCGTGGATGGTTGGAAGAACAACTAAGCGAACATTTTGCCCAATGCCGGGAGGAGGGGCGCACTCTTTCGGTGGCGTTTATTGATTTGGACCATTTTAAAACGATCAATGACCGATATGGGCACTTGGTGGGGGACGTAATACTCGAAAACTTTGGAAAGCTCATCAGAAGGCTTATAAGTGATAGCGACCTAGCCGGACGTTTCGGTGGGGAAGAGTTCATGATCATAATGCCTGATGAAGACGCCGATTCCGCCCAGCTATTAGCGAAAAAAGTAGCACATCAACTGGCTGAACAGCCTATAGCCTATGTGGAAAGTCAGTCCATCCATGTCACCGTTTCTACCGGTATTGCTTGCCTCAGCGATGGTGGTTTTGCCAATAGTCGAGAGCTTATGAATGCAGCCGACCAAACCATGTATTTTGTTAAACACAGTGGTCGCTGTGGCATTGCGATATATGGCCACTAACTAAAAGCGAATATTAACGTTATTGGAAGTATAAGGGCATAGTGAGCTTCATCATTTACCACTTTAGAGAGAGGCCGCGGCCTCTCTCTTTTCATATAATGGAGTCTAAGAGTGGTGAGTTGAAATTCCTCGTCCGCAGTCTGACCAGCATCGCAGTCTTTAAGCAGCGCAGTGCCCACCGCAGGAACGTGAGTGGACAATGCGCTGTGTGCCCAGCGGAAAGGGCTTAAGGAAGTGCGGCAGAACTGAGCTTCAAGTGTAGCAACTCAGCGGCGCTCTTACCTGCCACTGCGCCCAGCACCACAGCACTCAGCAGCCCGTTGCCGGAAAGATAGCCACTGTCGTTGGAACCCGACACCCCACGCGCCGCGCCCCCTGCAGCAAACAGGTTGGGCAGCGCCTGCCCTTGTGCATTGAGCACGCGGGCCTTGCGATTCACTTCTAACCCCCCCTGAGTGTGAAACAACGCACCGGTTACGCGAATAGCGTAATAGGGCGGTTTGAGTAGGTTGGCGGGTTCAAAACGGCGGCCAAAGGTATCCGTCGTTTGCTGCTCGGCATGCTGCTGCATTTCCGCGAAGGTGTCCTGCAGTGTGGTTAGTGGCAGACCCAAGCCAGTTGCCATCTCTTCAATACTGGCAAAGCTGCGCACTGCGCCGCTCTCCTGGGCATTGCGGTAATCCTCAAAGGCCTGTGCGGATTCATGAATGCGGGCGTCATAAAGGTTCCAGGCCACCTGATCAGGTTGCGCCAGCACCTTGGCCGCCTGTTCGGAGTAGCCGCCGTGCTCGTTGGAGAAGCGCTCGCCGTTTAGGTTGACCTGAATGCCGCCCTGCATCATCAGTGCCCAGCTAATCAAAATCTGGTGGGGCGTAGCGAGTGACCCATGCCCCTGGCAGGCACCTAAGTCTTTGGTGCTCGCGCCCATGGCCTGACCCCACAGCAAGGCGTCGCCCTGGTTGCCTTCATGGCCGTAATACAAGGCATTTTTTAGCGTCGGCAGATAGCGCTCCACCAGTTCCACGTTACCTCCATAGCCGTTGCAAGCCAGGATCAGCGCATCGCAACCAATGGTTTCGCGGCTACCATCTGGGCGTTCGAGCGTAATGCCCCGCACTCGCTGTGTGGCATCAACGTACAAATCAACTACCCGTGCCTGGGTCAAAATATCGATGCCCACCGACTCGGCAGCGTTAAGCAGCGCACCCATCAGCTCTTCCCCGGTGCGCCTCGGCGTGGCGTGCATGCGCAGGTGGCGGTGGCCGGGGTAGAGAAAGCCTTCTACTAGTTCAAAGGGTACGCCATGCTGATCCGCCAGCCATTCGATGGTTGGGCCGGATTGGCTGGCCAGCAGTTCGACGATGGCTGGGTCGGCCTCAAAGCCATTTTTTTTCTGAATATCTTCCGCCATGGCCTCAGCAGAGTCCGTGACGCCCAGCTCATGCTGAAAGCGCGTATTGGCGGCGGGAATAAACCCCGACGACATCGCCGTGCTGCCACGGGGCAGGGAGTCGCGCTCTAGAACAGCAAGCTCAACGCCCGCTTTCTGGGCGGCGAGGGCCGCTACCAGGCCGCAGGCCCCCGCACCGATAATCAGCAGCGGCAGGTGGGCATCAAAGCCTTCGTGTGTGTAGGGAATGATCGCCATTACGCCTGCTCCGCAGCTTGGTGGAAGACATCCAGAATCTCACCCGCTGGGGCTTGCCAGACGTCTGGGTGCCCGCTGATATGCGCCAGCACTTCTTCCAGGCAAGCAATTCGGTGGGGCTGACCCACCAGCCAGGGGTGCAGGTTCAGCGCAAACAGTCGCCCGCCCTGCTCGCGGGACTCTTCCAGCAGGAAATCGAAGGCGTCTTTTACCTGTGTCACCCAAGAGTCTTCCGAGTGCAGGTTCTGGCTCATCACAAACTGATCTTCAATCTCGGTGGCCAGCGGCATCATGGTCAATCTGCCGGTGTTGGTTTCACAAGCATAAGGCATATCGTCGTTCACCCAGTCGGCGCAGTACTCGATGCCGTTTTCCGCCAGCAGGTCCAGGGTGTTGAAACTCTGGTGCTTGGCGGGGCTTAGCCAGCCGCGAACGGGTTGGCCGGTCACCCGCCGCAGCGTGTCCACGGAGCGTTTGACCAGCTCGGCTTCCTCTTCAATCGGTTGGCCGCCGTAGTGCAAGTGATCCATGTTCCAGCCGTGGGCGATAAATTCACCGCCGTGCTCTTTCAAGCGCTGCACCAGATAGGGCGTCTGCTCAGCCAGTTGCGCGTTGATCGCAAAGGTAGGCGTGATGTTGTGCGCGGCCAGCGCTTTCAAAACACGGTAGATACCCACCCGATTGCCGTAATCGCGCAGCGAGAAGTGGCGCAGATCTGGGTAGGGCATGGTCATGCCGTTGGGCACCTTGAACGGCTCGCCGCGCTGGTTGAGCGGGTAGAACTGCAGCGAAATATTGATCCACACCGCCAATGTCTTGCCGCCGGGCCAGGTAACGGGCGCGCGTTCACTTAGCATCGACCATGCATAGCGGTCGTGGTCGTAGCCGTGGCGGCGCAAGGGGTAGTCGAGATAGTCGTCGTTGAGCGCCATGTCTTTGGATGCCATAGGATTAGCCCTCCCTGCGTACGGTGGCGGCCTGGGCCTGGATGCTGTCGAGGGCGGCATCGTAATAGTGTTCGAGATAGTAGTCGGCGATTTCGCGCCCGGTGGCAACCCATACATCCGGGTGCCCGGTGATGTACTCCAGTGCCTCTTCAAACGCCTTGATGCGGTGGGGGCAGCTCACCTGATAGTTGTGAGTGGGAATGCACATCACGGTGCCGGACTCCGCGCCCTCTAAGTACAGACGGTCAAAGTGGCGCTTGAGCATGGTGGCGTACTGGCGCGGCTCAACTTTATTCACTGCATAGACGATGGTGTCATTCATCTCCAGCGAGTAGGGCATGGAGATAAACCGCTTGCCGGAGCGAACGCTGACCGGTGTGGGCTGATCGTCATGGAACAGGTCGCAGGTATAAAGCCCGCCCCGCTCGCCGAAAAGCTCTTCGCCCACTTCGGCAAACAGGTCCAGAGTGCGCTCGGAATGCGAAAGCGCAGGCGCCAGATACCCCGCGCAGGCTTGGCCGGTATGGCGATGAATGGTTTCCATGCTGTCGCGAATCATCGCCCGCTCTTGGGCTTCGCTTAGCCCATAGGTGTAGCGGGTGTTGTAGATGCCGTGGCTAAAAAACTCCCAATCGCGCTCTTTGCACATCTGGATAATTTCAGGGTGGTGCTCGCAGAGCGCCACGGAAAGCGATACCGAACCGCGAATGCCGTACTTATCCAACAGGGCCATTTGGCGCTGGTGGCCCACGCGGTTGCCGTAATCGCGAATGCTGTAGCCGGGTACCGACGGGTGTGGGTGCGGCCACGGCTTGCGGCTTGGGTTCTGCGGCGGGTCGAGTTCGTAATACTCGATATTGGGGGCAACCCAGAAGGCCACCTTTGCTCCGCCGGGCCAAGTAATTTTGGGGCGTTGGTCGTAGGCCCAGTAGTCGTAAACGCCTAATGACTCTTTCATCGCTAGCTCCTCGCCTTATGCATCGCCCTCAAGCCACGCCAGCACCTCAGCAACGGGCATGACATCGGCGTATTTAAGGTGCAGGTCGGTCAGGTTGGCGTAGTGGTAGCTTTCGTGTTTATCGGAGACGCACTCCATCGGCACGATGGTGCGGTAGCCACGGGACAAGCTCTCCACGGCGGTCGCGCGAATACAGCCCGAGGTGGAGCCGCCGGTGATGATCACCGTGTCAACTTGATGCCATACCAACAGTGACTGCAGCGGCGTTTCAAAAAATGCCGAAGGCATGCGCTTGGTGTAGATCACGTCGCGGCTGAGGTCGATCTCGCAGCGATCGTCGAACTCGGCGCGTTCGGAGCCGTACTTAATGTTTTGCAGTGAGTCGGGGGTATCGGTGCGGGTGCCCCATACACCTGCATCTTCAGCGGAGTCCAGAAAGGCGACATGGGTCCAGACCACCGGCCAGCCCTTCGCCCGGAAGCCGCGCGCCAGCTGGTTGGTGTACTCCAGCTGTTTGGGGTCGGTTTCGTAGGCAGTCTTGAAGAGATCGGTACGGGTGTAGGCCTTTTGCGGGTCTACATTCACCAGCACGGCTTTCTTGCCAAAGCCAAAGGGCACCCGCTGAGGGTTGGCCATCACGTCGTTAAAGATCTCTTTTGCCGTTTTATCAGTGGTCTGCATGGTCGTCTCCTGAAGTTATTAATTTATAAATCATTGGCACGCGTTGGGAAGCGAGCGTTAGCGATTGTCGTACTGCTCGCCAAGTTCCAGCATCGCCTGGGTGCCTAGGTAGTCGTTAAGCTGTTTGAAGTCGAGCATCTGGTCGCGGAAGGCATCGGTAGTACCGTCCTGTTTCAGCGTGGCAAAGAAACGGCTGGCCATATGGGTAATCGCCCGCACCAGTGCGCCGGGGAAAATCACCAGCGAGAAGCCAAGGTCTTCCAGCGCCTGGGCGTTCTGCAGCGGCGTGTCGCCGCCCTCGACCATATTGGCCATGATCGGCACTTTGCCTTTGAACTGGGTCATGATCTTGCTGATATCTTCATCGCTACGAATACCTTCGATAAACAGCATATCCACGCCCGCTTCATAGTAGGCCTGGGCACGCTCGATGGCGCTGTCGGTGCCTTCCACGCCCAGCGCATCGGTACGGCCAATAATCAGCGTGCTATCGCTTTCCCGTGCGTCCAGTGCTGCATGCAATTTACCCACCATTTCGCTCTTGGAGACCAGTGTTTTGCCACGCAGGTGGCCACAGCGTTTGGGGTAGGTCTGGTCTTCCAACTGAATGGCGTTGGCGCCCGCGCGTTCAAGCAAACGCACGCTGCGCATCACGTTCATGGCATTGCCAAAGCCAGTGTCGCAATCCACCGCCACGGAAAGGTTGGTACGTTCGCGGATATGCGACATCGCGGTGCAAATTTCGGTAATGCTGAGCAGGCCAATATCTGGCCGCCCGAGTTGGGTGTAGGCCAAGCTGGCGCCAGAAAGATAGACGGTATCAAACCCTGCCTGTTCGGCCAGTGATGCGCCCAGTGCATCAAACACGCCGGGAGCGACCACAATGGAGCTGTCTTGCAACTGTTGTTTAAGCTGGGCGGGCTGGTGTTTCGCGTGATGTTGGCGTGTCATAACTATCTCGTCATTGGGTAAGCGAAAGGTACGTTTAGTGTTAGCAGTGGCTGTTTGTTCTAGCGGCTAGCGCCAAGTCATTCCAAACGTCCTGGCGGGTAATCAGGCCATCGGTTAATTCAAAGCGGTCAATAAAGCGCACGCCGGTTGACGTGCTGCCATCCAGCCACTCCACGGTTAGCTCGCCATGGCAGACCACCACGCAGTGGTTTGGATATAAGCATTGATCTACTGCGTGAAATGTTTTGCTCACACGGCGATAGCGGGTTTTTGCCCACTCCACGACCTCGTTTAGTCTCTGCATGGGCGGCGCGCCAGGGAATTGCATCACCACGTGAGTCGCAAGGTAGCGCTTGGCACTGGCTAGGTCGCGCGCTTCCATGGCGGTTAAGAAGGCGAGCACCTGCTCTGTGCTGTGGTTATCTGGATATGACATCGTCAATTCTCTTTATGCCAGCGGTGCCTTTTAGATCGTGTGGTAAGCGATACCCAAAGACGCTGGTTCTGTAATAATGGCTTTCAAGCGTGAGTAATTGTGTTATTGATTGGCTGTCGATATGTATTATATGTAATACATTTTTATGTCTATTATTGTCCCTGCGTCAAGCCTGTTATGAATTTTTTGAACCACATCCTGAGGAGAGGCATGGATGAGTGAGGCAAAAACCTCTGCGGTGGGTGGCACCAAATCACACCGTATTTATCTGCTACTGAAAGATGCCATTTTGAGTGGGCGGCTGCCTGCGGGCAGTAAATTAGCAGGCGAAAATAAGCTGGCGGAGCAGCATGGCGTTTCGCGAGTCACCGTTCGGCGTGCCATGGAGGCGTTGCAAGCAGCAGGAATGGTAGAGCGCAAGGCGGGAGTGGGCACAGTAGTGCTGGAGCAGCCGCTGGACGCTACGGTGATGACCGCCAGCGTGTCTAACCTGATGCCCAACATGGTCAAAATGAGCCAAGCGTCCCAAGTGCGGCTGCTGGAGTTTGCCTATGTGCTGCCACCGGAAATGATCCGTGAGCGGCTGGGCATGGGGCCGAGTGGCAAGGTGCAGCGTTCGGTGCGTGTGCGCATGGTCGACGATAAGCCATTTTCCCATCTGGTGACCCACGTCCCGGAGTCTATCGCTCTGCACTACAACGAGATGGATTTAGCCAATACGCCGCTGTTTGTGCTGCTTGAGCGTAGCGGTGTGAAGGTCGATCACGCTTCCCAATCGATCTCCGCTACGTTGGCTAGCCACGAGGTCGCAGAAGCGCTGGATGTACCGGTAGGTTCGCCGCTGATCTCGCTGACCCGTGTGGTATTTGATGAGCAGGGTCGAGGCGTTGAACATCTCGATGCGCTCTATCGTCCGGATCGGTATCGCTTCCAAATTGATCTGGAGCGAAACGGCGATGAACACTCACGCTACTGGGAGCCCAAGGTAGGTGGAATGCCCACCAACGGGAAGGATGAGTAGTGTGATTGGTTGATTTTTTAATGTATTAAATTTAATACAGATTTAAAATTTCAAAAAATACATTTGACCTGTGTTGTGAAATTGCGCTAGTTGTATTGGGGTGAGAACGATAAGACCAACGAAGGCCGAGGCAACAAGCGAAGACAATGAGTACCCCAACCACGCTGTTTGACAAAGTTTGGCAAGCCCATGAGGTTCACTGCAGTGACAGCGGTCAAAGCCTTTTGTGGATTGACCGCCACTTCGTCCATGAAGGCTCTTTCCATGCGTTCAATAAGCTTTCTGAGCGTGCGTTGCCCGTTGCCCGGTCCGATTTAACCTTTGGCATTGCTGACCACTACGTACCGACGCTAGCCCGCGATTTGGCAGGCGTTGCCGATCCCAAAGTGCGTTCAATGATCGAGCAGCTTTCGCAAAATACCCAGCAGCATGGGGTGACGCTGTTTGGTTTGGATGACCCGCGCCAGGGCATCGTGCATGTGCTAGGTCCCGAGCAGGGGCTCACTCAGCCCGGGATGGTGATGGTGTGTGGCGATAGCCATACCGCTACCCATGGTGCTTTTGGCAGTATTGCCTTTGGCATTGGTGCATCAGAAGTTGCCCATGTGCTGGCTACCCAAACGTTGTGGCAAAGTAAACCCAAGTTGATGCGCATCACGGTGGAAGGCCAGCTGGCCGAAGGCATTACTGCTAAAGATATCGCGCTCACCTGGATTGCCCGTTTGGGTGCGGATGGTGCACGGGGTTACGCCATCGAATACGCCGGTGAGGCGATTCGCTCGCTCTCCATGGAAGCGCGCTTGACGCTGTGCAACCTCTCCATTGAGGGTGGTGGCCGCTGCGGCATGATTGCCCCAGACCAGACTACCTTCGACTATTTGCGCGAGCGCCCCTGGAGTCCGAAAGGGAAAGCTTTCGACCAAGCCTGCGCTCACTGGTCCACGCTCTACAGCGACCCAGGCGCCAGCTTTGATCTTGAGGTGACGTTGCGTGCCGATGAGATTGCGCCGATCGTGACCTGGGGCGTGTCGCCCGAAGAAGCGCTGCCGATTGACTGCGCGGTGCCCGACCCTGATCAATTGAGCGATCCGGCGAAAGCGCGCCAGGCTCGGGATAGCTTGTCCTATATGGGCCTAACGGCGGGGCAAAAGCTCACCGATATCACCATTGACCGGGTATTTATTGGCTCTTGCACCAACGCGCGTATCGAAGACTTGCGCGCTGCTGCGGCGGTGCTGGTGGGTCACAAAAGCCGCGTGCCCGGTATGGTGTCGCCCGGCTCAACACTGGTCAAAACCCAAGCCGAAGCTGAAGGGTTAGACCGTATCTTTATTGATGCAGGACTTGAATGGCGCCACTCCGGCTGCTCGATGTGCGTAGGCATGAACGGTGATTTGGTGGCGAGTGGCGAGCGCTGTGCTTCCACTACCAACCGCAACTTTAAAGGCCGCCAAGGGCCAGGGGCGCGTACTCATCTGATGTCACCTGCCATGGTGGCCGCTGCGGCGGTCAGTGGACGGCTGGCCGATGTGCGGACGCTAACGGCGGGCAGTGACTCATCCGTTCAGGCTTCAGGAGCGCACTAATGCAACCGATTACCGTACTCGACGCCCTTGGCGTTGCCCTTGCTGCGGCTAATGTAGATACCGATCAACTGATTCCTGCGCGCTTTATGAAAGAACCGCGCAGCGTCGGTTATGGCCAGTTTTTGCTTTACGACGTCCGCCACGATGAGCAGGGCATACCTAACCCCGAGTTTATTCTTCATCGCCCCAATGCTAGCGGTGCTGAAGTGATGGTTAGTCGGCGCAATTTTGGCGCAGGGTCATCTCGTGAAGCGGCGGTTTATGCGCTGGTCGACTACGGCTTTCGCTGTGTGGTGGCACCGAGCTTTGGCGATATTTTTGCGTCGAACGCCGTCAATAACGGCTTGCTGCCTGCGGTGGTGGAAGAGGACGACGCCGAGCGTTTGCTGGCAGCCCTAGGCGATGCACCCGCTTCGATACACGTTGACTTAGAGAAGCAGGTCGTCCGTGTGGCAGAAGTAGAGGTCAGTTTTTCGATTAGCCCTGTTTGGCGCACTAAATTGCTAAATGGCTGGGATGACATTGATATGACCCGCCAGCATGCTGACACCATTACCGATTTTGCTGCTCGGTATTCAGCACAGTTTCCTTGGACGTCGGCGCAGCCGCCAGAAAACGCCATCATCAGTAAAGGGTAGTGGCAGCAATGGCTACCCCCAGAATGAGTTTCAATAAAAACAGCACGCACGCTTGCAGCAGACGTTTATAAAAAAGGTTAATCAACAACAGCTTTATAAAACGACTTATAAGAATGCAACAGAAACAATAAACGCTATAACGCAGACTACCTCGTGCAGGAGACTAACGAATGAAAAAAGTAACGCTTACCCTGGGCATGCTCACCGCCCTAGCTTCCGCTCAAGCGCTGGCCGTTGATGAAATCACCGCCGTGCATGCCTTTCCCCCTTCGCTCATCTATACCCAGAGCTTTCTGGAGTTTGTCGATAAAGTAAACGAGCGCGGTGAAGGCGTGGTGCAGATTAACGTGCGTGGCGGTCCTGAAGTAATCGGTCTTTCCGAGCAGCCTGATGCAGTGCGCAACGGCGTGGTGGATATGGCCTACACCGCGGCAAGCTTTTATGCCGGTACCGTGCCAGAGCGCGATGCCATGGTGGCCTCTAATACCAATGCGATCTACGCGCGTGAAAATGGCGGCATCGACCTGCTCAATGAAATTCACCAAGAGAAGATGGGCACCTATTATTTGGGCTGGTTCGACAGTGGGGTCAGCTACAATTTCTACACCATTGATGAGCCCACCGTCGATGGCGAAGGTAATCTAAACGTTTCGGGCCTTCGCCTACGCAGTAACCCGGTGTATGACGCCTTCTTCCAGGACTACCTGGGCGCACAGCCAATCAGCCTACCGACCACCGATGTTTACGCGGCCCTGGAGCGGGGTGTGGTGAACGCGACCGGCTGGACGCAGATTGGCCTGAAAGACCTCAATTGGGATCGTTTTCTTAACTACCGGGTTGACCCTGCCTTCTTCTCCACCGATATGGGCGTGATCGTCAACCTGGACAAGTGGAACCAGCTCAGCGAAGAGTCCCAGCAAATTCTTCAGGAAGTCGCTATTGAGCATGAGCGCGACAGCGCCGAACAACTGGCTGAATTAGCCAAGGAGCAACAGGCTCAGCTTGAGGCCGATGGTATGCAGGTCATCACCCTGGAAGGTGAAGCTGCACAGCGTTTCTCAGATGCGGCCCGTGATGCCACCTGGGAGCGTATGCGCCGCCAGATGGAGCGTCATCCCATGGGGCTTGAGCACTACGATACGTTGATCGAAAAATTTAACGACCTATAAAGACAAGCGGGGCGCTGCACTAGTGAGCGCCCCTTTTTGTGTGGCTATTTTCGTTAGGGCCTTTTATGCGCTACGCACAACGCGGCTATTTGCTGCTACTCAATGGCATGGCTCTTCTGGCCGCTATCATGCTGGTATGGCTGATGGTGGCCGTAGTGCTCTCGGTGGTCATCCGTAATTTGGGGCTCCAGCCCTCTGCGTGGTTTTTCCTTTCTACCGAGTACGCCATGTTTTACCTCACCCTGTTAGGGGCACCCTGGTTGGTGCGTCAAAAAGGGCACGTGCATATTGAGTTGCTGACCTCCGTCCTGCCTCTGCCAGCGCTCAACATTCTAAGCCGAGGGGTATCGCTGCTATGTGTCGTGGTGTGCGGCGTGCTGGCGTGGAAAGGATTGGATCTATTTCTGCTCAACATTGAGCGCACAGACTATGACGTGCGTGCCTACTTTGTGCCGAAGTGGATACTGACCATCGTATTCCCTATTAGCTTTACGTTAATGGCGATTGAGTTTGGCCGCTTTGTAGTGGGCCATGAAATACTTCACAGCGGCGAAGCGGGGATGAAAGAATAATGGAATGGTACTTTGCGCTCGCTTTTCTGCTCTCGCTGATACTTATCTTTATGGCGATTGGCACTCCGATAGCCTTGGCATTTTTAGCCGCTAACGTCATCGGTGCCTGGCACTTTATGGGTGGCCAAACCGGCATCCTACAGATGCTCAATAACGGTTTCGGCGCGCTTTCAAGCTTCAACCTAGTTCCCATTCCGCTATTTCTACTGATGGGAGAACTGTTTTTCCGAACCGGATTGGGCATGAAAATGTTCAATGCCGTTGACCAACTGATGGGCAAGCTACCGGGGCGCTTATCTTATGTGACGGTGGTTGGCGGCACGGCGTTCTCCACGCTGAGTGGTTCTTCTATGGGCTCCACGGCATTGATGGGGTCGCTGCTGGTACCGGAAATGGAGCGACGCGGCTATAAGAAGAAAATGGCCATTGGCCCCATTCTAGGTACCGGCGGCTTGGCGATTATTATTCCGCCTTCTGCATTGGCGGTACTGTTGGCAACCTTGGCAAAAGTGGATATTGGCGCGCTGCTCATCGCGGGTATTTTGCCGGGGCTGACGCTGGCGGGGTTCTATATTGTCACCATTTTCATCCAAACCAAGCTGGATCCGGATGCCGCTCCTGTCTATGAGTTGGAGCCAGTGCCGCTAAGCGCCAAGCTCAAGCTGATAGTGACCGATATTCTGCCCATGCTCAGCGTGATGGTGATCATTGTTGCGATGATGCTGATGGGGTTTGCTACGCCTTCAGAAGCCGCGGCCTTTGGGGCTTTGGGCGTGATTATCCTGGCGTTTCTTTTCCGCTGCATGACCTGGGAGGCGTTTAAGCTTTCGGTCACCGGCGCGCTAAAAGTCACGCTGATGGCTTATCTGATCGTCTTTGGTTCGGCCACCTTCAGCCAGTTGCTCGGTTTCTCGGGCGCTTCGGGGGGGTTGATCGGTTGGGCAACAGGCTTTGATCTTTCCCCCATCCTGATGCTGTTAGCCATGTTTGCGGTACTGTTGGTGCTGGGCACCTTTATGGAGCAAATCTCCATCATGATGCTCACCGTGCCTATCTTCTTTCCGCTGGCTCAGGCGCTCGGCTTTGATTTGGTATGGTTCGGTATCGTCGTGTTGCTGGCACTGGAAATCAGCTTCTCAACACCACCATTGGGGCTGTTACTGTTTGTGATGAAAGGGGTAGCACCGCCGGGCACGACCATGAGTGAAATCTACTCGGCCGCGATTCCCTACATTCTCTGTTCGATGCTATTGGTCGCCGTGTTGATCGTGTTTCCGGGCCTCGCTACTTGGTTGCCCAGTATGCTGCGGTAAGCGACTTGGCTTGCAAAAAAAAGCAATAAAAAAAGAGAGGCTTCGGCCTCTCTTGTGGTACTTGAGTCGTGCTGTTATCACCTACTCCCAGGAGGGGAACGGATCAGGTAATTTCTTCCATGCTTTCATACCTTCCAGCAGTTCCGCTTCGCTTAGCAGGCAGTCGTCCAGCGCTTCACGCATTTTGGCTTGATCCAGGTTCTGACCGATAAACACCAGCTCCTGGCGCATATCGCCAAACGGTTCCTGCCACTTCTCCATAATAAACTGTCGCGTTTCTGGATCCGTTGGCCAACGCTCTTCGGGGATCGCTTTCCAGAACACACCTGCCGGGCCGTGGTGAGCGATACCGCCTGCCTGGCTCCACTGACCAGCGGCCTGAGGGCGGGTGGCAAGCCAGAAGAAACCTTTGGAACGTAACAGGCCTTTGCCGAACCACTCCTGGTTGAGTAAATCGTGGAATTTCTGCGGATGGAAGGGCCGACGGGCGTGGTAAGCGAAGCTGCCAATGCCGTACTCTTCGGTCTCAGGTACATGCTCGCCGCGCATCTCTTTTAGCCAGCCTGGAGCGAGCTGGGCGCGCTCGAAATTGAACTTGCCGGTATCGAGTACTTTATCGAGCGGTACGCCGCCTTGGGTAATCGGCACTAGTTCTGCATCAGGGTTCAGCGAGCGTAAAATCGCCTTCAAGGCCTCCAGCTCTTTTTCGCTGATGAGGTCTGTCTTACTGATGAGCAGCACATCGCAAAACTCGATTTGATCGACCAGCAGGTCGGCAACGTTGCGCTCGTCGTCTTCACCTAAGCTTTCACCGGCTTCGGCGAGGCTTTGCGCTTCGCGATACTGGTCAAGAAAATTGGCGCCATCGACTACCGTCACCAGCGTATCTAATCGGGCGACGTGGGAAAGGCTCTGGCCGCTTTCGTCCTCAAAGGTGAAGGTTTCCGCGACAGGCAGCGGCTCGGAAATCCCGGTGGACTCAATCACTAGGTAATCGAATTTTCCTTCTCGGGCCAGTTGGCTAACTTCTTCCAGCAAGTCTTCGCGTAGAGTGCAGCAGATGCAGCCGTTACTCATCTCTACCAAGCGCTCTTCTGAACGGTTAAGTGCCACGTCGCCATCCAGCGTCGATTCGCCAGGGCCACCGCGCACCAGTGCACCATCAATGTTGACCTCACTCATGTCGTTAACGATCACCGCCACCCGACGCCCCTCGCGATTGGCCAGAATATGATTGAGTACGGTTGTTTTTCCGGCACCAAGAAAACCCGAGAGCACCGTCACGGGAAGGGGAGTAAATGCGGTCATTGCTAGGTCACCTCTAAACGGGTTTATGCTATGTAATAATATAACAATAAAGAGACGTTTAGATAAAGGCTTGTTTTGGAAATAATGAAGTATGATTGACGTTGCTTAGTAAATGAGTATTTAACACACATAATCAATGAGAAGAGGCCCAAAGTATTGATGAGCCTCTTCTCATGAGTGATCGAGCATTGCTCCTACTAAATAGGTTACTTATACACTCTACTCAATCATTCTGGGCGTATCTCAAGGAAGAATGAGCAAAGTGCCGCCGATGATGATGCCGGAGACTAACAAGATCACCGCACAGAACCCCATAATATCGCGAGCTTTGAGCCCAGCAATCGCTAATGCAGGTAGTGCCCAGAAAGGTTGAAGCATATTGGTCCAGCTATCTCCCCACGCAAATGCCATGGCAACCTTGGCAATATCTGCGTTCAAAGCTTGTGCTGCCTCCATCAGGATGGGTCCCTGTACTGCCCATTGGCCGCCGCCTGAAGGTACGAAAATATTGATAATCCCTGCAGAAATGAAACTAAGCGCAGGTAAAGTAGCTGGTGTGGCATGCTCAATGAAGAGCTGAGCCATGGAGGAGGTTAAGCCTGAAGCGCTCATCATGCCCATAATGCCAGCATAGAAAGGAAACTGGATCAGCACTCCACTAGCGCCCGAAATACCTTCCTGCACACAATCGAGATAACGACGCAAAGTACCGTGCAATAGAATGCCGATGAACAGTAGTGCGAAGATCACCACGTCTAGCGTAAGTCCACCGCCATTAGCCAATGCGTAAACCGCCATCGCGGCTAACCCCATTGCCCCAATCAGTCGTGCTAACCACACCGAACGCTCCAATCGCTGAGCGGGGCGCATATCATCATCGTCACTCTTCGCAGGCAAAACCTCAGGATGTACTTCCACGACTTCCTGCAATGTTACTGGCTGGTCGATGTTGCGCATCATCAGCCGATTGGTTAGCGGCAGAGCAACCAAAAGCGCCGCTAAGATGAATAAGTTAAAACTGCTGAGAAGCGTCTGGCTGGTAGGAATAAGGCCAATGCTGCTTTCCAGAAAGTGACCGGGGGTAGCCAGTGTCAGTGGGACCGCGCCGGATAACCCACCATGCCAAACAAGAAAGCCGGAATAAGCGCTGGCTATCAGCAACCGGTAATCCACCAGGGGAACTCTGCGTGCCAGTTCACGGGCGAGAATGGCTCCAATAACCAAGCCAATGCCCCAGTTAACCCAGGTTACGATGAGAGAGGTTAGTGTCACTAGCACGATAGCACGCTCGGGCGTACGCGCAACGCTCGCGATGCGCTCTACCAGGCGGGTAAACAGCGGCGCCTTAGCAACAATAAAGCCAGTAAGTAAGATGAGCGCCATCTGCATGGCAAAGGTGTGTAGTGACCAAAATCCTCCGCGCCAATGATCAAGCATCGCTACTGGGCTTTGGCCCTCAAATAGTATGCCCGCACAGAACACTACCAAGGTAATGAGCACAACAAGCACAAAAGGGTCGGGCAGGTAACGGTCGAACAGCCGCACACAGCCATTGGTGAAATGTTTTATCATTATTTCGTTTCTCCCGGGTTTATGTGAAAAGCAGGTCAAGCATCCAAACTAAGGTCGGTCAAAGGAACCGATTGGCACGTCAGGCAGCGCCCTTCCTCCGCTGGGGTATCTACCAAGACATGAACGTCCCCCTCCATAAGAGTGAGTGAACAGCTTTCACACTGGCCGACACGGCAACCGCTAGGCAGTTGAATACCCTGTTTCTCTGCGCTTTCAAGCAAGCTGCCGTGCTGAGGCTGCCAAACAAATTCGCGTTGTGAACGTGCTAAATGAATGCGGCGCGGCTGCATAGCGTCTAAGACGGGGCGTGAGGGGGCGGAAAACGCCTCGTGAAAAATCTCAAAAGGTAATATGCCCTGGGCTACCAGTAGGCCACGTAGGGCATCCATCATGACGGTGGGGCCACAAAGGTAGACGCGGGCATCGTGCCCCACGTGTGAGAAGAGCAATTGCTCATCCACAATGCCGGCATGATCGAAAGCACCATCAGCGATATCACTGGGGCTAGGTTCACTGTAAACATCCAACACCTGGAGGCGGGGCAAGCGCTGGCAGAGTTCTTTGAGGCGCTCACGAAACGCATGGCTCTGGCCGCTACGGTTGGCGTACAGCAGCGTGACTGATGGCATCGTGCCAGCACCTTGGGAATCCAGGGTTTCCAGCAGCGATAGAAAAGGCGTAATACCAATGCCACCAGCGATAAGTACTAACGGATGCCGATGACGAAGTGGCAGAGTGAAGTTGCCGCCAGGCATCTTCATGCCAATCTCCATGCCAGCCTGCAACTGGTCATGAATGTGCTGCGATACACTTGGACTCTCTATCAACGAGTGGGAGCGGCGCACGCTGATGCGATAACTCATCCCGGACGTTGACTGAGCTGGAGCCGCGCCGGAAAGCGAATAGGTGCGTTCTATCCAGGCCCCATCAATAGAAAAGCGGAAAGTAGCGTGCTGGCCGGGTAGGTAAGAAGGCAATGGAAAATCGCTGGATGGGGTTAGCCACAGCGAGGTCACATCCTCGCTCTCTTGAATCTTCGCGCTGATGCGCATAGGGCGAAAGCCGCTCCAACGAGTACCCGGTATTTCCGCAGGACGCAGGTCGCAGGCAGCACTACGCAGCGGCAACGCGCCGCTCAGCGGGTCGCGTCGGCGAGCAGAAAGTGCGGCATTAATATTGGCAGAGCCAAGACCATGCAGCGCATAACCAGAACGACCGAGGTCGTGACAGGCCTGCCACCAACCATATTCGGCTACCACCAAATTATTGCTTAGGTTCTCATCGAGCTTAACGCACAGCTGTGCACTACCCTGCTCACCAAGGATCTCTGCCCAAGCGCCTTCCACTAGCCCTTTAGCCTTGGCAAGTGCCGGTGAGATAGACACACTCGGTTCGGGCGCCCGGCGGCGCAAAGAGGCCAACTGGCGTTGTTGGGAGTGGCAGTAATAGCCATTTTTCACCGTGATTAACGTCAATGGCCATTCGGCGGAAGTGGCTGGTTGTGGTGGCACATACGAGGGCACCGCCGGGTAGCCATTCTCTGCCAAGGTTTGGGAGTAGAGTTCTACCCGGCGGCTTAACGTTGAAAAACCCTGACAATGACCCTTTGCGTCCAGCAATGTATGGCGCTCAGTTAGCTGCTCCAGCGGTAAACGAATACCTTCAGGACGGCGGCGTAGTGTCGCTACATCAAGCCCCATTGGGGCAAGCATATGGTTCCAACCTTGCTCAATATCACCGTGGAAGAACGCCTCTGCCATGCCCAAGCGGCAACCAAGATCCAACGCGATTTGGTAATCAGCACGGGACTCACCACGTGGCGACACCATGGCAGGGCGTAACTGCACATGGCGTGCTGCTTCAGCGTTAATCTCAAAACCGATGCGCAAGCCCTCCCGTTCCCACGGGGTATTCACCGGCAGCAGAATATCGGCAAAGGCATTAGTAGGCGTATGGAAAAGATCGCAATGCACATGAAAGTTGAGAGCGGCAAGAGCACGCTCACCGCGCTCGGCCTCAGGCTGTGAAACCAGCATATTGCCGCCAAAGCAGAATAACGCCTCAATGGGGTAGGGAACGCCGCTTTCAATCGCCGCATAAACATCCTCCGCCGTTACCCAACCACTGGCTGCCGGGCCAAGGGGGCGTTTACCAAGCCCCAGTGCTTTTTCCCGCTGTCCCTCTGGCATTAATTCTAAGCCGTTAACGGAGTTGCTCGGCGGTGTGCTCCAGCGGCGATTACCGCCAGGGCGGTCGAAACTACCCGTTAAGGCATAAAGCGTCGCAATAGCACGCTCAGTTTGCGTCGCGTTGGTGTGCTGGCCAATGCCGGTCCAACCGTGATAGCTAACGGCATCACCAGCCTCACCTATCAGTGTCACCGCGCGTAAAATCTGTTCAGCTTTAACACCTGTTACCTGCTCGGCACGCTCCAAAGGCCATTCGGCGCAGGCCTGGCGGTAATAGCTCCAAGCAGGGCGGCAGCGGATTACCTCCATACTCTCCGGGTGAAGTTCATACTCTCCCTCCAGGGCAAGTTGGGCAGCTAACGACTCAGAAGTCTTAAAGCGGTTATCCAAACCAATAGGCGCTCCTTGTTCGGAATGCCATGCCATAAAGCGTTCTGGATTGAGGGGGTCACGTACATAGCGTCCCGTGGCTACGTCCACCAGCAAACAGGCATTGCTCCAAAGGCGAATAAAATCAACATCAAAACGGCCCGTAAGAATCAACTGATGGGCAATTGATAGCGCCAGAGCGCCATCAGTACCCGGATGTGGAGCAAGCCACAAATCGGCCTGTCGTGCATGCGATGTTTCACGAGGATCAATCACTAGTAGCCGGGCCCCCGCCTGTTGGCCCACCCCTAACTCACCAGCTTGGGAAAGCCACACATGGGAAGGATTGTGCCCCCACAGCACGTTAAGTCGCGCATTGGCGTAGTCCGCGTTGGGAGTGCCGCAGCCAAAAGTGAAGGTATGAGCAACATCTTTATGCCAATTACAAATTTCTGTGCCATAGATGGTATTGGGGCTGCCAAAGCTACGGATAAAGCGCTCCACCCAATCGATGCTGTCAGAAAGTGGCGTGCCACTAGGGGTAGTAACAGCGAAGGCAACTCGCTCAGCTCCACGAGCGTGGATCTCGTTCAAGCGGTCGGCAATCTCAGTTAGCGCCTCCTCCCAACTGATACGCTTCCAGCCGGGGTCCCCACCATTTTTTGGGCGGGTGCGCTTAAGGGGATATAAAATACGTTCAGGGTGATTAACCAGCTCCGGCGCCGCACGTCCCTTTGCGCAGGTACCGCGGCCAGTGGGGTGGCCTGCCAATGCCTCAACCGCCACCAGCTTGCCATTTTGAACATGATTGAGCGTACCGCAGCGAGAGCGGCACAGCGTACAAAAGCCGGGAAGGGCGGCGGCGGGAGTCGTTGTAAGTGTTGTAGATGCCATAGGTAAGTGCTCGAAACATTTAATTCATCCTATCGCTCCACAAACGCATCAAGCTAATATGTATTTCAAGTCGATTGATATAGGTTTTATCTATGACGCTGCAGCAATTACGCCACTTCCTGGCCATCATAGAGACCGGCACGCTTTCTATGGCGGCGCAACGTTGCCATATCTCCCAGCCCTCAATGTCAGCCTCGCTTAAAGCGCTGGAGAACGATTTGGGTTGCCTGTTATTCACACGACATTCCAAAGGGTTGTTGCCCACTGCAGCAGGGCAGTCTCTGCAGCAATATGCTGTTCGCCTACTTCACGAAGCGCAGCAGGCTAGAGAAAGCGTTCGGTCATTGCCAGATGAGCCCTGTGGCACCTTGCGCCTCGGGGTAACCGAAACTATCTCGGCCTACATGCTGCCCCGCTTACTTCAAGGGCAACTAAATATATTAAGCGGTGTTCAGCTAACTATTTCTGAAGCCAGTATCGAAGATATTCAACAGCAACTGCGGGCTGGCGACATTGACCTTGGGTTGTTAGTCATCGATAACGTGTCCCCTGCGGAAGACTTTCACTGTGAACGGCTGTTTGACTCCCCACGGCGGCTATGGGCACCCACAGGTCATCCCTTGCTACGCCGAGCTCACGTTAAGTTAAATGACGTGTGTGAATACCCCTTTATTCTGCTAGAGATGGATGAGCATATAGCCACCTGGGAGCGCTACTGGAAAAGGCAGCCGCGTAGGCCACAAGTGATTACGTGCAGCCGCTCTATTGAAGCAGTGCGCAGTTTAGTCGGCATGGGTATCGGCGTGACGATTTTATCCAATCTAGTGTTTCGTCCCTGGTCGCTGGATGGCGACCACTTATCGCGACGTGAACTAGCAGAAGATGTGCCCGGAATGGGCATTGGCCTGTTAAGTAGAAAAGAACCGTGCTCTACCGAAGCCCAACTTTTTACTCACCATTTGAAAGGATTGCTTAAACAGGGCGGGTATTGGGGAAGTGTGAGCGATTAAAAATGGGCTCTAGGTAAGGCAAAACTACCCGTCATTGATGAAACAGCCCCTTCTTTAGGGTCTGTTAAATACTGTCAACCAGCGCGTATTGGAGAGGACGCTTTCGGAAGCATTTCTTTTTCCAATCATCAGCGCTTATATTGCGTCGGGCAGTAGCCGCGAAGTACATCGGGCGAACGCAGAGCTTGGTGCTTGGTGGCACGGCCGGTGACGCGTTTACGCCATAGGCGAAACGAGGCGGGTTTGAGCTGGTGGCGCATTACCTCTATGACATCCGGTTCGGCTAAACCAAACAGCGTTTCAATCGCTTCAAACGGCGTTCGGTCTTCCCAGGCCATCTCGATAACGCGTGACTGCTCGTCATCGGGTAAGCGACGAAAGCGTTTAACGGGTGCTTTTGGCATCGATCACCTTGATGTATTTGAAGAGTGGGCATTTAGGTGGCGGGCAGTGTAACGCTTTTTTACATACCAGCGTAACGCATCGATCACGATGAACATCGCAAGGCTAACGCCTAAAACGGGTAGCGCCAGACCTAGCGCGATAGCAACTAACAGCACGCTGAGCTTGGCTTTGATCGGGAGCAGTAACCATGGCTCTGAAACCGTGGGCAAACGCTGACCACTCGCCGTGCGCAGCCGCCGCCATGCCATGGCGTACCCCCAGCCCATTAGCGTCACAAGCCCGGCAGCGATCAATGCCAGCACTACTTGATTGACCAAGCCAAAGAGAACCCCCATATGCAGGTCAATCCCCCAGCGGGTGAGCTTGGCGGCCAAAGGGAACGTGGCAAAGTCGGTTTGATCGGTCACCGCCATGCTGTGCGGATGCAGCGCGACCTGGTCCACCTGGGTGGGCCAACGCCGATCAATTTCTGCTACCCGCCAAGCCTGGTTTTCACTGGTTGGTGGAGAGAGTTGAATGCGATCTGCCGTTAGCCCTGCCGCACGTGCCGCCATGAGCGCACGATCAAAATCTTCTGGCATTAGTGGTGTGCTGGCTGAAACGGGAGATGCGTGACCGTGATGTTCGGCATGCTCGTCAGTGATTTGGCTATCAGTATCGATCAGTGCTGTTGAGGCGCTAGGCGTGTTCCAACCCCAGGCATTGCGCAGCTCCGCGATATTGCCCCCCGCCCATTGCGACCAAGTAAGCCCCGTCACCGAGAAGAACAGCAGTCCGATGGAGAGTACCAATCCCAGCGTGGCGTGACGTCGCCGGGTTGTAGGGGCTCCAGAAACCCTTTTCAGCGCAGGGCGCTGCCACATCCACAATATGACGCCACCCAAGGCAGCAAGCCAAAGCCACGACGCGGCTAATTCGCTGTAAAGGCGGCCTACATTACCCATCAGCAGCTGACGGTGAAAATGATCAATCGCTGTGCGTAGCGGTAAAATCCCACTAGTGCCGTAAACCGTTGTATCGCCTGTCACGGTGAGCGAAATAGGATCAATAAACACCGCTCTATGTTCCGAAGGGCCAAGGTTCGTTGCGTTAAACATGAGGCGCGTGGTGTCGCCGAGCTCAGGAGCCGGGCGAACGGCGCTTGGGAGCGTAGCATCACCTGAGAAGTCCTGAGCAGCGGCAATCTGAGCGGACAGCGGCTGTGGGTCACCCTGAGTTTCCCCGTAGAGCGTGTCGTGATAGAGCCACGCTTCAAGAGGCGGGCTAAGCAGGTAAGCAATGCCTGATAGCGCTGCAATAAGAATAAAAGGTCCAATAAAAAGACCAATATATAAGTGCAGGCGACTAAGCAGGGCAAACAGAAGCCTTTGGGTACGAGCGGAAGAGGGCGGTGGCATGACAAGAATCCGAGCATGATCGGCGAAGAAGCTTGCCAGAGTAGCCAATCCCCTCGGCAATCACCAGCGTGCAGGCAGCGGTGAAAGGTCACATGCTTAACGGTTAGAAAGCGCTGGTTTGGTAGCTAACAGCGCACGGAACAGGCCATTCATCAGCACGGGTTCATCGTGGCGAGTCGTGAAGCCAGCCTCCGCAAGCAGTGGTTGGGCTTGGCGGGTAATATCGGTGGCAAGTGCTGATGTCAAATGGTTCAACAGGCGTCGGCCCGCCCCAACAGGCTGTTCATCCGGCTGGAACTTATCCATCACACACAGCTGGCCGCCTGATTTCAGCACACGGTGTGCCTCTGCAAGCCCTCGCTGTGGGTTAGGCATGACCGCAATAACCAGATGCATGATGACGGCGTCAAAGTGCTCGTCGGGGTAGTTGAGCGCCTCGGCATCCATCACCCGACACTCCACATCGCGGCGTAGCGTTTCAGCCCGTTTAGCCGTGCGCTTAACCATCGCTGGGGCTAAGTCGGTGGCATGTAATTCAATGTCATGAGGCAGAAAAGGTAGGTCTAGCCCTGTACCGGCGCCGACCAATAACACCCGCATACCTGGCTCCCAATCGACCTGGCCTAGCGCAATACGCCTTGGCCTGCGGAAAGCACGAGCAGCAACCACGTCATAAAAAGGGGCGAAAGCGGTATAGCGCAGGCGATTCCAAGCAGTCGTGTTGAACATAGCGCCTCTTTGCAGCGCAACGCTGCGATGGCTGAGTAGCAAAACCTGACTATTTATCTCAGGCTTTTCTATAGCATAAAAATGGTTGTGCGACCAATAGGGTGCACTAGTGCATTAGAGATTCTTAATTCTGGTTTTATAAGATTAATGTGTGAAGTCAATTGTGCTGTGTTAAATACCATAAAGTGTAGTCAATCTATTATAAAATATTATTGAAATAATAGAGAATACTAGTTGTCTATGGGGCTATGTGGCGATTGCCACGATTGCTTTGTATTAAGATGACAAGAACATGTGCTTGTCATCTTATATAGTTACCTTTGCTGCAAGCGCGTCGTTAAATTCTCCACTAAATCGATCACTAGTTGTCGATCATTTTGGTTTAAAGGTGCCAGAAGCTGTTTCATTCTGCTTGACTGATCATCAATATGAAAGCTTGCTTGGCCGAGTAATTCTGCAGCTTCGCAATTAAAAACCTCCGCAAGTTCTATTAGACGCACAATATTGGGTATCACCCGCCCGCGCTCAATGCGAGAAACGGCTTCATTGCCAACGCCTAAGCGCTCAGCGACTTCTTCCTGGGTCATTTGACTGCGAACCCTTTGTTTGGCAATGGCTCTGCCAATACTGCCTGCGAGCCGATCCTGTTCTGTTTTATTCACAACATCCTCCATTAGACCTAAATAGTTGAGGAACGACCTATTGACATGAAGGGCTGTTTGGGTTGAATATCAACTTCTAAGGTTGGTTTGGATGATAAGGGTAACTTTTTGTTTCGTATGGTTGCTGTTTGAAGTATTAGTGGTTGGTGGAGGTAAGGTTAATTGAGTGTTTAAAAAAGAAAAAGCCTAAATGCTCAGGGTAAAGCCTGGAAGTTTGAAACGGGTAGGTTAATGCTGCAAAGGAAAAGAGAGTTATATGTCAATATTTAATAATAAAGTATGAGTTAATTTTTAGTAGTGTTGAGCTTCTAGCTGGAAGGTTTTTAAAGTGAATGGGTGTCAGTGGCTTGATTTTTTAATTAAAGTTTTTGAAGCCTGAGTAGATGCTGGAATATTTTATATGACGGGTATAAGTGATGTTTTTAATAATGCTGTTCAGAAAGAGCTGGCAAGTAGCTTGATTTTGGCACGACTAATCCGAAGGCGTTTAATACCATGTCTCTTACCTCGGCACCAGAAATTTTTCGACAGTTAGCGGATAAGCTATCTTACGTCAGCGAAGAGGGCTTTTTTCACCACCTTGTGAGGTCCTTAGCGGGTATTCTCAAGGTGGATCATGCCGTTGTAGAGCATATCGATAGCCACCGTGAAATGGCGACCACGCTGGCCATGTGGTCACATGAAGCGTTCAGTGAGGGGGCTCCTTATGCTTTGGAAGCCACGCTATGCCAACAAGTAGCTGATCTATCAACATATTTTATTTCCTCTCGGGTTTGCCAGCACTTCCCGAATGATAAGCGGCTAAATTTACTCAACGTTGAAGGGTATTGGGGCATCGCTATCACAGCGCCTGATGGCAGCTTTTTAGGCGTTATTGCGCTGATGCACTCCTCTCCTTTGGTACTACCTATATATGCCGATTACGTATTACGTATTGCTTCCGCGCTAGCAGGGGCTGAACTGGCACGTCAGTTATCGGAAAGCCACACCCAAGAGCGGCTACAGTATAAGAAGCGGGCGCTGCAGCGTATTGGTCGGCAGAATGAAACACTGGTTAATACCATTAATGAACAGCAACGCTTTCAGCAAGCGGTTGTTAGCGTGGCGACTGCGGTCTCAGCAACAAGTGGTGGGGCGTTTCTGCATCAACTAACCGCCCATATGGCGGAGGCGCTGTCTGCCGAAGTGGGCTTTATTGCGTTGTTGGACGAGCAGAATTCAGATTTTTCGCATACCTTAACGCTATATGTAAATGGTCAACTGCAGGATAATTTTGCCTATTATCTGCCTGGGGTTCCCTGCCATAAGGTGATGGTTGAGCAGGAGTGTATCGTTCATGAGGGTGCCGCCATCATGCTGCCTAAGGAGAGCAACGGGGCCCTAAGTTGGGTAAATGGCTATGTAGGACGTCGGCTTGATAACAGTCACGGTCAGCCGATGGGCCTTATGGGCGTCATGTTTAAAAAGCCGCTAGATGAAGTGGATATCGTGCGTAATGTGCTGCAGATATTTGCGGCGCGTGCAGCTTCAGAGCTTGAGCGTCAGCGAGACGAAGTGCGTATACGGCAATTGGCCTTTTGTGATCCTGGCACTCAATTGCCTAATCGGGCCGCTTTTATGCGCCACTTAGAGCGAGTCTTCGCCGATACGAAGACCCCTGAGTTGGCGCTATTGCTGCTTGATCTGAACCATTTTAAAGAGATCAACGATACCGCAGGGCATGATCTGGGCGATTTAGTTCTGAAGGGCGTTGCTAGCAACTTTGCAGCGTCGCTAACGAAGGATGAGTTTTTGGCCCGATTAGGGGGCGATGAGTTTGTCGTCGTTTGCCCTGGAGTCGGAGCGATTGGCGCGTTAGCTGCCGCTCAACGGTTGTGCGATAGCATGGCATACCCGATGCTGGTTGAGGAGCACTCCTTTGAACTCTCAATGGGCATCGGTATTTCGCTTTGTCCCCAGCATGCGGCAACGCCCTTGGAGCTGTTGAAGCATGCTGACATCGCCATGTATCAAGCCAAGCGGCAAAAACTTTCCACCTGTGTATTTGAACCCTGGATGGGGCGCGTCATCTCTGAGCAGTTGAATATCGCCAAGCGCTTAGCGTCCGCTATTGCAGAAAAACAGTTAAGCTTGCACTTTCAGCCTCAGGTGGATTTAAACAGTGGCCAATTAATTGGCGCCGAAGCACTGTGCCGGTGGCATGATGAAGAGCTTGGCGACGTATCTCCGGGTAAATTCATTCCCATTGCCGAAGAGCGTGGGATGATTGTAGCGCTTGGTTATTGGGTGATTGAAGAAGCTTGCCGACAGCTGGCTGAGTGGCGGGCTCAGGGCTATTCAATGCCGGGGCAGCTAGCGATCAATATTGCCGCCCAGCAGTTCGAGGAAGAAAACTTGGTCGCCAACCTGCTCGATAGCTGTGCTAGTTTCAGCATCGAGCCCTCGCAACTTAGCTTGGAAATTACCGAAAGCGGCATCATGGAAAATCCTGAAAAAGCGATCGCCATGACCGAAGTGTTGAAGGGCAAGGGGCTGGGGCTATCTATCGATGATTTTGGCACCGGCTACTCATCGCTTGCCTACCTGAAGCGCTTTGCCGCCGATAAAATAAAAATCGATATCTCGTTCGTCCGCGATATGCTCACTAGCGACAATGACCGTGTGATCGTGGCGACGATTATCGCCATGGCGAACACGCTAGGGCTTGAAACCATTGCCGAAGGTATTGAAAGCAAAGATCAAATCGCCGCCTTGCTTTCACTTGGCTGCAACCAAGGGCAAGGTTACTACTTTGACCGACCTCTGGTCACCGATCAGTTTGTTCAGCGCTGGCTCTGCTAATCTAACAGGTAGAGATAGGTTAAGTATTGGCGAAGGGTTTTCGTAAAACTACGGCTTGTAATAGACCACCCGCTTAATGTAGCGCCTCTCCACGCGGTTCAACATACTGAGTAAGTTCTAATTTTTTGCCTCAGTCCTTTCAAAAAGCTCGGTCAGTCAGGGTGCCAAGTAGTCTAGACTCATGCTATACCTAAAATGTAATCTAATCTTTACATGCGCGCATGGTGTGTATGTTGGCGATGGCGAGCAATAGCAAAAGGACGCAATTAGCTGATCGAATGGTCTCTCACGTATGTCGATTCGGCAAATAAGCGTATTTGAATTCAGTCAAAGGATTGTACAGGAGGATTACGCTAAATGAGTGGATCGACCCCACAGAGTAAATTTTCACGCCGTAACGATTTTTTTTCTCTAGCCGTTCTAGGTGGGCTGCTGATTGGAAGCATTCCTGTTGAGGCTTTTGCGTTTGGCTTTGATGATGTCGTTAAAAAAGCAGAGGAACTCGCGCAGCAGGGCTACCGCGCCCCGGAAACATCGTTGCCCAATGAGCTGCGCGAACTCAGCTTTGCAGAGTATGCGCAAATACAGTACAAGCGAGATCGCGACGTTTGGAGCGGTAGAGGCGCACCTTTCACCCTGAGTTTTATCCATGAAGGGATGCATTATGACAGCGCCATCCAATTAAACAGCATTGATCAGGACGGTGAGGTGCATGGCTTTGCTTATAACCCAGATGACTTCACTTACGGTGATTTAGGTATCTCCGACGAAGCGAAAAATAGCGATGGCGTTGGTATTGCTGGTGTCAGGATCAACCATGCGCTCAAGGAAGGAAATCGCAATGAGGAGGTGATGGTCTTTCTGGGGGCAAGCTATTTTCGCGCAATTGGCAGAGGGCAGGTTTATGGTCTTTCAGGGCGCGGCCTGGCTGTTGATACAGGGTTGCCCTCAGGCGAAGAGTTCCCTCGCTTTAGCGAAATGTGGATCATCGAGCCTAGCCTAGAAAGTCAGTACTTGACGATTTTCGCCCTGCTTGACTCGCCTAGCGTTACCGGTGCCTACCGCTTCGTGTTACGCCCCGGAGAAGACACCTTAGTAGACGTACAGTCGCGGCTATATTTGCGCCGGGCGGTCGAGAAATTGGGGATAGCACCACTCACCAGTATGTACCTTTACGGCCCAGAACAGCCCTCTTCGACACAACACTATATCCCGGCAATCCATGACTCTAATGGCCTATTAATCAATGATGCGCAGAATGGGTGGGCATGGCGCCCGCTAGCCAATCCAGCCCGATTGATGATGAATCGACACGCAACGCCTCAGTTACGCGGGTATGGACTGATGCAACGTGGTCACAATTTTAGCGATTATCAGGACATTGCCGCACGTTATGATCTGCGCCCAAGCGCCTGGGTTGAGCCACAAAACGAATGGGGGGCCGGTAGCGTTGAGTTGATCCAGATTCCCACCGACAACGAGACCAACGACAACATCGTATCAATGTGGTTGGCTGACGAAACGCATGATCCTGAAACACCGCTGGCGTTCGATTACCGTATTACGTTTACAACCGATGAAAGCCGTCACCTTGATCCTCAGCTTGCGTGGGTTGAAGAAACACGTCGCTCACGGGGAGAAGTGATACGCGATAATCTGGTGCGTGAGCCTGACGGTACGCTCGCTTTCGTCCTCGATTTTATCGGGCCCTCGCTTTCCGGCATCCCCAGCGATGCCAATATGAGCGTAGAGGCCAGCGTTGGCGATAATGGCGAATTAGCCAATAGTCGCGTTGTGCATAATCCAGCGACCAACGGTTGGCGTGTGTTTGTTAACGTGAAGCGCGATAATGGCAACCAGCCTTTGGATATCAGGGCCAAGCTAGTACTCGAGGGCAAGCAAATGTCCGAGACTTGGTATTACAGGCTGCCCGCTAATGGCTGAGACAATGTCCTCTTCCCAGGCAACGCCAACGGATCTGTATTTAGAACGATTGGCATTGGAGACCCGGGATCGTAAGGAGCGCTACTCGTTATTAGTCGGTGACCTTGATAAACAGGATATGGCTTCGCTACATGCTGCGTTGGGTGGAGATAGCGAGGGTGAAGGTGATTGGCAGAATAAAAATAGTGATGATCCAGCGGCCTTATCAGTGGGACGACGCTTGGCGCTTGCCTATGCAGAGCCGCCGTTAGCGCCGCCAGAGGTATTGTCAACGGATGCATCTGGCATTACGCGTCTACGCACTGCGCCACCGATGAAACGCACGCCGTTGGCCCCCCAGAAGTGGTCGACCAATCCTTTCATAAATATTGGTCGACGTTTCAAGCGCTGGGCTAACGGGGATTTTCGAAAGCGCAGAAGAGAGTCACCCTCCGCGTCCTGGAAGTGGGTCGCCAGAAGGCGTCGTTGGATTTTGCTGGTGCTGATTTTTGGTCAAAGTATCATTGCCGCCAATCAGATGCGCACTGTACTCCCCGGCCAAGGCCTGCAGTGGCTTGAGATCACTATCCTATCGTTGTTTGTGCTGCTATTCGCCTGGGTATCGGCCGGGTTTTGGACGGCCTTGATGGGGTTTTTCCAGCTATTACGCCGCCATGACCGTTACGCCATTGATAGCGAGGTGGGTGACGAGCCGATTGATGATGAGGCGCGCACAGCGTTGCTGGTGCCCATATGTAACGAGGACGTTGCCAGGGTATTTGCCGGCGTGCGCGCCACCCTGGAGTCTTTGCGCAGCACGGGTAATGATCGGCATTTTGACATCTTCATCCTGAGCGATACGTCTGATCCCGATATTGCCATTCAAGAAACCTACGCCTGGCTGGTGTTGTGCCGTGACCTGAATGCTTTCGGCCAAGTTTACTATCGCCGTCGGCAGCGCCGTGTCAAACGCAAAAGCGGTAACCTTGACGATTTTTGCCGTCGCTGGGGGGCGCTCTATCGTTATATGGTGGTGCTGGATGCCGATAGTGTCATGAGCGGCAAATGCCTGACCCGACTGGTGCAAATGATGGAGGTGCACTCCAGGGTCGGCATTATCCAAACAGCACCACGCGCTTCGGGGCGCCTAAATCTGTACGCCCGCATGCAGCAGTTTGCGACGCGGGTTTACGGGCCGCTATTTACCGCCGGGCTCCATTTTTGGCAACTGGGCGAGTCGCACTACTGGGGCCATAACGCGATCATTCGTCTGGCCCCGTTTATGCAGCACTGCATACTGGCGCCGCTGCCCGGTAAAGGCTCCATGTCGGGGGAGATTTTATCCCATGACTTTGTCGAGGCGGCGCTGATGCGACGTGCGGGTTGGGGGGTGTGGATTGCCTATAAACTGGAAGGCAGCTATGAGGAAATGCCGCCTAATTTGCTGGATGAGCTCAATCGCGACAGGCGCTGGTGTCACGGAAATTTGATGAACTTCCGGCTGTTTTTCTCACAAGGTATTCATCCGGTACACCGTGCCGTCTTCCTGACCGGTTTAATGTCTTATCTGTCAGCGCCGCTATGGTGCCTTTTTTTAATTCTTTCCACCGCACTTCTAGCCGTGCATAGCTTTAGCACGCCCGACTACTTTCCCGAGCCGGGGATGCTGTTTCCTGTTTGGCCGCAATGGAATCCCACCTTAGCGGTGGGCTTGTTCGGCGTGACGGCATTACTGCTGTTCTTGCCCAAGTTGCTAAGCGTATTGCTGGTATGGATAAAAGGTAGCCGCCACTATGGCGGGCCGCTCAAGGTATTGACGAGCATGGTGCTCGAGTCGCTATTCTCGATGTTGTTAGCGCCGGTAAGAATGCTGTTTCATACCCGGTTTGTACTCACGTCAGTAATGGGGTGGGCGGTGCAATGGCGCTCACCATCGCGGGAAAATAGCGATACGACATGGGGGGATGCCATCCGAGCTCATTGGACACAGACTCTCATTGGAGCTGTGTGGGCAGCGGGTGTTTACGTTATGGAGCCTACCTTTCTTTGGTGGCTCTCGCCCATCGTCGTCGCTTTGATGCTGTCTATCCCGGTATCGGCACTGTCGAGCCGTGTCTCGTTAGGGCGGTTCTGCTTTCAAAAGCGGCTTTTCCGGATTCCTGAAGAAACGCAGCCACCACGGGTGCTGCGACGCATGGTGAGTTTGCTTGCCCAGATGAACACCGGGATGTCGGCACCCTCTTTTGTCCGAGTGGTGGTAGAGCCCGTGCCTAATGCGTTGGCGACGGCTTTAGGCACATCACGGCACACCGATGTCGAGCCCATACGCCAGCGCCGAGCCGAGCGGGTTTCTCGCGCCGTGTTGATGGGGCCAGCGGGGATGAGTCGATTGGAACGATTGGATTTTCTAGATGATCCAGTGATGATATCTCAATTGCACTATCACCTATGGGTCGATAGTAAGGCGCATCACAGTTGGTTTGAATTGGGTCTGCCAGGGCGTGAATCCACGGATCTACCGACCTTTAGCTAAGCTTACTTTTGGGTTAAGCGTATGTGACGGACACTCACCAAACTGCTGCTTATAGTCGTGGGCGAATTGGCCCAGATGCCAGAAGCCCCAGTAAGTGGCTATTTCCGTTACCGACTGTTCGGGTGATGCGGCTCGCAGCGCCCGACGGACACGATTGAGCCGCGTTAAACGTAAATACTGCAGCGGACTAATGCCCAAAATGGCCGTAAAGCTGTACTGCAGCGTGCGCCGACTAACATGGGTCAACTGGCACAGTTCATCCATGGTGACCGGGCCATCCATATGCTCGTCCACGTAGCGCTTCACCCGGTCAACCACTTCCTTGCGGTGCGCGTAGCTGGGGGGCAGCTCTGCACTAGGCTGTTCGGCTTGCAGGAGTTCAAGCAGCGCCATCAGCAGAATGTCTTGATGTATATGGCTGGCAATTGCCAGCGTTTGGCTAGTCAGCAGGCGCTCGATAAGAAACGCGACGGCATTGAGCGTTTCGGTCGCCGCTTGCCGACGGGGCATGACGTGCCAGCCTGTATCTAAGCTCATCCCCTGCCGCTTGGCCGCCTCTGCTAACGCTGGCAATTGAATCACCAGCCCATAGATGTCGAATCCTTCCGGCGTCACCAATTCAAAATCCCGCCCACCGGGGCGGCACATGACGTCGCCCTCGCTAAGCGCTTGGCCATTGATCCGCGTGCCATGTCGCGTCGTGGGGATGCCGATCCATAGCGAGTTTGGCCATACCCGACACTGCTGGCGTAGCGCTTGTCCGGTGTGCTCCTTGAAAACTTGCATCGTTTCTAATGCCACTTCATCCAGGCGACCATAGAAGCTGCCAGGGCTGAGCTGGTCGTACTCCTGCTGCCAGCGCGTCAGGTTTTGCGCGTGCTCATCGGCATCGAACGCTTCCTGAACGCATCTTTTTGGTGCAAATGCGTTGTCGAGCGTGGTCATGGGGCTCTCCTTGTGGCGTTATATGCATTCAATATTGCTGGACTAACGTCCTAACTTTATGTATTTATTTAAATTTATTAAATATTCTTGGGTTTGCCAAAACTCGATACTCCCTCTCTAGTGATAGCGCTATGGTGGAAACAAGCAAGTTTCGTACCTCAACGCGCAGCCAGCGCGATGTAAAGCAGTCATGACAAAAAGGACCGCTCTATGGCGCAGACCTATCACACCACGGTGGGAAGCCGCAGCTATCGCTTTGCAAGCCTGGCAGAGTTGATGGCCAAAGCCACACCGCCTCGTTCCGGCGACCGCTTGGCCGGGGTAATGGCGGAGAGCGCTGAAGAGCGCGTGGTCGCTCAAATGGTACTCGCCGACCTCCCGCTTACCACTTTTTTGAATGAGGCCCTGATTCCTTACGAAGAGGATGAGATTACCCGGCTGATTATTGACGATCATGACGCCGACGCCTTCGCTCCCCTACGTCACCTCACCGTCGGCGACTTTCGTAACTGGCTCTTATCCGATCACGCAACTAGTGACGTATTAACAGAAGTAAAAGCGGGAATTACCCCCGAAATGGCCGCCGCCGTCAGCAAGCTGATGCGCAATCAGGATTTGATTCTGGTGGCTAAAAAGTGCCGGGTCACCACCGCTTTTCGCAATACGATTGGCCTGCCGGGGCGGCTCTCGACACGCCTTCAGCCCAACCATCCCACCGATGATGTAACCGGTATTGCGGCCAGTATTTTAGATGGCCTGCTCTATGGCAGCGGCGATGCAGTCATTGGCATCAACCCCGCGACAGATAACGTCGCCCAGAGCGTCAAGCTGATGCGCCTGATGGATGAGGTAATTCAGAAGTATCAAATTCCCACCCAAGCCTGCGTGCTTACCCACGTAACGAACACCTTGGAGGCGATCGAGCAGGGCGCCCCGGTGGATCTGGTCTTTCAGTCGATCGGCGGCACCGAAGCCACCAACCGCAGCTTTGGCTTTGATTTGGGTACTCTCGCCGAAGCCGAAGCTGCGGCGCAGTCGCTCAATCGCGGCACGGTGGGCCGCAACGTGATGTATTTCGAAACCGGCCAGGGCAGCTCGCTCTCCGCCGATGCCCACCACGGGCTCGACCAGCAAACCTGCGAAGCCCGCGCTTACGCGGTAGCGCGTAAGTTCAATCCGCTGCTGGTCAATACCGTGGTGGGCTTTATCGGCCCCGAGTACCTGTTCGACGGCAAGGAGATCACCCGTGCGGGCCTTGAAGACCACTTCTGCGGCAAGCTGTTAGGCGTCCCCATGGGCTGCGATGTCTGCTACACCAACCACGCCGAAGCCGATCAAAACGATATGGATAACCTGCTGACGCTGCTGGGCGTGGCGGGCTGCAATTTCATTATGGGCATTCCCGGCTCCGACGACATTATGCTCAATTACCAGACGACTTCCTTCCACGATGCCCTCTACGCACGGCGAGTCCTGGGGCTCAAGGCCGCGCCCGAATTTGAACGCTGGCTCGAAGAGATGCAGATTTTCCAGGATGTCAGCACCCACCGGCTCAATGACCAGCTTCCCGCCGCCTTTGCCAACAGCCTGCGCCACCTGCCCAAGGAGCCGCGACATGTCACATAAACCCTCATCCCCCATCGTAGTGGAAAACCCTTGGGAGCGGCTAAATGCCTTTACCGATGCGCGCATTGGTCTGGGGCGCGCTGGGGTTAGCCTGCCGACCAGCAAACTGCTGGCATTTCAGTTAGCCCATGCCCAAGCCCAGGATGCGGTTCACTGTCCGCTGGATGTGGAAACGCTCTCCAACGAGCTGACCCAAGCCCTCAATTTGACTGAGGCGCCGCTTCGCCTACACAGCCACGCTCAAGACCGCGCCATGTATCTGCAACGACCCGACTATGGCCGTCGCCTTAACGACGAGACCCGAGAGCAGTTGCAGCAAGCGGCTACTTCTCAGCAACGCTATGACCTTGCGGTGGTTGTGGTCGATGGGCTTTCCGCGCTGGCCGTGCAGCAAAACAGCGCGCCCTTTCTTAGCACGCTTTATCAGATGTTGAGCAGTGACGCCGCCGATTGGCAGCTAGCGCCGTTAACGATTGTTGAGCAGGGGCGGGTGGCCATTGGCGATGAGATTGGAGGGCTGCTCAATGCTGACGCCGTGCTGGTGATGATCGGCGAACGACCAGGGCTAAGCTCGCCAGATAGCTTAGGGCTGTATATGACCTGGGCACCGGAACCGGGGCTTAAGGATGACCGGCGCAACTGCATTTCCAACGTGCGCCCGGCGGGTTTGCAAATAGAGGAGGCCGCTAGACGCTTTTTTCTACTCTTAAAAGAGGCCCGCCAGCTCAAATTGTCTGGCGTTAAGTTGAAAGACCGCAGCGAAGACGATGTGTTGGAAGGCGAATCAGCATCAGGCTCGACGCGTAACTTCCTGGTGGCGGATTAGCTTCGCCCCAAAAACGACACCTATAACAACGATCAAACAACAACAGTCACATAACAAAATGGAACAGCGTTAGTAAACAACAGCACGCCGCTGACGACGATTTCGTTCCACACTGAAAGGGCAAAACGATGACACAACCATCGATTGATCAGGTGTATTTGGCAAAACGCCAACTACGCAAAGGCACCGCTGGCTGGATACTGCTAGCAGGGCTTGGGGTTTCCTACGTCATTTCCGGTGACTTCGCCGGGTGGAACTTTGGCATCGCTGAAGCGGGCTGGGGTGGCTTTGCGATTGCCGCCTGTTTGATGGCGCTGATGTACTTGGCTTTGGTGCTGTCGCTCGCGGAAATGTCAGCGGCACTTCCCGCAGCAGGCGGTGGCTATAGCTTTGCCCGCCAGGCAATGGGGCCTGCCGGTGGTTACTTAACCGGGTTGGCGGTATTGATCGAGTACGCCTTGGCCCCAGCGGCGATTGTGATCTTTATCGGTGCCGCGGTAGAGGCGTTAATCGGTATTGACGGCCCGCTGGTGTACCTGATTTTCTACGCCGTGTTTATTGGCATTCATTTGGCAGGCGTGGGGGAAGCGCTCAAGGTCATGATGGTGATTAGTGGCCTAGCGGTGTTCGCCATTCTGGCGACCGCTGTCGCGCTGATAGGCAGTTTCGATGCTGCCAACCTGTTTGATATTGCGCCCACTGATGCGGCGGGCGCCAGCACCTTTATGCCGTTTGGCTGGTACGGCGTTTGGGCGGCGCTGCCGTTTGGTATGTGGCTGTTCCTGGCAGTGGAAGGTGTACCGCTGGCGTCGGAAGAGGCTAAAGACCCCGCCCGAGATATGCCCAAAGGCATTATCGCGGCGATGCTGTTTCTGCTCTTCACTGCACTGTTAGTCGTGGTGCTGCTGGCCGGTGCGGCGGGTGCCGAAATGATTGGCCAAAGCGGCGTGCCATTAGTAGATGCGTTGAACGAGGCGGGCAACCCGACCCTGGCCACGCTGGTTAACGTGCTGGGCTTGGCTGGGCTAATTGCCTCGTTCTTTTCGATTATTTACGGCTACAGCCGATTGGTATTTGCGCTCTCACGGGCGGGCTATTTGCCTAAGCGCTTATCGCTGACTAGCGGGCGTAAGGTGCCTTATTTGGCGTTGATCGTACCGGGCGTATTTGGCTTTTTAGTCTCACTCAGCGGTGAAGGCGACTTAATGCTGGGGATGGCCGTGGTCGGAGCAACCATTTCCTACGCACTGATGGCACTGAGCCACATTATGCTGCGTGTGCAGCAGCCTGATCTGCCTCGCCCGTATAAAACCCCTGGCGGTGTTGTCACATCAGGCATTGCGCTGGTGCTTTCCCTGGTCGCGCTCACCGGGGTATACGCCTTCGACCCACGTGCCTTTAACTACACCATTGTGCTGTTCATTGTTGGCGCAGCCTACTTCTTCCTCTATAGCAAGAATCATCTCGTTGCGAAAACCGCCGAGGAGGAGTTTGCGCTAGTGGTCACATCACCTGAAGAGCTGGATAGCCAGGATTCAGAACCAGCGGTCACGACGGCGAAGCTATAATTTGCAAGGTTAATCACCTAGGCTGAACGAGCCTCTTTGCCCTGCGGCAAAGAGGCTTTTTTAGCTAATGAGAAGGAGTAATCATGGCGTTGACATTTGATAACCCAAACGAGCAGCAGCGCTGGTACGCGGTTGACGATGGCGTAATGGGCGGTGTTTCTCAGAGCACATTTAGCGTTACTGACAACGAAGGGCGCTTTCATGGCGAGGTGTCGCTGGAAAACGGCGGGGGCTTTGCCTCGGTTCGCCGCGAGCCCAACGGTTTTGAACCAACCCTGGCGGATGCCTGGGGAATAGCGCTGACAGTGCGGGGCGATGGGCGTACCTATCAGTTGCGCCTGAAAAGCACCTCCCTTGGCAATGCCTCAGCGTACCGAGTGAAATTTACGCCTGCTCAGGATAGCTGGGAAACGCTGCACTTCCCCTGGAGCGTCTTTGAGGCGGTGCGGCGTGGCACGCTGCTCAACGATGCCCCCGCAGTCACGCCCAGCGAGATTCACCAGCTCGGCTTTTTAATTGCGGATCGAACGGCAGGGCCTTTCCGTTTGCAGGTCAGCCGCATTGAATCTGTTCGCTAACGGAGCACGGGTATCCACCAAGGTCGTCTCGCATGTAGTTTACCGTTAGGCAACGCTACTAGCGTAAATCCACAGGAGTACGGCCCGTGAAGCACGCACCTGCATACCGCTTAGCGACGACGATTTTGCATGGCTTCGATGAGTACCGTGCGCGTTTTAAAGAGATTACTGCCGATGCCAGCCGTCGTTTCCGTGACGCGGCGTGGCGCGAAACGCAGCAAGCCTCCGCGGAGCGGATCAATCTATATAAGGAGAAAATCGACGTTACCCTGGGGCGCTTAAAGCGCACTTTCGATCCCGAAGTGGTATCCCACTGCGAGTGCTGGCGAGAGGCGCGCAACCACTACGCTGAGCTGATCAGCCTCCGACTCGATTATGAACTCGCTGAAACCTTTTTTAACTCGCTGTTCTGTGCGATTTTCCATCATCGCCATATTCGCAACGACTGGATGTTTGTGTATAGCTCCCGGGAGGATGCCGCCCACCGCTCGGGAATTGACTTATGCCGTCGCAAACAGGTTAACGGCGACTGGCAAGCTGCGCTCAAATGGGCGCTTATCGATGCTCCCTTCGAAAATCGCTTTGCGGAGATAGACCAGGATACCCACCTCGGCGCCACCTTCTTACAGCAGCACTTACCCTCGGCGATGTTGGACGACGATGATACTGAAATCGAGCTGCTGAATAGCGTCTTTTATCGCAATAAAGGGGCTTATCTGGTGGGACGGATTATCGGCGGCGGTGAGCAGGTGCCACTGGTGCTACCGGTACTCCACGGCGAGGGTTTTGGTGAGCAGGCAGGAGGCGATGCCAGCCTGAGCCTGGATACGGTATTGATCGAAACTGACGAGGTGTCGATTATCTTCTCCTTCACCCGCGCTTACTTTCAGGTGGAGGTGGCGGTACCCAGGGAGTTTGTCGATTATCTTCAGCAGTTGATGCCGCATAAGCCAGAAGGTGAGCTCTATGCCTCAATCGGCTTCTTCAAACATGGTAAAACCGAACTTTTCCGGGCGCTGAATCGTCAGGTCGCCAAGCGGGAGGAACAGTTTATTATTGCCCCTGGCGTGCGTGGCATGGTGATGGCGGTGTTTGTGCTGCCCAGTTTTCGAACCGTGTTTAAGATCATTAAAGATAAATTCGACCCGGCCAAAGACGTGACCCACGCCGTGGTGCGCGAAAAGTATCGACTAGTAAAGCGCCATGACCGAGTAGGGCGTATGGCCGATACGCAAGAGTTCTCCAATTTTATTGTCCGTCAGGATCATTTTGCGCCGGAGTGTCTGGAGCACTTACTGGAAGTGGCGCCCTCAACCGTTGTGTTGAAAGGCGATAAGGTGATTATCAAACATTGCTATACCGAGCGCATGATGACACCGCTGAATATCTATCTGGAGCAGTGCAGCGACCAAGAGAAGGAGATGGTGCTTAAGGATTACGGCAATGCCATTAAGCAAATGGCTGCGGCGAATATTTTTCCCGGCGATATGCTGCTGAAAAATTTTGGCGTGACACGCCATGGAAGGGTGATTTTCTACGACTACGATGAAGTCTGCTACCTCACCGAGTGTCGTTTTCGGCATATGCCCAAATCCCAGGGCAATGACTTCCAGGGGGGGGATACGTTGTCCATCGGTCCTAACGATATTTTTCCAGAGGAGTTTGGCCCTTTCATGTTCGCTAATAAGGCGCTGCGCGATATGTTCATGGCGCAGCACCCCGAGCTATTTGATCCGGAATACTGGCTGGAACTGCAGCAGGCCATCATCGATGGGCGCGTCATCGATGTTTATCCTTACCGTAACAAGCAGCGTTTTGCGGGCAGCATCGGGCAGCTAGTATATTAGTGTTTGACTTAAGAAAAAGTGGAACATAAACGACGAGGTAAACATGGCAGCAAGCCCGCATTTGGTGGTATTAACCGGCTCGGGGATTAGCGCCGAGAGCGGGATTAAAACCTTTCGCGCCAGCGACGGCCTGTGGGAAAACCACCCGGTCGAGGATGTGGCTACCCCCCAGGCGTGGCAGCGCAATCCGCAGCAGGTGTTGGATTTCTATAATCAGCGCCGCGAGCAGATCCGTCGTGCCAAGCCCAACGCCGCCCATAAAGCGCTGGCTGCTCTGGAGCAAGGCGGCTTTAGCGTCAGTATCATTACCCAGAATATCGATGACCTGCACGAGCGAGCAGGCTCCCGACACGTGCTGCACCTGCACGGTGAGATTTTAAAAGCACGCTCTTCCATCGATGAGCGTATGCGCTACCCGCTGCCCAAAGGGGGGATTGAGCTGGGGAATGTCTGCGATAAAGGCAGCCAGCTGCGTCCCGATGTGGTCTGGTTTGGAGAGTCGGTGCCGCTGTTTGAAGATGCCTGTGAACTTGTTAGCCAGGCTGATTTTCTGCTGGTCGTGGGCACGTCGCTGGCGGTCATGCCTGCCGCTTCGCTGCTCTCTTACATTGACTACGACACACCCTGCGCGCTGGTCGACCCTGAGGCGGATATGCTCAGCCCGCCGGGTGTGCTGGCAATCAATACCACCGCTGGAGAAGGCGTTCCGGCGTTGGTAAATCGCTGGAAGCAGCAGGGTAATTTGCTGTTGTCTTAAAAATTCGAGACCGGCTCGGCACAGCCTTCTGCGAGGGCGCTTCAATCAGGGCGGTGGCGCCGAGCACGCAAATATAAAGGGAAAAAAGCACGTGAAGAGCGCAATCTGTAGCATTGTTATCGTGATGGCTTGGACGGGCGGTGTTGCCGCGCAGGATATGACTTATTCGAACGAGGCAACGCAGTCCTGCCTTGCTGACGCATCGGGTGACGCTCGGCTGGCCTGCGTTGGTGAATCCGCTAATGCCTGCATGGCTGACACAGAGGGCGGTTCCACGACCGTCGTTATGGGGGGTTGTCTAGATCGGGAACGGCAGTTTTGGGACGACAGGTTAAACACCGCTTACAGCGACCTGATGGCGATGTACGCCTCAGCTGACGCTGAGGCAGAGGATGACAGTTGGAACACACCGGCACAGGCGCCAACGCTGAAGGCTATGCAACGGGCCTGGATCGGCTACCGCGATGCCCGCTGCGATTTCGAGCGGGCGAAATGGGGTGGCGGCACCGGCGGTAGCCCTGCAACCGCGCAATGTCTGATGCGGGTCACGGCAGAACAGACACTGGTGCTGATCGACGGTCAGGACGGACTGCAGTGATACGCGCCGCGAACGAGGCCCGCCGTGTGTGCTGGCAATCAATGCCACTGGCGGAGAAGACGTTCCGGCGCTAGTGAATCGTTGGAAGCAGCAGGGTAATTTGCTGCTTTCCTGAGCCATTACGACTCAAGAAACCATGCTTTCATCACGCTGGTAATCTGAGTGATTTCCGCTTCCGAGGTGATGTAGGCGGGCATGGTGTAGAGCCAGCGGTCAATGGGGCGCAGCCATACGCCGCGCTCGCGGGCGAAGTCGCCTACGCCTTTTAGCGCCTCGGCGGAGTGCGCTTCGATCACGGCGGTGGCGCCAAGGACTCGAACGTCAGCCACGGCCGGATGTGCATTCAGCGCTTGGTCTTCAAGTAGCTCATGCTGCAACTGCTGGCTGAGCTTGGCAATTTTGCCCAGGTAATTCTCTTCCTCGAAGACGCGCAGGCTTTCCAGCGCCACGCGGCAGGCCAGCGGGTTGCCCATAAAGGTAGGCCCGTGCATAAAGGCGTGCTGGGGAGTATCGCCGACAAAGGCGTCGTGGACGCGATCTGTGGCGAGCGTCGCAGCGTGGCCTAAATAGCCGCCGGTCAAGCCTTTGGAAAGCACCATGATATCCGGCGTGACCCCCGCGTGATTGGCAGCAAACAGTTTGCCGGTGCGGCCAAAGCCGGTGGCGACTTCGTCAAAAATCAACAGCACCCCAAACTCATCGCACAGTTCCCTGGCGCCAGTGACATAGTCCGGCGAGGTCATATTAAGCCCGCCAGCAGCTTGTAAAAGCGGCTCCATTAGTAGGGCGGCGATCTCCTCATGGTGGCGCTCAAGTACGCTGCGCAGGGCGCCAAGATCGTGTTCAACCTGTTCAGCGCTAGCATTAAAAGGAGCCGTAGGTGCCGGGGCGAAATGGTGTTGGGGGAGTAGGCTGGCGAACAGACTGTGCATGCCTTCTTCCGGGTCGCACACTGCCATGCAGCCGGTGGTGTCACCGTGGTAGGCCTTCATCAACGAGAGCATCTTTTGCTTGCCGGGGTTGCCGGTGAGTACCTGGTACTGGAGGGCCATTTTCATCGCCACTTCCATGCCTACCGAGCCGCTGTCCGAATAGAAAACGTGGTTCAGCCCGGCGGGGGTAATGCGCACCAGCTCGCGCGCCAACTGGTCGGCGGGGTCGTGGGTTAAGCCGCCAAGCATCACATGGCACAGCTCACCTGCCTGCTCGCGAATGGCCGCCACCAGGCGCGGGTGGCCATAGCCGTGAATCATGCACCACCAGGAGCAGGTGGCATCCAATAAGCGTTCGCCGCTCTCGAGCACAAAGTGAGTACCGTCACCGCCCACCACCTTGGGCGCGGGCGTTTGGGTTTTTAAGTGGGCATAAGGATGCCAAACCGGCGTGTTCATAACGGCTCCAGGGAGAGATAGGGGGCGGCAGTTGCGGCGTCGGGGGCATCAAGATGGGGAATAATGCCTAAACAGGGCGCCGCGAGTTTGGCGTTTAGATGGGCGATATTGGCCTCAAAGCGGGCTGTGTCAGCCGCAAAAGCGGGATCAACTACGCTGCCCGCCCATCCTGCTACTACCAAGCCGTCGGCGCGAATGGCTTCTGCTGTTAAGCGGGCATGGTTTAAGCAGCCCAGCTTTAGGCCAACCACCAGAATCACCGGCAGCTCAAGCGCTATCGCCAGGTCGGCGAAATCTTCCTGCGCGTTTAACGGTACGCGCCAGCCACCGGCGCCTTCAATCAGGGTGATATCTCTGGGTGTTTGGCTAAGCGTTTCGCGCAACAAGCTAACGATAGCGCTAACCTCAAGCGGCTGGCCCGTCTCTAGCGCGGCAAGATGGGGCGCAATAGCGGGGGCAAAGGCGATGGGATTCACCTTGACGTAGTCGACCGGCGGCACGCTTTGATGCTGAAGGGCGAGGGCATCGCTATTTTGCAGGCCTTCAGGCGTCGCTTGGCTGCCTGAGGCGATGGGTTTTAAGCCCAGCGTGCTCAACTGCTGTTGGCGGGCGGCATAGAGCAATCCACTGGTCACTAGGGTTTTACCCGCATCGGTATCGGTGCCCGTCACAAACCAGACGTTCATAGCGATTTTTCCAAGTGCAGCGTTAAGCAGTGGTAGCTCACGGGTAGGCCTTCCGGCTGGCGGAGTTGTTCAAAGCGCGCTTGTGCGGCGGCGACGTCATTTCGGCTAAGGCTGGCCTGTGGCCGGGCAATCTGAGCGCCGACACCTTTGATAGACGCCATTACCGCCTTCAAGTCAGGGTAACTGAAGCGCTCAACGCTGGCCGCCTGACGGGTGATGGTTAAGCCGCTTTCGCCGATGGCCCTCTCGACACTGGCGCGATCAGGCATTTGCAGCAGCGCCTCGGGGCGCTGCCAGGCAAAGGCAATCTCCTCCAGGGTGCCGGGCAGCAGCGTGGTGATATGCGCCTCCCCGCCGGGTGTGAGAACCCGGTAAAGCTCCTCCATCACCGCGCCAATATTGCGACACCACTGCACCGCCAAGTTGGAAAACACTAGATCAAAGGTGTGCTTACCAAACGGCAGGGCCACAGCGTCACCCGGTTGCCAGTGGATACTTTCACTATAGCGCTGACGTGCCTGTTCGAGCATGCCGGGGGCGATATCGAGCCCCGTTACGCGGGCTTGGGGGTAACGTTCAGCCAACTGCTGAGTCCAGTAGCCGGTACCGCACCCCATATCCAACACGTTAAAAGCGCTTGGAGGTAACGAATCCCAAAGCATTTCGCCTATTTGGCGCTGGGCAGTGGCGAGTACATCATAGCGGGGCGCAGCCCGGGAAAAGGCGTGGGCGACCCGTGCTTGCCAGTTAACCTCGCTGTTCAGCGTTAGGTCGCTCATAAAACCGCCGTGCTGACGTTAGTCATCTGGGTAGCATGACGGATAATCGCGGCGGCGAGCACCTGGGGCTGCGAGAGCATCGGGCAGTGGCCGACACCGCTTAGGGGTTCGCTTATGCGGCGCTGGGCGGGGCTGATGAATGGGTCATGCTCGCCAGTGAGGTGTACTACCGGGCAAGGGGAGGCTGCTAGCCTTGAGCGATTATCAATCGACGCCAGCCAGTGCAGGCCGGCAGCTAAGGAGGTGATATCGGCGGGCGGTGTATCGCCCAGCAGGTCCTGCAGTTGCCGGTAAGCCTGCCGGGGGCTAGGCTCCCCTTGTGTCTGCCAGCGCAAAAAGTGTTGCCAGGTTGCGGTGGGGTCGCGTTGAAAGGCGCGCTGAAAGGCACTCAGCTCGGCACTAGTGACGCCCCCTTTGGCACTGACCTCGTCTTTGACACAGAATGCATCCCCCGCACCGAGCAGGATCAGGCCCCGTGGTGGGGGGAGATATGCCAGTAGCGCCGTAGCCAGTAGCCCACCCAATGACCAGCCGACCCAAACCGCATCGCTGGCTAACGACTCGGCCATAGCCTCGGCCAGCTCTTCCAGCGTCGCGTTGGCCTCAAGTGAGGGCGTATCGCCGTAGCCGGGCCACTCTACTGTCTGGGCAGCTAGACAGGTGGGCCAGTGCGCCTCGAGCGGCTGCCAAATCCGCTGGTCGATTCCCCAGCCGGAGAGCAGGATTAAGCGCAGGGGCTGCATAACGCCTCTTGGTGCTGGCAGTGGTGGAGCGCGGCTAACAGTTGATCAATATCGTCGTGCTGGTGGCGCGCACTTAAAGTCACACGCAGACGGGACTCACCCTTGGGCACCGTTGGCGGTCTAATCGCCCCCACCTGTATGCCCTTTTGCTGGAGCTGTAACGCCCAGCTTAGGGTGCGCGCTTCGTCCCCCAGGATCAGCGGCTGAATGGGGGTGGTCGAATCGCTGAGAGGTAGTCCCAAGTGCAGCGCCTCATGGCGAAAGTAAGCGATATTAGTGTTTAGCTGGGCGCGGAGTCCCTGTTCACTCTGAACGATCTCCAGCGCTTTTAACGTCGCGGCGGCGATGGCCGGAGGCTGGGCGGTGGTGTAGATATAGCTGCGTGAAAACTGAATCAGGTGATCGATTAACTCGGCATTGCCAGCAACAAATGCCCCTGCGGTACCTAACGCTTTGCCTAACGTGCCGACAAGAATCGGCACGTCCGTACTACTCCAGGCGCTGCCCACGCAGCCGCTGCCATTGTCGCCTAGCACGCCTACCCCGTGGGCATCATCGATCATCAGCCAGGCGCTGTGCTGCCGACTGACTTCGACCAGCGTGGCAATGTCGGCGATATCGCCATCCATACTGAAAACGCCATCGCTGACCACGAGCTTATGCGCGCACTCACTGCGCGCCAGCAGGCTTTCCAGATCAATAGCATCGCGGTGATGAAAGCGACGCGAGCGGGCACCGCTTAACGCGGCGCCATCGATTAGCGATGCGTGGTTGAGGCGATCCTGGAAAATAGCGGTATGGCGATCAGCCAGCGCTTGCAGCACGCCGAGATTGGCCATATAGCCGGTAGAAAACAGCAGCGCACGTTCGCGGCCTGTCCAGCGCGCTAACGCTTCTTCCAAGGCGTCGTGAATCTCCAGATGACCGCTGACCAAATGCGAAGCGCCTGCACCTGCACCGTAACGGTGAGCGCCCGCCGCCTGGGCCTCGCTAACGCGCGGGTCTTGAGCGAGGCCTAAGTAGTCATTACCCGCAAAGTCGAGGGTATTGCTTTTGGCTACCTGACGAATTCGCCAACGCTCCGTCTGTTGACGATGAGCGCGGGCGTCGGCCAGGCGCTGTTGCCACGCTTCAGACACTGGCATCTACCGCCAGCTCGGCAACGCGTTCGGCGTGCACCTGCTGCTGTGCCTGTTGGGCAAGGCGTGCCGCTTGGATATCTTCGCTTTCGCAGGTCTCGCGCTTCTCAGGGTGCAGGCCCAGCTTGGCAAACAGCGCGCGGTCACGATCCACCTGGGGGTTGCCGGTGGTCAGCAGTTTGTCGCCGTAGAAGATCGAGTTGGCGCCTGCCAAAAACGCCAGCGCCTGGGTCGATTCGTTCATCTGCTCACGGCCAGCGGAGAGCCGCACATGGCTTTGCGGCATCATGATGCGGGCGACCGCAATGGCGCGGATGAACTCGATCGGGTCTAAATCCTCGACGTTTTCCAGCGGCGTGCCGGGCACTTTCACCAGCATATTGATAGGTACGGACTCCGGATGTGGCGACAGCTTAGCCAGTTGTTGCAGCAGGGCGCTACGATCCTTGGCATCCTCACCCATACCCAGAATGCCGCCGGAGCACACTTTCATGCCTGCATCGCGCACGTTGGAGAGGGTTTCCAGCCGGTCGCTGTAGGTGCGGGTGGTTATGATTTCGCCGTAGAACTCCGGCGAGGTATCCAGGTTGTGGTTGTAGTAATCGAGTCCTGCCGTGGCCAGTCGGCTGGCCTGTTCGCCGTCGACCATCCCCAGCGTCATGCAGGTCTCCAGGCCCACGGCTTTTACCTGACGAACCATCTCTTCGACCAGCAGTAGATCCTTATCGCGAGGGCTGCGCCAGGCGGCGCCCATGCAAAAGCGACTGGCGCCTGCCTCTTTCGCGGCCTTGGCTTGTTCGACCACCTTTTCAATCTCCAGCAGCTTCTCTTTCTCCAGCTGGGTGTTGTAGTGGCCGGACTGGGGGCAGTACTTGCAGTCTTCCGGGCAGGCGCCGGTCTTGATCGATAGCAGGGTAGAGACCTGCACCGCGTTAGCATCGAAGTGGGCACGGTGAACCTGCTGGGCTTGAAACAGCAGATCATTGAACGGCAGCGCGAAAAGCGCGTTGATCTCTTCTAGCGTCCAGTCGTGGCGTTGTTCATGAAGGAACTGTTCGTGATGCACGGTCATCTGTAAACCTTATTATCTGTATTAGTTGACGAGACTTTAGCGGCGTTGCGCTTTGGGTGTCAACGTTGAGATATTTTTAGGTTTACGGTGGTGTTGGAAATATTCGTCAAAGGACGCCGTGCTCATTTATACTCTGCGCCCTTTTTCACTCTTAGTTTCCCCCACTCTTTGGAGCGCGGATGTCTGCTTTTAAAAGCTCTGCTGATGAGAGTGCTTTGAACGATCACTCTATTGATCATGACACCGTAAATCATTACTCAGCTGCTGAGCATCCGCGCCCGCCCAGGCGTGAATTCAAAGCGCGCGGCAGTTTTGTCACGCGCTGTGAAGGGTGCAATTTACCGGTGCTTAATTGTTTGTGCCCCTATCAAGTGAAGGCGGAAAGCGTCGCTCAGGTGTGGCTGTTAACGCATTCGATCGAGCACTACAAACCGACAAATACCGGTCGCTTGATTGGTGATGTGCTTAACGAGACGCGAATCTTTACCTGGTACCGTACGGCGCCGGATGCACAGCTGTCAGCGCTGTTGAAAGACCCTCGCTATGCTCCCTTTGTGATTTTTCCCGATGACCAGCCCGACTACGCGGATCGGGTGGTGGGTATCGAAGCGGTGCATGCGGCGAAAGCGCAGACGCGCATTCCGGTATTTATCATTCTGGATGGCACCTGGCGTCAGGCGCGGCGCATGTTCCGTAAAAGCGCCTATCTGGATGCATTGCCTGTGCTGCCATTGAGAACCGAGCGGGAGACGCGTTATCGGCTGCGCAAACCGGCGTCAAAATCGCACCTTTGTACTGCGGAAGTGGCGATTGAGCTGCTGCGTCAGGGCGGAGATACGGTCGCTGCGGATGTGCTGGATGATTACTTTGAGGTGTTTAACGATAGCTACGCGGCGAGCCGACTGCATCACAAAATCGACTCGCCGACCGCGGCGATGCGGCGCCTGTTAGCCAAACAAGAAGCAGCGCCCATAGAGGAATGAGCGCTGTGAGGGCGTTTTACGCGTTGCCAAACAGGGCGCCGGCGATTCTGAACCCGGCTACCCAGGTGCCCACCGCAGAGCCTAGTGTGGCGAGAATAAACACCAGCAGGGTGCGCGATACGCGGTTTTGCCACCAGCCTTTTAATTGCGTCACATCGTGGCGCAGCGATGAAAAATCGCGCACTTTGGGTTTGCGCATATAGAGCTCAACCCCAGCGGCGACAAAGCCAGCGCCAATCGTTGGGTTCAACGAGGTCAGCGGCGCGGCAAAGAAAGTCGCAATCACGGTCACCGGGTGCGCCAGGGCAATGATGGTCGCCCCACCAGAGAGAATGCCGTTAATCAAGAACCACTCAAGTACCAGCTGCCAGCCAAGGTCAGTATTGCGCGAAAAACCAATCGCAAAGCCGGTGAGTACCAACGCGGTAATCAGCCAAGGCAGAGCTTTCCACAGTTTGGACGGCGGCGGAGTGGCCTCCAACGATTCGCGCTCTATTTTCGGGTCGGCGGGCAGTGGTGCTTCCAAGTGTTCGCCGGTGCCTTTTAAGTGGCCTGCACCAATCACCACCAGCACGTGCTGGTAGCGCCCTGGCGGCGCCTCTTCGGCTAACCGTAGCGCCATGTAGCGGTCGCGCTCGCGAATCAGCGGCGTATAGAGCGCTTCGGATTCGGCGGCAAACTCGCTGAAGGTGGCTTCCAGCATGTCGCCTTCTTTGAGTTTTTCGATGTCCTCTTTAGAGACATCCTGACGCGAGAGCACGCTGCCGATAAGCCCTGAAAATAGCGAAAAGCGCTGCCACCAGGGCACGTTGCGGTAGATGCGCTTTAGCGTCACGCCTACATCGCGGTCGACCAGCAGCAGTGGCAGCTTGAGACGACTGGCTTCTTCAACGGCAGCGCGCATTTCGGCCCCAGGCTGAATGCCGGATTGGTCAGCAATACGCTGTTGAAAAGCGCCAAGCGCTAAGCTCGCCGCGACCATGCCCGCTTTGCCTTCCCTGAATACTTGAAACAGGTCCTGCTCGCCCATGGCGTCTGGGTTCGACATGCTGTGGTGACGAGCATCGCAGAGTTCGATGGCCACCGCATCAAAGGCGCCGCTATCTATCAGTTTGCGCACATCGTCGGCACTTTCTGCCGACACATGGGCCGTACCCAACAGCGTGTAGCGGGTTTCACCGATAGTGAACGTTGTTAATGGCCCACTGGTGGCCGGGAGTGCGGCCGGCATTTCCGCCTGCGGCCCAGTCTTTTGGTGAGGCGTGTCTTGATGGGACGTTTCTTCGTGGGACATTAATGGCTCTCAAGATCAATAAGGGGTCTGAAGTGCATGTCTGATATGCAGGGCTTAACGCCGCCAAAAAGCGGGGGTAAACAGCACTAGAACCGTGAAAATTTCCAGTCGCCCGAGCAGCATGGCGAGTACCAGAATCCATTTTGCTAGCGTGGGCATCTCACCATAGTGGGTACTTGCTTCACCCAGCGCTGGGCCTAGGTTGTTGAGCGCTGACCCCACAGTGGACCAAGCCGTTACCTGGTCAACCCCAGTCGCCATCACCCCGACCAACATGATAAAGAACAGCAACATGTAAACCGAAAAGAACCCCCATACCGCTTGGGCAATGCTGTCGGGCACGCTGACTTTGCCCACTTTGACCGCAATCACCGCATTGGGGTGGATCAGCCGCATAATCTCGCGCATGCCCTGTTTAAGGATCAAGATAATCCGAATGACCTTCATGCCGCCACCGGTAGAACCGGAGCAGCCACCGACGAACGCCGCGACAAACAGCAGAAAGGGTAGGGCGCCAGGCCACATGGAGAAGTCGGCGACACTATAACCCGCCGTGGTGGCGACCGAGACGACTTGGAAAACCCCGTGGCGTAGCCCGCGCAGTGTGTCATAGGTATTGGTTAACAACAGCGACAACACGGTGATTACAGACAAGGCGAGCAGAAACAGCATCAAAAAACGTGCTTCAGGGTCGTGAAAGTAGTGCAACAGGCTTTTTTCCCGCCAGGCGATAAAGTGCAGGCTAAAGCTGAAGGCAGAAATAAGCATGAAGGCGATGCAGATCATTTCAATCGTGGCGCTATCAAAATAGCCGATACTGGCGTCATAGGTAGAAAACCCGCCGTTGGCGACGGTCGAAAAGCTATGACTTAACGCATCGAACCAGCTCATGCCCGCCAACATATAGGCGATCATGCAGGCGAGGGTAAGCGTGGCGTAGATATACCACAGTGCCTTGGCGGTTTCGGTAATACGTGGGGTGAGCTTGGAGTCTTTCAGCGGCCCCGGTATTTCGGTGCGATAAAGTGCCATGCCACCAACCCCTAGAGTGGGCAAAATGGCGACGGCCAATACGACGATCCCCATGCCGCCCAGCCACTGGAGCTGCTGGCGGTAGTAGAGAATCGATTCGGGTAAAAAGTCGATGCCGGTAATCACGGTAGCGCCGGTAGTGGTTAAACCGGAGAACGATTCAAATACCGCATCGGTAATATTCAGTGAGCCTTCGCCAAACAGCATTAGCGGCAGCGAGCCAAATAGCGCCAGCACCGTCCAGAACATTGCGGCGATAATAAAACCATCGCGGATACGCAGCTCTTTTTGCGCGCGGCGGTTAGGCAGGTAAAGCAGCAATCCGGTCACCACCGAAATTGCAATGCCGCTAATAAAGGCACTCCATACGCCGTCGCGAAACCAGAGTGAAATCAGCGTTGGAGGAAGCATGGTCAGGCTGAATAGCATCAGCAACAGCCCTAAAATGCGCAAAATAACCCGCAGACTCATGGTTGTCGCATGCTCCTGTTATTGGCTGCCAGCGGCAGTGGTTCGGGGGTTATCAAAAGAACGTGAGACCGACTTGGAATAAGCGCTCTACGTCTCGGATGCGGCGCTTGTCGATCACAAACAGAATCACGTGGTCGCCGCTCTCAACCATCACATCGCCGTGGGCAATGATGACCTCTTTACCGCGCACAATCGCGCCGATGGTGGTGCCCTCGGGCAGACCGATCTCGCGGATAGTACGGCCGACCACTTTAGAGGACTGCTTGTCACCGTGGGCAATCGCTTCGATGGCCTCGGCGGCACCCCGTCGCAGCGAGTGCACGTTGACGATGTCGCCGCGACGCACGTGGGTCAGCAGGCTGCCGATGGTCGCCTGTTGGGGCGAAATGGCGATATCAATCTCGCCCCCCTGCACCAGGTCTACGTAAGCGGCGTTGTTAATCAGTGTCAGCACCTTCTTGGCGCCTAAACGCTTGGCGAGCAACGACGACATGATATTGACTTCGTCGTCGTTGGTCAGCGCGCAGAAGATATCGCACTCTTCGATGTTCTCTTCTTCCAGCAGGCGCTTGCTGGTGGCGCTGCCATGGAGCACCACGGTGCGATCCAACCGCTCAGAGAGCGTGGTGCAGCGTTCCAAGTTGTGCTCGATGATCTTGACCTGGTGGCTATGCTCCAAATGCTCCGCCAGCCGCTCGCCGATATTACCGCCCCCGGCAATGACGACGCGGCGGAAATCACGCTCGACCCGGCGTAGCTCGCTCATCACCGCGCGAATATCGCGGCGAGCGGCCAGGAAGAAAACCTCATCGTCGGCTTCGATGACTGTATCGCCGCGGGGGATAATCGGTCGGCTACGGCGATAGATGGCGGCCACGCGGGTATCCACGTTGGGCATATGGCGGCGTAGAAAGGCTAAATCCTGACCCACCAGCGGGCCGCCGTAGAATGCCTTTACCGCCACCAGCTGCACCAGACCACCGGCAAACTCCAATACCTGTAACGCACCGGGGTGTTCAATCAGGCGGCGCACGTGGTCGGTGACCACCTGCTCGGGGCTGATGAGGACATCAATGGGAATCGCTTCGTGGGCAAAAAGGCCTTTACGGGTTAAATACGCCGTAGCACGCACCCGGGCGATCTTGGTCGGAGTGCGAAACAGCGTATGGGCGACCTGGCAGGCGATCATATTGATCTCGTCGCTGTTGGTGACGGCGATCAGCATATCGGCGTCTTCGCAGCCTGCCTGACGCAGCACAATAGGGTAAGAGCCCGCGCCGGTCACGGTGCGGATATCGAGTTTGGTGTGTAGGTCGCGCAGTTTTTTGGCGTCGGTATCAACGACAGTGATGTCGTTCTCCTCGCGAGCGAGGTGTTCTGCCAGGGTGCCGCCGACTTGGCCGGCGCCGAGAATGATGATTTTCATTGCTGAGCATCGGTTCCATTAAAAGCGCCAGCGCGATGTCGCTAAGACCAGGAGGCAGTCTTAAGACCCAGTCCTGACGTTCAAGACGTAAACTTTCATTCAGGAGCGTTTATCATGCGCTGCAATAAAGACGGCGGCCAGTGTAAACCAGCCGCCGCTGAAAAGCAGGTGAGGATTATTCTAGCGTAAAGCCGACTTTGACCGTGACCTGCCAGTGAGCCACTTGGCCATCTTCAATGTGGCCACGGGTGTCGACCACTTCTAGCCAACGCATGTGCTTAATCGTTTCTGATGCTTTGGCCAATGCATTCTGTACCGCTTCTTCAATACCTTTCTCGGAAGATCCGGTCAGTTCTACATGCTTGTAGGTGTGATGACTCATAATGTCTCCTTCCTTGTCTGAAATTCACTGCCCTGGCATCAGTTAGCGCCTAGGCAGACCGCTTCTCTAGTCTGGCATAAAAAAAGCCATCGTGACTGCTCTGCGCCGGAAACAATTGGCGCCCCGCTCCGCTGGGAATGCCCCAGGCAACGTCGTTAGGTGTAGTAACATGAGCGTCAGGCGTGCGGGCAAGAAACGCTTCGATCTGCTCACTGTTCTCTTCCGGCAGTACCGAGCAGGTGGCGTAGAGTAGGGTGCCGCCTTCGCGCAGCATTGGCCACAAATTATCCAACAGCTGGCGCTGAAGCTTGGCCAGTGGGCGAATATCGTCTTTACGGCGCAGCTTTTTGATATCCGGGTGGCGTCGAATGACCCCAGTACCCGAGCAAGGGGCATCGAGCAGAATGGCATCAAACGGTGTGCCGTTCCACCAGTCGCGCTCGGTGGCATCGGCATGCTGAAGAACGGCCTCTACGCCTAGTCGGCTGAGGGTGTCTTCCACCCGTGCCAGGCGCTGATTATCGCTATCGATCGCGGTCAGGTTGATGTCGAACAGCTCGAGCAAATGGGCTGTTTTGCCGCCGGGGGCGCAGCAAGCATCCAACACGTGGGCACCGGGGCGTGGCGCGAGCACCGGGCCTAGCAACACCGCCGATAGCTGAGCGGCCTCGTCCTGAACGCTGACGTGGCCTTCTTCAAAGCCAGGCAGCGACATCACATCGCAGGCCGTTTCCAGCGTGATGGCGTCCGGGGCATGTGGGCACAGGTGGCCACTTAGCCCTTGCTCGGTGAGCAGCGACAGGTAGGCTTCACGGTCGTTGTGGTGTTGGTTCACCCTCAATGTCATCGGGCCAGCGTGGTTGTTGGCTTCAATAATCGCGCGCCACTGCTCCGGCCACGCCGGACGCAAGGCGTTAAGTAGCCACGGCGGATGCTCTAGCGCGACGCTCTCATCCCGGTCTACCTGGGCCTGAAGTGCCTCGGATTCGCGCTGCAGGCGACGCAGGCAACCGTTGAGCACGCGGGTGGCCCACTCTTTGTTCAGTAAGCGCGCAGCGCCCGCGGTTTCGCCTACCGCCGCGTGTGCTGGGATGCGCATGTAGAGCAGTTGATAGATACCTATCAGCAGCAGCGCCTGAACATCGCTGTCGCGCTTCTTAAACGGTTGCTTAAGCAGCACGCCCGCTAACGCTTCAAGACGCGGTAAGCGACGGCAGGTGCCAAAACAGAGCTCTTTGAGCAAGCCTCTGTCACGAGCGACCACGCTGTGCTCGTCCAACCCCGCCAGTGAGCCTTGGTCGCTGAGTACCGGGGCCAGCGCGCGGGCCGCAGCAGCGCGAACTTCCTGGCCACTGCCACCGCTTTGAGGGGAGCGCTTTTGGCTCATGGTGTTTCTCCTTCGCTGGCCTGAGCCGCTGGTTTATCAAGACGAGTGTCAAGATGAGCACCAAGACGAGTGCCGGTGGCAAGGCGCGCGTGGCGTGCATTAAGTAGCTCTCGCACGGCCATGGCTTTACCGCCGGGCAGTTGCGCGCTGGTGATACACAATACTTCGCGTCCTTCGGTGCCGCAGGCAATGCGTAGATGATCGTCGCCATGCTCAAGTAGCGTGCCTGGGGCGCTTGGTGGCTGCTCACCTTCTTCTACGTTCGCCATCAGCAAACGTAGGCGATCATCACCCAGCGCACACCAGGCCACCGGCCAAGGGTTAAACGCGCGGATTTTACTGGCTAACTGATGCGCGGGCTGGCCAAAATCGAGCTCGGCTTCCGCTTTGCTCAGCTTGGCGGCATAGGTGACGCCTTCCTCGGGCTGAGGCGTGGCGTGAGCGGAGCCGGTGGCCAGATCATCCAGGGTGTTGATCAGCGCATTGGCGCCCTGAATCGCCAAGCGGTCATGCAAGTCGCCGCCGGTGGTGCGTGGCGTAATCGGCGTGCGCACTTCTGAGAGCATTGCACCGGTATCCAGACCAGCGTCCATCTGCATGATGGTGACGCCCGATACGCTATCGCCCGCTTCGATTGCCCGCTGGATGGGGGCAGCGCCGCGCCAGCGGGGCAGCAGCGAGGCATGCACGTTAACGCAGCCTAAGCGCGGAATATCCAACACGGCCTGGGGAAGCAGCAGTCCATAGGCCACAACGACCATAATGTCGGCATTGAGCGTGGCCAGCTCGGCTTGAGCCTCGGGCTGTTTTAGCGTTTGGGGCTGGTAGACAGGCAAGCTGTGTTCCAGCGCCAGCTGTTTGACCGGGCTGGGGGTTAGCTTGCGGCCGCGACCCGCGGGGCGGTCGGGTTGGGTATACACTGCCACCACCTCGTGCTGGCTTTCCAGCAGCGCGGAAAGGCTAGAGGCAGCGAATTCAGGCGTGCCGGCAAAAACAACGCGCAATCGGGACATATAAAGAGGGCTACCTGGCGTGAATGAGATAAGTGTTAGGCGTCCTGCATCTGCTTATGGCGTTTCTGCATTTTTTTGCGGATACGGTCGCGCTTAAGCGGCGACAGGTAGTCCACAAACAGCACGCCCTCAAGATGGTCGTACTCGTGCTGGATGCAGTGTGCCAGCAGGCCCTCCGCTTCTAGTTCGTAGGCATCGCCATTACGATCCAACGCGTTGAGTTGCACTTTCAGGTAGCGCGGCACTTCGGCGTAATGCTCGGGAATCGACAGGCAGCCTTCCGATAGCAGCTCTTTCTCGTCGCCAGTGGGGGTATAGCGCGGGTTGATGAGCACCAGCGGCTGGGAGTTATCGTCGCTGACATCCATGACGACCACACGCCGATGGACATCAATCTGCGTCGCGGCGAGACCGATACCACGGGCGTCATACATGGTCTCCAGCATATCGTCGACGAGTTTACGCACTTCATCATCGACGGTTTCCACCGCAGCAGCCTTGGTGCGCAGGCGCTCATCGGGGAATTCAAGAATAGGAAGTTTGGCCATGGCGTTACAATCACCGTTATGCTGAGTCTAAATTAAGTCAAGCTAGGCAGTGACGAGCGTCTTCTCACCTAGGTACTTTATGATGGGTCACTATATCATGCTGTCAACGTTTCTGGGCATGGGTGGCTAAGGCGAGGGACGTGTTATCAATAATAGAATATTCATAATGACACACTCACAGGGGAGAGCAGGATGGCGGCGAAACGACACGCCTATGGCGGGGCTTTAAGTGGTTGGCTGCTGAGCGCAGTGATGCTGGTAAGTTTCGATGCTGCCGCGTGGGAGCGCCTGCGTAGTGATGCGCCTGAGCGCTATCAGGTGGTGTCAGGTGACACGCTTTGGGATATCGCCGGGCGTTTTCTGCACATCCCCTGGCAGTGGCCCCAGTTGTGGCAGCACAACCCTCAGATCGCTAACCCGCACTTGATCTACCCAGGTGATGTACTGGTGCTTAACGACTGTCAGGGTTCCCCCTGTTTAGCGCTGGAACGTGGTCAAAATGTGGTGAAGCTTTCGCCGCAGGTGCGTACCTTGCCTCACCGGGAGGCGATTGCGCCGATTCCCATGGAGGTGGCGCGGGCTTTTTTACGCGAACATCGCGTCGTGGATGATGCTGCTGAGTTGCAGGAGCTGGCTTATGTGGTCGCCGGTAATGATCGCCGCTTGATCAGCGGTGCCGGTGACCGTATCTATGTGCGAGGGGAGGTGCCGCGCCATGGCGAGGTGGGTATCTACCGACAATCGGAGCCCTATCAGGCGATGGATGGCACACCGCTTGGACTGGAGCTGATCAATGTAGGCGTCGCCCGACATATCAGCAGTGAGGGCGATATTGTCCAGCTTGAAGTCATTAGCTCCCATCAGGAAGTGCGCGTTAACGATATTGTCTTGCCACTGGAAGAGCGCGAGCTAAGCAGTGAGTTTATGCCCCGCGCACCGTTAAATCCGGTTGAAGGGCATATTATTGCCGTACCCGGTGGCGTGCGTTTTATTGGCCGCTACCAAATTGTCGCGTTGGATCTGGGCACCCTGGATGGCTTGCAGGCGGGCCATGTGCTGCGGGTAAATCAACAAGGGGAGTTAATCAATGACCCCCGGACCCAGGAGCTGGTGCGACTACCCAGCACCGAGGCAGGCATTGTGATGGTGTTTAAACCCTATGATCACGTTAGCTACGCACTAGTGATGCAGGCATCCCGCGTATTGGAAGTAGGTGATCAAGTCGCGTCACCGGCTAACTAGCGGGCGGCAAACGTGTTGATAAGGAGATGGTATGGACGCTCAGGCATGGCTGGCGGTCAATGCATTACCCGGTATGGGCGCGCTGCGTATTGCACAATTAGTAGCCCGCCAACCTCAGTGGCCAGAAGGGTGGTTGGCAGCATTACCTAGTCGTGCGGCCAGCGAGCTGCGCCTGTGGCTAGAACACCCGGCCCGTAGTCCGTTGCAAAAGGTCATTGATGAGGCCCTGGCGTGGCAGCAAAGCGGCGCAAACCGGCATCTGCTGCATCGTGACCACCCCGCTTGGCCTGCACTACTGAATGAGTTGCCCGACCCACCCGTAGTGCTCTGGGCTCAGGGTGATCTTGGTGCGCTGGAAGGCCCCAAACTGGCCATGGTGGGCACCCGCCGCCCGACGGGGGAAGGCACCCACAATGCTCAAACGTTTGCCCGTGACCTGGCCCGCCGCGGCTGGTGCGTGGTGAGTGGCATGGCGCTAGGGGTGGACGGCGTTGCCCAGCGTGCGGCCTTAGCCGCCGGTGGAAGCACGGTGGCGGTACTCGGCTGCGGTGTGGATGTGATCTATCCCGCCTCCCATCGTGACCTTCATGAACAGCTCAGTCGTCTGCCCGGTGGGCTGTTGTTGTCAGAGCACTCGCCTGGAACCGTGGCCCGCCCAGCGTTTTTTCCGCGCCGCAATAGAATTGTTACTGGCCTTTCGCTCGGCACACTGGTGGTCGAAGCCACCGAAAAAAGCGGATCGTTGGTCAGCGCGCGGCTCACCTTAGAGCAAAACCGCGAGCTGTTCGTGCTGCCCGGTTCGCTGCACAACGTGCAGGCCCGCGGCTGTTTGGCACTACTGCGTCAAGGGGCGGCTCATTTGGCGTGTAGCGTCGACGATATCATCGCCGATCTTGGCCACTGGGCGGAGGCGTTTATCCCGCCTGCGACGATAGACAAGCCATCGGAGCAAGCACCTCTTCCTGATAGCTTGTCCAATGAAAGCTTGCCTGCCGAAAGCTTGTCAGACGATAGCTTGTCAGACGATAGCTTACCCGATTCATTGTTAACGTCGTTGTCGGCCAACCCAACGCCGATTGATCTCTTGGTGCACACCACCGGCGTGACGGTCAGCGACTGCCAGCAACGCCTGCTGATGCTTGAATTAGACGGTTGGGTAAGCCAGCAGGCGGGAGGCTGGGTGCGGTTGCCGAGGCCATGATAGGATAACCCCATTAAAGGCATGTTAGCCGTGAGGAGAGACCATGAGTTTGGCGACTGATCTAGCCCCAGCGATTAGCGCGCTGCGTGCCGGGGGAGTGATTGCCTGCCCCACTGAAGCAGTTTGGGGGCTTAGCTGTGATCCCGAAAACGACGAAGCCTTGGCGCACCTGATGCGCATGAAAGAGCGTGACCCGGCTAAAGGGGTCATTCTCGTTGCCGCCAGTATCGAGCAGTTCCAACCCTGGTTGAGTCAACTTCCTCTAGCGCTGCATGCACCTCTCGCGGCAAGCTGGCCGGGCCCGAACACCTGGCTGGTACCTGATAATGGCCGCAGCCATGGGCTGGTGCGCGGCGCCCACGAACGCGTGGCGCTGCGTGTCACCGACCACCCGCTGATGAAAGCCCTATGTGAAGCCTTCGGCGGCCCGTTGGTATCGACGTCGGCTAATCGTGCCGGGGAGCCGCCCGCCATGAGTGCCGCTGAAATCACTTCAATCTTTGGCGATGAAGTGGCTTATGTGGTGAAAGGCGAGCTAGGCGGCAATGCCAAACCGAGCACGATTAGGGATTTAGCCACTGGCAAAATCATGCGCCCCTAAGCAGTACTTCATTCCGATTTACGCACCACTACTTACCCTTTATCCCTCAGGAGTTACCGTGGCACACGAGCACCTTGATGACGTTAAACGCTACCTTCTTGATCTGCAGGAAAGGCTCTGCGCTGGATTAGCCGAAGCCGACGGGGCTGCCCAGTTCCAAGAAGATAGTTGGGAGCGTGAAGAGGGGGGCGGTGGTCGCTCGCGAGTGATGACTAATGGCGGCGTATTTGAAAAGGGCGGCGTCAACTTTTCACATGTTTATGGCACTCAGCTGCCGCCTTCCGCTACCGCCGCGCGCCCTGAGCTTACTGGGCGTAGCTTCCACGCGGTGGGCGTTTCCTGGGTGCTGCACCCTGAAAATCCCCATGTTCCTACCAGCCATGGCAACGTGCGCTTCTTTATTGCTGAGAAAGTAGGCGAACCGCCGGTGTGGTGGTTTGGCGGCGGTTATGACTTAACGCCATTTTATCCTGTGATGGAAGACGTTGTGCACTGGCACCAAGTGGCAAAAGCCGCCTGCGATCCTTTTGGCGACGACGTTTACGACCGCTATAAATCCTGGTGCGACGAGTACTTTTATCTCAAGCATCGCGACGAAACCCGCGGCGTGGGCGGGCTGTTTTTCGATGATTTAAATGAAGGCGAGTTTGCCGACTGTTTTGCCATGCAGCGGGCGGTGGGCGACAGCTTCCTAGAGGCTTATTTGCCCATCGTGGAGCGTCGCAAGAACGATGCCTGGAGCGAGCGCGAGCGCGAGTTCCAGCTTTATCGCCGAGGCCGCTACGTGGAGTTCAACCTAGTGTGGGACCGCGGTACGCTGTTTGGCCTTCAGAGTGGCGGGCGCACGGAGTCGATTTTAATGTCGATGCCCCCCTTGGCGCGCTGGGAGTACGCCTTTGAACCACAGCCCGGCAGCGCCGAAGCGCGCTTGCAAGACTTCTTGCATCCCCGCGACTGGCTCGGTGAATCCACTGCGGATGCAGGTAAAAGAACAAGCGGAGAGCTCTCATGACCGATCGTTACTGCGTATTTGGCAACCCCATCAAGCACTCCAAGTCGCCGTTGCTCCACGCTGAGTTTGCCCATCAAACCCAACAAGCGCTTGAGTACACCGCTGAAGAAGCACCGTTGGATGGCTTTGCAGGCGCGTGGCGCGCCTTTATTGATGCGGGTGGTCGCGGCGCCAATGTCACCGTCCCGTTCAAAGAGGATGCTTTCGCGCTGTGCGATACGTTAAGCCACCGCGCACGGCGGGCGGGCGCGGTCAATACGCTGATTCTCGGCGGCAATGGCCGCACCTACGGCGATACCACCGACGGCATTGGCCTAGTACGTGATTTGGCCTACCACCGTGTGGCGTTACCGGGAAAACGTATCCTGGTGGTAGGCGCCGGTGGCGCCGTGCGTGGCATTCTGGAACCATTGCTTGCCGAGCAGCCTAGCGAAGTCGTCGTGGTTAATCGCACTGCCACCAAGGCCGCGCAACTGGCCAGCGATTTTGCTGATCTGGGCACCGTTCATGGCGGTGGTTTTGAAACCGTCAGTGGTGTCTTTGACGTGGTGATTAACGGCACCAGCGCCAGCCTGACGGGGGAGCTACCACCTTTACCTGATACTTTATTTGCCCCAAACGCCTGGGCCTACGACATGATGTATGGGGCCGAACCGACGGTATTTTTACAATGGGCAGGCCCGCGTGGTGCGAAGCTGCTTGACGGCCTAGGTATGCTGGTAGAGCAAGCCGCCGAGTCGTTTTTTCTCTGGCGTAACGTAAGGCCGGATACCGTCCCTGTGCGGGAAATACTGCGCCAATCGCTTAATTATTAAACATTGAGTCTGGTAATCATTGCGCCTGGTTAGTGCAGCGAAAAAAAAGCGGGGCGGATAAATTATCCGCCCCGCTTTTTTGATGCTAAAAACGCTTCATTTAGCGCGTTTTATATACAACCCCACCATGCACATCACCAGGCCTACTACCGAGAGCACCATTCCACCGTTGACGAGCAGTGGAGAGCGCTGCAGCCAGGAGACGAACGGCTGCGGGGTGTCAACACAGACACTCTCGATATAGTTCCAGTGACCGCCGTCTAGCTGGCACGCACGTACATCGTTCAACTCCCAGAAAAAGACGCCCATCAGCACAAACAGCGGCAACACCAGCAGCAGTAACCCTAGTCTAATCATTGAAACCTCAAGAGCCGAATGTCAAACCTCAACGCAAACCGTTAAGGGCGTGGGCAGTTCGGCGTGCGACCATTGTTGCGGGCTTGCTCATAGAGGGCCATCGCTTGATCCATGTTGCCTTGCAGGCCTTCAATGCGTTGACCTTGGCCAGGGTGGGTCGACATCCACTCGGGCGGCGCACCGCCGCCTGTGGCTGCCTGCATATTTTCCCACAGAGTGACGCTCTCACTTGGGTTGAAGCCGGCTTGCGCCATTAGGTCCAGACCAATCACATCGGCCTCGCTTTCATGCGCCCGCGAGAACGGCAGCACGATGCCATACTGTGCGCCCATACCAAGTACGCCCATCAACTGCTGGCCACCGGCGGACTGCATGCTAGAAGTGCTGGAAATCACTGACAGGCCCAATGAGGTAGCGCTCTCGGTAGAGGCGCGTTCATTCGCGTGGTTCGCCAGCACGTGGCCAATCTCATGGCCGATGACGGAAGCCAGCTGGTCTTGTGTGGTCGCGATATCCAGCATGCCAGTGTTGACGCCCATATAGCCGCCGGGTAAGGCGAAGGCATTGGGCTGTTCCGATTCAAATGCGCGAATCTGCCAATCTAGCTGCTGCTGCTCGGCGGGCAATTCCGCGACGATGGCATCGGCAATGCACTGTACATAGCGCTGGCTAGCCTGGTTGGCAGTAGGAAGCTCCTGCTGATATTGAGAAAATGCCTGCCGTCCCATCTCATTAAGCTCACCATCAGAAAGCAGCAATAGCTGCGAACGTCCGGTGGGAGACGTGGTACAAGCGGCGATAGAAGCGCATAGAGCGGTAACGGCGATAGGGCGAAGCCAACGCATGAGACGGTTTCCTTATAGACGAGTGGGTTTCTTGCTCACAAGATAACCGCTGATAACAGTAAATCAATCCCTCCCATCATAACCTACCTGGAGGGTGAGGTTGGAGGCTGAACTGAGCAACCCTCAGCGCTGAGGGACTAGCTGCCCATCGGCACCCACGTTTAGGCGAATCGTGGGTGTCAACAAACCTGAAGGGAGCCGCATACCTAAACCGCGCAGATCGCCTGGCGTGATAGCCAGTTGGCTACCGGGCGGTAGCTCGCCTTGAGACGCCAGCTGACTGGCAAGCTCAAGCATCGGCGCCATTTTTTGGGTGTCGGTTCCCAGCACATCAAAGGCGACTGGCAGGCGTAAATTGGCATCGTCGCCGGAGGTAAGCGTGACATCCTGCTCATAGTTACCCTGCACAGGGTCAACGCCTGGCATATCCAGCGACCAGCGAAAACCTGACATTTCTACCGGCGGCATGCCAGCAGGTAAGCCAAGGCCCATGGCAATGGTGGCTTGTATGGGCAGGCTGCCCGCGCCCAGGCTGGAAGCAATCAGGCTGGTTAAGTCACTCGTATCTAGCCCGGCATTAATGCTGTAAGGGCCGATGCGTACATCTTCGACCCCCAGGGAGGTCACCGCCAAACGAAACGCAAAGAGGCCAGTTTGGGGTAGGGCGAGACAGCCCGTTAACAGGCTGGTTAAGCCCAATAGAATTAGCCAGCGGCGAGCAGCATAAAGCATAACGTTCTCCCCCTACTCAGCGCAAAAGCAGCATACAAGTAGGGCAGCAAGGGTGGTGATGGGGGTGGATGATATGGAGTGGGTATGAATGACAGCTGAGTAAAAACGCGGCTATTTGAGGGCCGAAACCGGACGCTGTCAAGCGAAACTGTTATCGCGGGTGTTACCTGGGATAGGGGATGACCAAAACGCCCGCTTGACGATGCAAACGGGCGAATTTGAATAACCAAGCGAGCTAGCTGTGACGTGAAAATTAACGACGGCTTTTGCGCGCCTCTTTGGTGCGGTTAAGCTCGCGCTTTTTAGCTTTCTCTTTGTCGCTGGCGCCCGCCATCGTGTCAAACGGGTTGCTGCCCGAGCGAAACTCAAAGCGAATCGGTGTGCCGCGTACCTTCAATACCTTGCGGAACGTATTGGTGAGATAACGACGGTACGCTTCAGGCAATGACTCTGTTTGGTTACCGTGGACAACGATAATCGGTGGATTGCTGCCACCCTGGTGAGCCATGCGCAGCTTGATCCGTCGGCCTTGTACCATCGGCGGCGGATTCTGGCTGACGGCATCCTGCAGCAGGGTCGTTAAACGGTTGGTCGACCAGTGAGCGTTAGCGGCATCAAAGGCGCGGTCAATCGACGGGTAAAGATCACCCACCGCCGTGCCGTGCAGCGCGGAGATGAAGTGGAGCTCGGCGTAATCGGCAAAGCCCAGGCGGCGCTTCACTTCGGTGCGCATCTTGTCCTTGGCTTCGCTCTCCAGGCCGTCCCACTTATTCACTGCCAGCACCAGCGCGCGTCCGGTGGTTAATACGTAGTCGAGCAGGTGCAAATCCTGCTCCACCAAGCCGCTGGAACCATCCAGCACCATGATCACTACATGCGACTCTTTAATCGCATCCAGCGTTTTGATGATGGAGAACTTCTCGGCGATTTCGCTCACGTTCTTACGCCGCCGGATACCCGCGGTGTCAATCAGTACGTAAGGCTTGCCGCGGCGCTCGAAGGGGATCTCGATAGCATCACGGGTCGTGCCCGCCTCATCAAAGACCACCACACGGTCTTCGCCCAGCAGGCGATTGACCAGTGTCGATTTCCCGACGTTGGGGCGACCAATCACGCCGATACGAACGCCTTTGCTGCCGGTGTCGGCAGGGATGCTGGCATCGCGTTCGGGAAACGGTTCAAGTACCACGTCCATCAGGGTAGAAACATTGCGCCCGTGGGCAGCGGCAATCGGCCAGGGGTCGCCTAAGCCCAGCGACCAGAAGTCGCCCATCGCCGAGTGCTCTTCCAGCCCGTCGGTTTTATTCACCACCAGCCAGGTTTTTTTCTGATTAACCCGCAGGTGGTTGGCAATCGCCTGGTCTGCGGCGATAAGGCCGGCGCGAGCGTCGACCATAAACAGGACGATATCGGCTTCATCAATGGCAGCAAGCGACTGCTCGGCCATGGCGGCGTCGATACCCTCTTCGTCACCGCTGATACCGCCGGTGTCGATAACCGTATAGACCTTATCGCCCAGCATGCCATTGCCGTACTTGCGGTCGCGGGTGAGGCCAGGAAAGTCGGCCACCAGTGCATCACGCGAGCGCGTTAGGCGGTTAAACAACGTCGATTTGCCCACATTGGGGCGACCGACTAAAGCAATGACGGGTGTCATGGAGTTACTTCCAGGGTTTCCAGGCGACCATTGTTGGCCTGGACATGAATGGTGCTGCCTTCAGTGACCGGGCGAACGGTGATGCCCGAGCTGTGCACGCGAGTGCGTCCTACAATACTGCCTTCACGAGCGTCAATCAGGTGAAGATAACCGTCAAAATCGCCCACGACCAAGCGGCCATCGGCAAAGGCGGGCGCGGTCAACCAGCGGTCTTGCAGGTCGTCATTACGCCAGATTTCACGGCCACTGTTAGCATCTAACGCGACTACTTGGCTGTTATCGGTAACCACAAACAGTAAATCGCCGACCAGGATGGGCGTATGGCGGCTAGACAGGTTCGCTTCCCAGAGTAGATCGCCTTGGGTAGCTTCAAGCGCTACAACGCGACCGTTGTAGCTGGTCACAAACAGGCGGCCATCGGGGCTGATGATCGGCTGGCCGGAAAGATCAACCAGGCGCTCAACTTCGCTACGCCCCTGCGGCGTGGCAATCTGCATATCCCATAGCGGTTGGCCACTGCGGTTATCCAGCGTGGCGAGACGGCCATTGGCCAGGCCAACAAAACTAACCGGGTCAATTACCATCGGCGTGCCTGTACCGCGCAGGGTGAGTGAAGGCTGTGAGCTGGTGTATACCCAGCGCTCTTCACCAGTGGCGCGATCCAAGGCAGTGACACGGCCATCGACACTTTGCACGACCAGCAGTTGCTGGTTGGCCTGGGGCGCGGCAAGCACTTCACTAGAGACCCGTGACCGCCAGCTTTCGCTGCCATCATTTTGATCCAGCGCAATGACCTCGCCGTTACCGGTCGCCAGGTAAACCTGACCGGCAATCGCCGTTAACGCGCTGGAGATGGTGGTATCGAGATCGATTTCCCACTCAACATCGCCACTGTTGGCATTCATGGCCATCACCACGCCTTCAACGTCGGCGGCAAATACGGTATCGCCTTCACGGGAGGGTGCAATGGGGTAGCGAGCGTGGCCTAAGCCATCGCCTACAGTACGCTTCCATTGGGTGTTTAGCGAGGAGGTCTCGTCGAAGCTACGCAGCTCTTTGGGCGTAAAAGCGGGGTCGCCTTTGCTGGCGCAGCCGGCCAACAGTGCCAGCGTTAGTGCACCCACGCTTACTCGTGCCAGCTGTTTGGAAATACCCCGATTAATTACAGTGCTAATAGTCATTGTGTCGCCTCCTCAGCGCCGAGATCATCAAGCTTGAACTGCACGCCGTAAAGCGGCTGGTCTTGGGTTTGAGACACTTCTAAAGCGGTTTCCCATGCCTCACGAGCCGCCTCAGTATCTCCTTGGGCAGCAAAGGCATCGCCGCGCACGTTCGCCCGTTGGGCCGCCAGGGCGTCGCTGATCGGTTCGTCCAGCAGCGCATGCGCCTGGGTGGGGTTGCCGTCAGCGAGTTCGACCCGAGCTAGGCGCAGCCACGCCAGGCTCTGCACATAACGACGCGATGAATCAGCAGCGCTTTCCAGCGCAGTACGCGCACCTTCCAGGTCGCCTTGCTGTACCGCCAGGCGCGCATCAAGCAGCAGGGCGAGTTCGGCATACAACGTGTCGCCATGCTCTTCGGTCAGTTCGACGACCATTTCACGCGCGCTTGCCAGTTGGTCGTCTTCAAGCTCGTTGCCAGCGGTCATGTTAACCAACTGCTGATAACGCATGGAGGCGGCTTCAGCTTGACCCTGCTGATAGTTCTGCCAAGCATTCCAGCCGAATACCCCCGCCGCCGCCAGGACAGCGCCTGCAATCAACGACATGCCGTTCTCTTTCCACCAGCGCTTTACCGCGTCTAGCTGTTCTTCTTCGCTTCTCAGCTCCACCACGGGCGGGCTCCTATTTCTCAATTGTCGTAGGCACAAACAGTAGGCACAAACAGGCGTATGTAGCAGGCACGGCGCCTGCAGGGGTTACGCGAGACGCGGGCTTAAGCGCCAGGGGCTAATAGCTCACGCAGCGTGGACCCTAGTTGGGCTAACGGCACACGCTGCTGTTCGCGGTCATCGCGTAAAAACTTGAGCGTTGCCGACTGCTGTGCAATCTCATCTTCGCCGAGCAGGATCGCCATGGAGGCGGTACTCTTATCGGCTTTTTTGATCCGGCTTTTAAAGCTGCCGCCTCCGCAGTGAAGTTGCAGTTGCAGTTCAGGCAGTTCACCGCGCAAATTCTCAGCCAGCGTGATTGCCGCCGTGGTGGCGTTATCGTCCATCGGGAGCACATACACATCGCAGCCGCCAAGTGCATCCTGAGGAATCAGTTCCAGGGTGTCGAGCAGCAGAATTAGCCGCTCAATGCCCATGGCAAAGCCCACCGCCGGGGTAGGTTTGCCGCCCAACTGTTCGACCAAACCGTCGTAGCGGCCACCGGCGCAAACAGTGCCTTGGCTGCCCAGTGCGGTGGTGGTCCACTCGAACACGGTGCGGCAGTAGTAGTCGAGCCCACGCACTAGGCGGGGATTGATTACATAATCTATACCTGCCGCTTCAAGCATCTTGGTGAGCTGCTCGAAGTGTTCGCGGGATTCCACGTCCAAGTGATCCATCAACTGCGGCGCGGCATCCAGCATCTCGGCCATGGCCGGATTTTTGGAGTCAAGAATGCGCAGCGGGTTGCTGGTCAAACGGCGTTTGGAGTCTTCATCAAGCACGTCATGATGCTGCTCAAAATAGGCCACCAGCGTGTCGCGATAGGCCGCACGCGCCTCAGATGAGCCCAACGAATTAAGCTCGAGGGTAACGTGCTCCATTAGTCCCAGCTCTTTCCAAAGCCGCGCTGAAAGCAGAATCACCTCAGCGTCGATATCCGGGCCATCAAAACCGAAGGCCTCGACACCAATTTGATGAAACTGGCGGTAGCGGCCTTTTTGCGGGCGCTCATAACGGAACATAGGGCCCTGGTACCACAACCGCTGGGTTTGGTTGTACAGCAGGCCGTGTTCCATTGCCGCACGCACGCAGCTGGCGGTGCCCTCAGGACGCAGCGTCAAACTTTCGCTATTGCGATCGTCGAAGGTGTACATTTCTTTTTCGACGATATCGGTCACTTCACCGATAGAGCGCGCAAACAGCGCGGTTTGCTCAACAATCGGCGTGCGAATTTCGTTGAAGCCGTAGCGCAGCATGAGCTGGCGTACTTTGGCTTCAAAAAACTGCCAGCGCGGGCTGTCGCTGGGCAATAAGTCGTTCATACCACGGATGGCTTGAATCTTTTTAACGGCGGACTTGCTCAATGAAAACTCCTTATTCTGCCAGTTAGCGCTGGTTGCCCAGGCTGGCAGCTAGCCCCAGCGGTTAAACGCTGCGGGCGATCATAGCGTCTTGCTGCTGCTGTTTTTCGCGCACTTTCTCACGAATCAGCTGCTCCAGGTCGTCGACCAAGTGGTCGTTACGTAGCTTGCTGGCCGGTTTGCCATCGATATAGACTAGGTTGGCGGGGCTGCCGCCGGTTAAGCCGATATCGGTCTCTTTGGCTTCGCCGGGGCCATTAACCACGCAGCCAATTACTGAGACGTTCAGCGGCGTCATCACGTCTTCTAACCGCTCTTCGAGCTGGTTCATGGTGCTGATAACATCAAAGTTCTGGCGTGAGCAGCTGGGGCAGGCAATAAAGTTAATCCCTTTAGAGCGCAGCTTGAGGCTTCGCAGCATATCGAAGCCGACTTTAATCTCTTCCACCGGATCAGCGGCAAGCGACACACGGATCGTGTCGCCGATACCGTCCATCAACAGCATGCCCAGGCCAATCGATGATTTCACCGTGCCTGAACGCAGTCCACCGGCTTCGGTAATGCCCAGGTGCAGCGGCTGTTCAATGCGCTCGGCAAGGTCGCGGTAGGCGGCGACCGCCATAAACACGTCTGAGGCTTTTACGCTGACCTTAAAGTCTTGGAAATCGAGGCGATCAAGGTAGTCAATATGGCGCATGGCAGATTCCACCAGCGCGGCAGGCGTTGGCTCGCCGTATTTCTTTTGCAGGTCTTTTTCAAGCGACCCAGCGTTGACGCCGATGCGAATCGGAATTCCATGGTCACGGGCCGCACTCACCACCGCGCGTACTCGGTCTTCGCGGCCGATGTTGCCTGGGTTGATACGCAGGCAGTCAACGCCTAACTCGGCAACGCGCAGGGCAATTTTGTAATCAAAATGGATGTCGGCAACCAGCGGGACATTGACCAGCTTTTTGATCTGGCCAAAGGTTTCGGCGGCGTCCATATCCGGCACGGAGACGCGCACGATATCTGCGCCGGCTTTTTCCAGCTGCTGAATTTGCGCTACGGTCGCGGCCACGTCCAGGGTGTTGGTGTTGGTCATGCTTTGTACGGCAATGGGCGCATCACCGCCCACGGCTACATTTCCAACCTGAATCTGACGGGAATGGCGGCGTTTTATCGGAGAAGGGGCGTGCATAGGACGGGTCACTCTCCCAAGGTGAATCGGGCAACATTGTTGGCGCCTGCGCGGGCGGGAAGATCAACTACCTCGCCTTGGTAGCGCAGTTCAACGCCGGTGGCATTACCCACGGTTAAACGAAAAGGGGGCTCACCTTCGACACTTGTCGAGGTGCCGGGCGTTTGTAAGCCAACGAAAATGCGCTGGTTGGTGGCATCAAAAATTTCAGTCCACGACTGCTCGTTAAACGTCAGCTCAAGCACATTGGCATTGGTGGCTGGCTCTGCAGCGGCGGTTTGCTCGCTGTCAGCGTTACTCTCTTGTTCGGTAGCGAGCTGTTCACTGTCATTCTGCTCGGTACTGTTCGCTTCATCGCTTTCTGCGGCAGTGCTGGACGTGCCGCTGTCACTATCCAGGATTGATTCGTTAAGACCCGCAACGGCGTCAGCGTCATCCTGCGCGCTGGGGGCTTGATCCTGGGCAACTGACGACGAAGACGACACGTTAGTGGCATTGCTCGGTAGCGTTGCGTTCTCATCGCCACTGGTGAAGCTTGAGCCAGCCGTGGAGTTTTCTGCTTCAGCTGGCTCATTAGCTGGCTCCGCCGAGGCATTGGCGGTTTCTTCCGTGGAAGTTGAGCCAAAGCCCGGTGGCTCGTTGCCGCCTCGGCTTTGCCACCACATCACGGTCACGGCAATAAGGCCAGCGATTACTAGTAAAGTAACCAGCTTAAATAGCCAAGCGCCAATGCGGGAGGGCGGCCTGGCGGTGGAGACCGGCGTCACTTTGTGTTCGGTGTCGGTGCCGCCACTACGGGCTTGGTATGCCTCAAGCACCAGCCGGTCATCCATTCCCAGGTACTTGGCGTAAGAGCGCAGATAGCCGCGCCGATAAGCGGCGACGGGGATTTCCTGATAATCATCCTGCTCAAGCCCTTCCACCACGGCGGGGCGCAAATTCAGCGCCCGGGCCGCATCGGTGAGTGGAATGCCGAGCTGCTCGCGTTGGCGAGCAAGAAGTTCGCCAGGCGAGGCGCTACCACTAGTGTTAGGACTATCGATAATATTTTCTTGTGACTGTGTATCGCTCATGGCTGAGCATCCTTCATTAAATAAGCGGTGATCCGGGCGCCAATCAGTCAGTCGTTGCCTAGCAAGCGCTGGTATTCGGCGGCAACATCATGTTCGCCGCGTGCGTGGGCGATATCAACCGCCATTCTTAGCGCTGCTTGGTTGGGCTCGGCGAGCTGTAAATAGGTTTGCAGCGGCGCCCAGGCTTGAGTGTAATGGCCCTGCGAATATTCGAGTTCAGCTAACATTAAATAACCGCGTGAATTACGCGGATCAATACTCTGTGCGCGCTCCAACCGAGCGCGTGCTTTATCAAATTCTTCCAGTGCCAGATAACACTGCCCTAAATTGGTAAATAGCTGGGCACGGTTGGCGTACTGGGCATCCTCGGATGCGGTCTCTAACTGTTCACAGGCAGCGTTGAACTGACCCTGCCCGTATAAAAACGCCGCATAGTTGTTGCGGGCGCGTGTGTAATCCGGCTCAGCGTTAACCGCCTGTTGAAAATAGTCGTTGGCAAGCGCGCGCTCGCCCTGGCGTTGGTAAACCAGCGCTAGTGCTTGCAGTGCTTCTGCATGGCGTGGAGCAATCTCTAGTGCCCGGTCCAGTGCATTGAGTGCGCGAGGAAGGTTATTACGTTCCAGGTAAGCAACGCCTAACTGCGTGTAGGCGTCAGCCGCTTCTGGATTGGCTTGAGGTGTCTGAGTACTGGACGAAGCACAGCCGGCTAGCCACAAGCTGCCGATAAGAACGGCTAGCATGGGCACCCGTGATGGGTGTAGGCGCCTGCGGTGAGCGATCATGTAAATCCTCTTGTGGTGAACGTCCAACAACTAACCTGATGCTACATAAAAACCGTGACCATCAAAGCGCCGTGCTAGGCGGAAGTCAAGATAAGCCCTGTTTACGTTTAGTCAGCATCAAGCTGTACCGACTGAATATAGCGTTCGCTGCGCTTGGTACGGTCTTTCACGCGACCAACGAGTTGACCACAGGCGGCGTCGATATCTTCACCGCGGGTCGTTCTGACCGTAGCGTTGTAATTCAAGTCATACAACCACTGCTGAAAACGCATGACCTGGTTGCGCGATGGCTTTTCGTACCCTGAGTTGGGGAACGGATTAAACGGGATCAAGTTGATCTTGCACGGCAGCTCTTTAAGCAGTGCCGCGAGCTGCTCGGCGTGTTCCTGCTGATCATTGATGTCTTTGATCAGCGTATATTCGATCGTGACCTGACGATTGTCCGGGCACTTGGCAAGGTAGCGGTGGCACGCATCCAGCAGGGCACGAATATTGTACTTGCGGTTGATCGGTACCAGCTCGTTGCGCAGCTCGTCGGTCGAGGCGTGCAGCGAAATCGCCAGGCTGACATCCATCTCATCGCCGAGCTTATCGATCATCGGTACCACACCGGAAGTCGACAGCGTCACGCGGCGTTTGGACAAACCATAGCCGTTGTCGTCAAGCATCAGCTTCATGGCGGGTACGACGTTGTCGAAGTTGAGCAACGGTTCACCCATGCCCATCATTACGACGTTGGTGACAGGGCGGTTGGCCGTATCGCGACGCGGGCCAACGCTACGCTGGGCGACCCACACCTGGCCGATAATTTCAGCGGCGGTTAAATTGCGCTGAAACCCTTGCTTGCCGGTCGAGCAAAAACTGCAATCCAGCGAACAGCCCACCTGAGATGAAACGCACAGCGTACGGCGTTTACCATTTTCGGCCGGAATCAACACCGTTTCGACGTAACTGCCATCTTCTACTTCGAGCACCCACTTGCGCGTGCCATCGCTAGAGGTGCCTTCGTAGATCACCGCTGGGCCACGAATTTCAGCTACCCGCGCCAGTTTTTCACGCAGCGGCTTGGAGAGATTCGTCATGGCAGCAAAGTCATCACTGCCTTCCTGGTGAATCCACTTCATCAGCTGCGCAGCACGGAATTTCTTTTCGCCGATGGACAAAAAGAAGTCTTCCATCTGCTCGCGGGACATGCCAAGCAGGTTGTGACGTTCAGGCGTCGCTTTGGCAGCAGGCGTGCTGGCGGCGTCTGAGCTATCAGCGTCAGTACGGGGGGCGGGCGTATGTTGGGCTACAGTGGTGGTCATGGCGGTCAGCGTTTTAGAAAGGGGCGGGGGCGAGGCCCCCGCAAAATGGCCGGCAACGGAAGTAGATGCGGCGGCGCTACCTGAAAGGCTTAGCGCGGGCAGATTTCGTCGTTGCCAAAGAAGTAGCTAATTTCGCGCTCAGCGCTTTCCGGAGAATCAGAACCATGGACAGCGTTCGCATCGATTGTTTCCGCGAAATCAGCGCGAATAGTGCCAGGTGCGGCTTCTTTCGGGTTAGTTGCGCCCATCAGATCACGGTTTTTAGCGATGGCGCCTTCACCTTCAAGCACTTGTACAACGACCGGGCCAGAGGTCATGAAACCGACCAGGTCTTTAAAGAAAGGACGCTCTTTGTGCTCTGCGTAGAAACCGCCAGCCTTCTCTTCAGAGAGGTGAACCATCTTCGCGGCAACAACGTTCAGGCCGGCTTTTTCAAAGCGGGCGATGATTTCACCGATCGCATTTTTAGCAACGGCATCAGGCTTGATAATAGAAAGAGTGCGTTCAGTAGCCATGTAAATGGTCTCCATAAATGGGGGCTAAGCAAAATTGCCGCCCCAGTAAAGCCGGGGCGGCCTAGAAAATAATTCGGCTAATAGCGTTTCAGCAGCTAGCGTTTTACAAGCGCACGGGAGTACCCGGCTGCCTGATGTTAGGTATTCAGGGGCGCGATTATAACGCTTAAGCCGGGGGATGAATACCGGCGATGAGAGCTGTCCGCGCAAAGGCTAAACAGTAAAGCTTTCGCCGCAACCGCATTCGTCTTTGACGTTAGGGTTGTTGAAGCGGAAAAAGCGGTTTAAACCTTCGCTGACATAATCCACTTCGCTACCGTTGAGCATTTCGACCGCATCAGGCGCCACATAGACACTTGCGCCGTGCTCTTGAAAATGGACTTCTTCTTCGCTAACGGTGTCGGCGAAATCGAGTACGTAGCTGTAGCCGGAGCAACCGCTTGGCTTGACCGAAACGCGCAGGCCTAGGCCTTGTCCACGCTCATCAAGCACGTGACGAATCTGTTGTGCGGCAGCCGGGGTAATGTTGAGTGTTGCCATGAGGCGTTCTCCTTAAAAATAGTCAGCCGCTTAACCGGGCGGTGTACGTAAACCGCTCACTGCGTGGCGTATGAGCGTTAGCGCATGATCGATTTCTGCTTCGGTAGTAAAACGCCCGAAGCTAAAGCGCAGCGACGAGAGCGCCAGCGAGCGGGGCGTGCCGATGCCAAGCAGTACATAAGAAGGGTCAACGCTTGCCGAGTTGCACGCGGAGCCAGTAGAGACCGCTACATCGCGCAGCGCCATCAGTAATGACTCACCGTCGACGCCTTCAAACGCCAGATTGAGAATATTGGGAACCGCATTATCTAGCGGTGTGTTAGCAAAGACACCTTCTACGCCTTCAAGTCCGCGCAAAAAGCGCTGCTGTAAACGTGTAATGTGAGCGTTGTCGTCATCGTATTGCTGTTGCATCAGCGCGAAAGCTTCACCCATGCCTGCAATTTGGTGCGTCGGTAGCGTGCCGGAACGCATGCCACGTTCGTGACCGCCGCCATGAATTAACGCCTCTACGCGGATATCCGGGTGGCGCTTCACATATAGCGCGCCGACGCCTTTAGGGCCGTAGGTTTTATGGCCGGACAGCGACATCAGGTCGATCTGCTGGGCCGCTACGTCTAAGGGAATACGCCCCACCGCCTGGGCAGCATCGGTATGAAAGGCCGCCCCAAACTCATGAGCAACGGCCGCCAAAGCGGCAATATCGTTGATGCTGCCCAGCTCATTATTAATCGCCATGAGTGAGACCAGTGCAGTATCGTCGCGCATGGCTTCGCGCAGCTTTTCAGGCTGAATACAGCCGTCACGCCCAGGCGTGAGCCACGTTACCTCAAACCCCTCTTTCTCCAGCGCATGGGCCGTGTCTACGATGGCTTTATGCTCAATCGTCGAGGTCACCAAGTGTAGGCCACGCTCGCGGTTAGCGCGCATAAAGCCGATCAGCGCCAGGTTGTCCGCTTCGGTGGCACCGCTGGTCCAGACAATTTCTCGTGGGTCGGCGCCAATCGCGTCGGCCACTTGGCGGCGGGCCTGCTCAACCACCTGTTCTGCCTGCCAACCTAACATATGGCTGCGCGAAGCCGGGTTGGCGAATAGCTGGTCAACCGTTAGGTAGCGCTGCATAACCTCAACCACGCGGGCATCCGCCGGCGCAGTGGCGGCGTAATCTAGGTAAATGGGCAGCGTGGGTGTGGTCATCGTTATGTTCCAGCAGTTTGTCGGTCAGGGAGCGTTGGGTCAGGGTGAGGAGGCAAGAATACCCGCCTCGGCACGCTGTTTCTGTCGCGATGCAATACGTATGACATCAGGGCGCAGCATCAGTTGTGCCAGCGTCATCTCGTCAAAGAAATGGCGTATCTGAACGGAAAGCTCGCACCACAAGTGGTGTGTCAGGCAGGTGTCGCCCTGCTGGCAATCGGAAAGCCCCTGGCAGCGCGTGGCATCAACGCTTTCATTCACCGCATCAATCACCTTGGAAACGCTAATTTCTTCCGCCGGTTGCGACAGCAGGTAGCCGCCGCCTGGCCCGCGCACGCTGTTGACCAAGCCTGCACGGCGCAGGCGAGCAAAAAGCTGCTCTAAATAGGAGAGCGATATCTCTTGGCGCTGGGAGATATCGCTTAGGCTGGTCGGGCCGTTGTGGGCATGCAAGGCTAAATCGAGCATGGCGGTAACGGCGTAACGGCCTTTGGTGGTCAAGCGCATGGCAAGCCCCTCGACGCTGAACGCTCAGCGCACTGACGGCAAATGTGTTGCCATTATGGGAAAACCTGAGTGCTTTGGTCAACCATTACGCGGCGGCAGTGTTTCTTGCTCGGTCTCTTGCCCAGCCTCTTGCTTAGCTGATGCCGGTGTGGCCGAACGTTTGCCAACGCCTGGGCAGCCGGTATCGTGCTCATCCAGAATGCCGGCAAAATCTTCTTCGCGTAGCGCCGGTAGCTGGCCGTCACGGTAGTTGTCATCAAGCTTGCGCAGGGTCGAACACATGCGCTCAATTCGTTCATCCACGGCGTGCATATGGTCGAGCATGGCCTGCATCGAGCGGGCTACGGGGTCGGGCATATCCTGGCTGACACCATAAGCATCAAAGCCAAATTTCTGGCAGATAGCCTCGCGACGGGCGGGGTCGACATCCAGCGCCTCTTCCACATCAGGGTCGGTGCGCTTGACGATTTTGCCGGGAATACCGACCACTGTGGCGCCCGGCGGTACTTCTTTCGTGACCACCGCGTTAGAGCCAATTTTGGCTCCCGCACCCACGGTAAAGGGGCCTAGTATCTTGGCGCCCGCGCCGACAATCACCCCATCGCCCAACGTTGGGTGGCGCTTGCCTTTGTTCCAGCTGGTGCCGCCCAGCGTAACTCCCTGGTACAGCGTGACGTTATCGCCGACCTGAGCCGTTTCACCAATCACCACGCCCATGCCGTGGTCGATGAAAAAGCGCCGTCCGATGGTGGCGCCCGGGTGGATCTCGATACCGGTTAGCCAGCGTGAAAACGTCGATAGCGTCCGCGCTAGCCATTTGAGGTTTTTTTTCCACAGCCAGTGGCCGCAGCGATGCAGCAGTAGAGCGTGCAGGCCGGGGTAGTTGGTCAGCACCTCAAGAAAGTTACGTGCGGCTGGGTCGCGGTCAAATACGCTGTTGATGTCTTCACGTAGACGTTGAAACATGAGGTGATCCTTGGGCGGTAGAGGTGCAGTCACTCAACTGAAAGTGCATCGCATGAAGATAACTAAACAGACCTTCAACGTGGGGGCGTTAGGTAACGTCTTCAAGTCAGCATCTTCAAGCCTAATAAATTATGACTTGGTTTGCTTGGTGTTGGCGGCCTTCTCGGTGGCCGACAGTATGCCACGCAATATATTCATTTCCATACGCTCCGGGCGGGCGCGCAGATAGAGTCGGCGCAGTCTCGCCATCAGTTGCCGCGGCTGGTCAGGGTCGTGAAAATCAATGCCGATCAGCGTGCGCTCCAGGTGCTCGAAGTAACGCTCAAGCTCCGCGTGGGTAGCCAGTTCAGCGTCATCGCTCGGCGTCGCTGAAGGCGCATCTGCCTGGCTTAGCCAAGCCATCCGACACTCATAGGCTAGCACCTGCACTGCTGCGGCCAAATTGAGCGAGCTGAAATCGGCATTAGTCGGAATATGCACGTGGGCATGGCAGCGCTGTAGCTCAGCATTGGTCAGGCCGCTGTCCTCGCGGCCAAACACTAGCGCCACGCGTGACTCAGCCGCTTGGCACTCGGCGGGCAGCCGGTCGGCTAATTCCCTGGGCGAGAGCATTGGCCAGGGCAGAGTGCGTGAGCGCGCACTGGCACCCACGGCCAGGGTGCAATCAGCCACTGCGTCTTCAAGAGTACCGTGCACACTGGCTTGATGAAGGAGGTGGTCAGCGCCGGACGCGCGGGAAATACTGTCCTGGGTAATGACTTCGCAGCGGGGGGCAACAAGGGCTAAATCTGCCAAGCCCATATTGTGCATGGCGCGTGCCACGCCGCCGATGTTACCTGGATGGCTAGTGCCGATTAAAATAATGCGGATGCGCTCAAGCATGAATAAGGCTCGGTGAATAAAGAGGGCGGTGAATAAAGAGGGTGATGATTATCGCGTAAAACGCGCAGTCTAGCATGAGTCGATGGCATGCCCGAGAGTGGTCTGCTAGAATTGCGCGCCAAAGGCGGCACCTGCGCCTACTTATGCTCTATTATTAGCATCACGTTCTTTAACATCACTGTCACAAGGCCCAACCATGAATCCGATGGTCCAATTTACGCTGCGCGCTGCGCGTGGCGCTGTTGAACACTTCCTGCGCGTACGCGAACGTATTGAAAACGCTCACGATGAATTTAACCTTGACCGCCTGCTCGATGAGACAGCGCGCAAGGCCGAAGCGACGATTGTTCAGCAGTTGGAACGCGGTTATCCCCAGCACGGTGTTACCGGTCGCTTTACGCCGCACCGCGCGGGTGAAGGCGAAGGCGCGGATACCGTCTGGAAAATTGAACCGATGCACGGTTACTCCAATTTAGCCGTTGCTGGTAAGGGCTTTGCACTCTCAGTGGTGTGTCTTATCAAAGGTCGTCCCGAGCACGCAGTGATTATCTGCCCGTTCGCCGACGACGAATATATCGCCAGCCGCGGTCGCGGTGCCCAGCACAATGACAAGCGCATGCGTGTGAGCAAACCTACCGCCATTAGCGGTACGCGCATGGCCATGAGCCTGCCGGAAGTTTGGCTGCGCCCCCGCAATTTGCCTGCCTATCTAACCGTTTCACAGCAGCTTGCCCCACAGGTAGAAAACCTGCTGGCAACAGGCTGTGGACTGCTGGATTTGTGTGAGTTGGCCACTGGGCGAGTAGACAGCGCTTTTGTGCTCGGCTTGGAAGAGCAGGACATGCTGGTAGGCACGCTGTTCCTGAAAGAGTCGGGCGCCTTGATGGGAACGCCAGACGGCCAGCCCACGGTGAAAGTGGAAGGACAGCTAATGGCCGCCGGACCGCGTCTTTACAAGGCACTGATCAAGCAGCTAACGCCGCACTTTTAAGCAGCAATGCTGAGCTTTTAAAGATAAAAGCTGTAAAGATGAAAAAAGCCCCTGCTGGGTTACCAGCAGGGGCTTTTTTGTCGGCTAAAGAAGCCATCTAAATGGAGGAGCCGTTAAGGCAACTCCTCCTCTTCTTCATCAAGCTCTTTCTTGGTGGGAATCAAATCTTCCCGCGACAGCTTCAGCGGTAGCAGCAGCGCCGCGGCAATATAGATAGAAGAGAACGTACCCACCACGATGCCGACCAGCAGCGCAATGGCAAAGTTTTCAATCATATCGCCGCCCAACAGCAGTAGCGCGAGCAGCACTAGTACGGTCGTGCCCGAGGTTGCCAATGTACGCGAGAGCGTAGCGTTGATCGCTTCGTTGAAGATCTGTGGCATGTCGTCGATACGCGAGGTGCGGATGGCTTCGCGAACGCGATCGTAAACCACGATGGTATCGTTCAAGGAGTAGCCGATCACCGCCAGGATGGCCGCCAGTACCGTGAGGTCGAAATCGAGCTGAAATAGCGCGAAAACGCCGACCACGATCACGACGTCATGCAGCAACGCCAGCAGTGCGCCAATCGCAAACTTGTACTGAAAGCGGAACGCTACATAAACCATGACCACGCCGAGGGCGACCAGCAGGCCAAGGCCGCTCTGGTCGCGAAGCTGGTCACCTACCTGGGAGCCCACAAACTCAGAGCGTACCAGGTTGACCGTGTCGCCATCGGCACGTAGTAGGTTAACGACTTCGCCACCCACATCGGCATCAAACGCCTGCTGGAGGCGAATCAGTACCTCGGTGGATGCGCCGAAGGTTTGCACCGAAACATCTTGGAAGCCGCTCTCTTCGAGAAGCACGCGAATAGCATCGAGTGAGGGCGCCGCGCCATAGCGCACCTCAATCAGCGTGCCGCCAGTAAAATCCAGCCCCAGGTTGAGCTGCTGGATCAGGATGGCGCCAATCGACACGATCAAAAGCAGTGCGGAGACGATATACGCGATTTTGCGCCGTCCCATAAAGTCGATTCGCAGGTGTGATAGGGGTTTCATTACCACCTCTTAAGTTCTGGGCTAAGCACGCGGATTAGATCCACAGCTTTTTGACGGGTTTGCTGCCATAGGCCAGATTGACCATGGCGCGAGTCACCATCAGAGCGGTGAACAGCGACGTCAAAATACCGATAGAGAGCGTGACGGCAAACCCTTTCACTGGGCCGGAGCCAATCGAGAACAGGATAACGGCCACCAGCAGCGTGGTGATATTGGCGTCGACGATGGAGGTAAAGGCGCGCTCATAACCGGCTTGAATCGCCTGTTGCACCGACATGCCATTGCGCAGCTCTTCGCGTATTCGCTCAAAGATCAGCACGTTGGCATCGACCGCCATGCCCAGCGTCAACACGATACCGGCAATACCCGGCAGCGTCAGCGTGGCGCCCAGCATCGACATTACCGCGACCAGCAGCGTTAAGTTCAGCGCCAGGGCGATGTTGGCAAACACCCCAAACACCTTGTAACGCACCAGCATGAACAGCACGACCAGCAGCAGACCGATCTGGACCGAGAGCAAACCGCGCTCAATGTTTTCAGCGCCCAAGCTTGGCCCAATCGTGCGCTCTTGCACGAAGTAGATGGGGGCAGCGAGTGAGCCTGAACGCAGCAGCAGCGCCAGTTCAGCGGCTTCTGTCGGCGAGTCCAGGCCGGTGATCCGGAAGCTGTTACCCAAAGCGCTTTGAATCGTTGCCAAGCTAATCAGGCCGCGCTCAACATAGGGCTCGCGCTCAATGGTTTCTTCACCCGTTTCCGGGTCGGTCACCACGGTGTCTTCACTCTTATGCTCGATGAACAGCACCGCCATATTGCGGCCAATGTTGGTGCGCGTGGCGCGGTTCATCAGCGTGCCGCCGGTGCCGTCCAGATCAATATTGACCTGCGGGCGACCGTTTTCATCGAAGCTGTTGCTGGCGCTGGAAACACTGTCACCGGTAATGATCACATCGCGCATTAACTCAGCAGTGCGCGCAGGCTCGTTACGAAACGTCAGGGTTTCCGTTTCGTTTTCCGGCGTGTCGGGGCGGGCTTCCAGGCGGAATTCCAGGTTGGCGGTGGCACCCACGATCCGCTTGGCGGCCACGGTGTCTTGAATACCGGGCAGTTCCACTACGATCTGGTTGGGGCCTTGGCGCTGCACCATAGGCTCCGCGACGCCTAGTTCGTTGACCCGGTTGCGCAGGGTGGTCAAGTTCTGGTTGATCGCGTAATCCTGAATTTCGTTGACCGATTGATCGCTAAGCGTCATTACCAGCGTTGAAGCGCGGCCATCGCCTTCACTGCTGTATTCAAACTCAGGAAAGTCACGGCTGATCAGGCTGCGCGCCGTGTCGCGGTCTTCGGCGCTAGCAAAGTCGATCGACAGCGAGCGCTCTTCGATATCGGTATTACGATAGCGAATCCGCTCTTCGCGTAGTAGTTCACGCATGGCGCTGGCGTTGACTTCCAGGCGCTGAGTCAGAGCGGCATCCATATCCACTTCCAGCAGGAAGTGTACGCCACCGCGCAAATCAAGGCCTAGCGTCATGGGGGAAGCAGAAAAGGCCTGTAGCCACTCCGGCGTTGCTTCAGCAAGGTTTAGCGCTACCGTTGCCTCATCGCCCAATAGGTCGGCGGCAATGTCGCGTGCCGGAAGTTGATCATCGTCTTGGCGCAAACGAATGAGCCACTGACCGTCCTCTTCTTCGAGTGCTTTGATCGCAATACCGTTTTCGCTGAGCGCGGTTTCAACACGGTCTATCTGTTGCTCATTCAGCGAATCGCCTTGGGCGCTGCTAATTTGGATGGCGGGATCTTCGGGGAATAGATTGGGAAGCGAATAGATAAGGCCAACCACCAGGACGACCAGTATCAGTAGATACTTCCACAGGGGGTAACGGTTGAGCATGCAAGCCCTGCCTTCAATTACAAACGGAATGCTGTGCACGGACTCGCCGTGCACAGCAAAGTTCACCATCATTTATACCATGTCACCCCTGCCGGGGTGGCTGGCACTGGCTCGGCAGGGGTACTACAAGGTTTAGATGGACTTGATGGTGCCTTTAGGCAGTACGGCGGCAACGGCGTTCTTCTGCACGTTAACTTCGGTGCCTTCAGAGATCTCGATGGTCAGGAATTCGTCGCTCACTTTAGTGATACGACCCACCAAACCGCCGCCAATGACGATCTCATCGCCTTTGTCCAGGTTGCTGACCAGTTGCTTGTGCTGCTTAGCACGCTTGGCTTGCGGGCGCCACAACAGGAAGTAGAAAATCAGCACGAAGCCGACCAGCATGACAATTTGCGCAATACCACCGCCAGCGGCGGCTTCTTGGGCATGGGCTGGTGAGATGAAGAAATCCAGCATTGTAGAGAGCTCCTGAGTTAGAAAAAGCTTAGGTTTTTAGATGCCTGGTTTTGAAAGGCTTAGTTTTTAAAAGCTTGGTTTTTAAATATGACCAAACAGTTTAAACCACCCGCCATGGCGCGTGGCGATTAATTCGCTAGGTTTTAGGTAGCAAGGGGAGGCACCGGCAGGCCGCGCCGTGCATAGAAGCCTTCCACAAAGGTCGTCAATGTACCCGCTTCAATTGCCGCGCGCAAATCAGCCATCACACGCTGGTAGTAACGTAAGTTGTGGATGGTGTTGAGCATTGAGCCGAGCATTTCATTGCAGCGGTCTAAGTGGTGCAGGTAACCCCGCGAGAAACGCTTACAGGTATGACAATCGCACTCTTCATCGAGTGGACGGGTGTCAAAACGGTGCTTGGCGTTACGAATTTTGACCGTGCCTTCCGAGGTGAACAGGTGGCCGTTACGCGCGTTGCGGGTGGGCATTACGCAATCGAACATATCCACGCCGCGACGAACGCCTTCCACCAGGTCTTCGGGTTTTCCGACGCCCATTAAGTAGCGCGGCATCTCATCCGGCATCCAGGTGGGCAGGTAGTCGAGCACCTTGATCATCTCTTCTTTCGGTTCGCCGACAGAAAGCCCGCCAATCGCCAAACCATCAAAGCCGATCTCCAGCAGCCCTTTGAGCGAGCGTTCGCGCAGCTCAGGGTGCATGCCGCCCTGAATAATACCGAACAGCGCGGAAGGGGAGTCGCCGTGGGCATCCCGCGAGCGTTTGGCCCAGCGCAGCGACAGCTCCATGGATTTCTCGGCTTCCTCAAAGGTGGCCGGGTAGGGCGTGCACTCATCAAAGATCATGACCACATCGGAGCCCAGCGAACGTTGAACCGCCATGGACTCTTCCGGGCCCATAAAGACTTTGCTGCCATCCACCGGCGAGCGGAAGTGCACGCCCTGCTCGGTGATCTTGCGCGTCTCTCCCAGAGAAAATACCTGGAAGCCGCCGGAGTCGGTCAGAATCGGTTTATCCCACTGGGCGAAGTCGTGCAGGTCGCCGTGGGCTTCAATTACCTCGGTGCCGGGGCGCAGCCAGAGGTGAAAGGTGTTGCCCAGGATGATTTCGGCGCCGATCTCTTTGACAGAGTCCGGCGTCATGCCTTTTACCGTGCCGTACGTGCCCACTGGCATAAAGGCTGGGGTTTCGACCGTGCCACGGGGAAAGTGGAGGCGGCCACGGCGGGCGCGGCCATCGTCGGCCAAGCGCTCAAAGCGCATAAAGCATTCGTTTCGCATAAAGGTAACTCGTTAATCTCGTTCGTTTGGCGCGACTGGAGCAGGGCAAGCGGGGCAACAATCAGCAGTCAGTAACTAGCGGGTCAGCAGCATGGCGTCGCCATAGCTAAAAAACGTATAGCGCTCGGCCACTGCCCGTTGGTAGGCGTGCATGGTGGTGTCGTAGCCCACAAAGGAGGACACCAGCATCAACAGGGTCGATTCAGGCAGATGGAAGTTGGTAATTAAAGCATCCACGCAGCGCCACTGGTAACCGGGATAGATAAAAATATCGGTATCGCCACTATAAGGCGTGATCTGCCCGTCGCTACTTTTCATGCAGGCGCTTTCCAGGCAGCGCACGCTGGTGGTGCCCACCGCGACCACCCGCTTACCCGCCGCCAGGGTCTCGCGCACTTGCTGGCAGGTGGCTTCCGTGACCTCAATCCACTCGCTGTGCATATGGTGTTCAAGGATGTTGTCGACGCGCACCGGCTGAAAGGTGCCCGCGCCTACGTGCAGGGTGACAAATGCACGGTTAATGCCTTTATCAGCCAGCGCATCCAGCAGCGGTTGATCAAAATGCAGCCCAGCGGTCGGCGCCGCCACGGCGCCGTCACGCCGGGCGTAAACCGTCTGGTAGCGCTCACGGTCGCTAAGTTCGTCTTCCCGGGTGATATACGGCGGCAGCGGCATATGGCCGTGTTTTTCGAGCAGCGCGATCATCGGTGTATCGCCTAAAAAGCGCAGCTCGAACAGCGCGTCACGGCGGCCTTCTACAATGGCGTGAATATCACCCTCGAAAATCAGCTCCGTGCCGGGCTTAGGCGATTTACTCGAGCGTATATGTGCCAGGCCACGGTAAGCATCCAGCGGGCGTTCCAGCAGCATCTCCACCTTGCCGCCACTGGCCTTATGGCCGTGCAGGCGCGCCGGGATCACGCGGGTGTCGTTGAACACCAGTAGGTCGCCAGGCTCTAAAAGCTCAAGCAAATCAGGAAAGCGGCGGTGCTCAAGCGCGCCGCTCTGGCCATCCACACACAGCAAACGGCAGTCGCTACGCTGTTCAGAAGGGTAGCGAGCAATTAATTCGTCGGGTAGCTCGTAATGAAAATCCGCGCGCTGCATGGTGTATAACTCTTAGCGTTGATCAAACAGGCGGCATAGGATAGCGCTTTGGCTGCATAAAGTCAGTCAATGTGATTGACCCACCTAGAAATTTACGTATACTACGCACGCATTGCCGGTATGGCGGAATTGGTAGACGCAGCGGATTCAAAATCCGCCGCCTTTACGGGTGTGCCAGTTCGAGTCTGGCTACCGGCACCAAACATTAAAAATCAGGCGCTTAGGCGCCTTTTTTGTGCCTGCGATTTGTGTTTTTCCCTTTCTAAATCCCTGGATGTGTCCACAAAGTGTCAACCGAACATTGTCACTTATCTCCCTATTCTCTCACAACGATCTACCGCCAACTGTTGATAGAGCTCCACTAACTCCACACTCTTGGCATCTTCGTGCCAGCTAGCGGCGTAGGTTTGGGCGCGTTCGGCGAGCTGTTGGCGCAGGGGTTCATTGCCTAGCAGGCGGTTGACCTTGGCGGCGAAGTCGTCATGGGTATCCTCGGCGATCAGGCAGCCTTCTCCCTCTTTTAATACATCCAGCGTACCCATCATCGCGGTGGAAACTACCGGCGTGCCGAGTGCCATCGCTTCTAGCAGGACTAGCCCCTGGGTTTCCGTGCGTGATGCAAATACGAATACATCGGCGGCGCGGTAGGCGGCTTGCAGTGGGCCGTTGCGGTCGAGATAGCCGAGGAACAGTACGGCGTCTGCCACGCCTATTTCTTGGGCGCGTTTGACGAGTGTTTCGTGGGCCGGGCCTTCGCCGGTAATAATTAAACGGGTAGTGGGGTATTCGACTAACACCTGGGGCAGCATATCAATCAGAAAATCGATGTTCTTCTCAAAGGCGGCGCGGCCGACATAGAGCAGCAGCCGTGCATCTGTAGGCAGGTCGTAGTGAGCACGAAAGTCGCTAGCATCCTGGGCTCCTTGGGGGTGGCAAAACGCCTCCAGCGCTAAACCAGTGGCAATGACCATGATGGGTGTCGTTACGCCGTAGTGGGCGAGTGCGTGCTGCATTGCCCGTGAAGGAGCGACCAAGGCGTCGAGCTGCTGGCACTGGTGCACCGAGAGCCTTCGTGCAGCAAAGCGCAGCCAGCGCCGCGGAAGCCAGCGGATATAGTGATGAATGTACTCCTCAAAAAGCGTGTGATAGGTCGCCACCACCGGTAGTCCAAGCCGACGCCCCAGCGCCACGCCAGCATAGTGGGCGGTAAAGGGTGTGTGCACATGAATAAGATCAAAGGTCTCACCTGCCAGTGATGGTGCCAGGGCAAGTAGGTCCCTGTAGCGCATCATGCGGTCTTCAGGGTCGCCGGGCACGCCGCGTGACGGGATACGCAGCACGCCTGGCTCATCCACTTGGCCTACGGGGTAGTCGGGGCAGATCAGCGTGACCGAGTGGCCCAAGCGTTCAAGGGCGCCACGAAAGCTGGCTATGGAAGTAGAAACACCATTAACGCGAGGAAAGTAGACATCCGAAATCATAAGTACTTTCATACCGCCCAGTGGCATCGCGGTTGCGGGTGTCGTCGAGTGAAACAGCGTTAATGCTGATGCCAGCCGCGACTCACGCTCTGCTTCGCGCTGCTGGGTGATGGCGTTGCCATTGGCTAGCTGAGAGAGGGACGCGATTTCTGATTCGCTGAGAGGGTGACTAAGAGGATGGCGTCGGTGCTGTGACATGTTGTTTAGACTCTTATAGCAGCTTACGAACAAGCTATCCTGAGTCCATGACTGGCGCATGACAGCCAGCGCGCTTAGTAAATACCCGTGCACCTTTCCGGCAGAGCGTTAACGCACAGTTGACCGCTTCCTCGCTTTTTATTGCTTAGCCGTTTTATAGTGCTGAAATAGCATTCGATGTACAGACGGTATCCACCATGGCCCTTTTTGAGCTGCATAGCCGCAACTTAGCCCAGGAGCAGGTGGCCCATACCCACGATTTTCATCAGCTTATTCTGGCCACTTGTGGCGTTACGGAGCTTTCGATGGAAGGCCAGGGGGAGCGGGTTACCGCTCGCCGCGGGTGTTTGATTCCTTCGTCGCGCCATCACGAGTACCAAGGGGATGGCAGTAACCGCACCTTGGTGTTGGATATTCCCGTTGCGCATTTGGCGTCGCTTGAAAAGGGCAGTGAGATCGAGCGTCTCTTTGATAAGCCGCGCTTTTTCAGCGTACCCCCTGCGTTAAACCAGCTTACCCACGCCCTGGCGAATCAGCTTGAGCAGTGTCCCGCGCTGCAGAATGAAATCGCGATTCTGTTGTTACGGGCGCTGACCATGTATCTGCATGATGCCTCTCCCACGGCGGTCGGGCAGTTGGGCCAACACTGTATTAGCGAGCGCCTGGATCTTGCTCGTTTGGATGCCTGGTTGGATCAGCATCTTGCCGATGAGATCCGTGTGGAGCAGTTAGCTGCTTTGTGTGCTTTGAGCCCCGGGCACTTTCACAGCTGCTTTCGCGAGCTGACCGGCGTAACGCCGCTAGCCTATGTGCAGCGCAGGCGCTTAGAGCATGCCCGCACCTTGGTTCGCCACAGCACACTCAGCCTGGGGCATATCGCCATGCTGGTCGGCTTTCGCGATCAAGGCAGTTTTTCCCGCGCCTATCGGCGTTATTTCGACCTCTCTCCTTCTTCAGATCGCTAGACCCTCATCGGACCGCTAGTGATAAAATTTTCTTGCCTGCATGACTTGCGGGCAAATCTACCGCAGTGTCGGGCAAGTAATTTGTCGGCGAGCGCACTAGTCTCTGATAATCCCTTTTAAATCAACACAACCTCTTTCAAGGAAAAACACCATGGGCGTTACCTATCAAGACAGCAACGCACGTATGAGCCAAGTGGCGATTCACAACGGCACCGTTTATCTCGCAGGCCAGGTTCCACCTGATGCCACGGCGGATATGCGCGGCCAAACTGAGCAGGTACTGGCGCGTATCGACCAACTGCTAGCCCAAGCGGGTACCTCGAAAGAGCATCTGATTTCAGCGCAAATCTGGGTCACTAGCATGGCGGAGTTTGACCAAATGAACGCGGCTTGGGACGCCTGGGTTGTGCCCGGTCGCCCGCCGGTGCGCGCAGCGCTTGAAGCCCAGCTCGCCAAGTCTGAGTGGAAAGTTGAGATCATGGTGATCGCCGCGCTGCCGGAGGCCTGATATGCGGGTTGTTACTGCCGAAGAGGTCACTCGCCACCTGTCGTGGAATGGCTTGATCAAGCGGCTACACACAACGTTCGTGAACGGCGTGGAGTCTCCTCCACGCCATCACCATGCGATGCACCGGCCCGATGGCGAAGCCACCATGCTGCTAATGCCCGCCTGGGAAGCGGCGGGCTATATCGGCGTGAAAATGGTCAACGTGTTCCCGCAAAACGCCGACCACGGTATCCCAGCCATCTCTGGGCTTTATTTGCTCAGCGAGGGCAAACACGGCCAGCCGTTGGCCTGTATCGATGGCAGCGAGTTAACCCGGCGCCGTACGGCGGCTGCTTCGGCGCTGGCCTCCCAAGCGTTGGCGAATGAGAACGCAGAAACGCTGCTAGTGGTGGGTACGGGCAAGTTGGCGCCCATGGTGATCGAGGCTCACGCCAGCGTGCGGCCCATCAAACGTGTGCTGATCTGGGGCCGTAATCCCAGTAAAGCGGCCGCCATCGCCGATGAATACGCCGAACGCTTTGAGACCCACGTGGTGGAAGATCTGGCGGATGCTGTGGCAGAAGCGGATATCGTCAGTTGCGTGACGCTCTCTACCCAGCCGCTGGTCAAGGGCGAGTGGCTGACGCCTGGCACCCACTTGGATTTGATCGGTGCGTTTCGGCCACAGATGCGTGAAACCGATGCGCTGTGTTTGCGTCGCTCAGAGGTATTTGTAGACACCTACGCCGGTGCCAAAGGCGAAGCGGGCGATATTCTGCAAGCCATTGAAGAGAGCGAATTCCAGTTCGACCAGATTCAAGCGGAGCTTGCTGAGGTGCTCGCAAGGACTAAATCGGGGCGCTCAGGGCCGGAGGCCATCACGCTATTCAAATCGGTAGGCGCTTCGCTGGAAGATCTGGCTGCTGCCATTGAAGTGTGGGAGTCATTGCCTGAATCTACTGCATCATAGCTTCGCTAAGGAATGCGTCCCATGAAATGCTTTTACCACCCCGACCAAGCGTACCACGCGCCACCGACCTTCCTGCTGCGCGGTCAGCCCGTGCCCTCGCCGGAAGGCCCGGTGCGCGCGGAGCTGCTTACCCAGGGGCTAGCAACGGCAGGGCTGACCCTGACCACACCTGCCGAGGCCGATTCGCCTAAGCTGCGCAAGCGCCTGGAACAGATCCATACGCCGCGCTACCTCACGTTTTTGGACACCATTTACGCTCGCTGGCAGGCGCTGCCCAACGCGTCGGAAGTGGTTGCGCCAAACATTCACCCCTGCGGGGGTGGCCACCACTACCCGCGCCACCCGATTGGGCAAGCGGGCTGGCATCTGCATGATATGGCCTGCCCGCTAAGTGCTACGAGCTTTCAAGGCGCGCTGGCCTCGGCGGCTAGCGCTGAAGCGGCAGCAGAAGAGGTGCTGAATGGCGCCTCAACGGCCTATGCATTGTGTCGTCCGCCGGGCCACCATGCCGGGCCGGAGCGCGCTGGGGGCTTTTGCCTGCTGAATAATTCCGCGCTGGCGGCGACCGTGCTGCGTGAACGCTACGGCAAAGTCGCGATCATCGATGTGGATTTGCATCACGGCAACGGCACCCAGGATATTTTTTATTATCGAAGCGATGTGTGGACCGGCTCATTGCACGCTGACCCTAGCGACTTTTACCCATTTTTCTGGGGCGGTGCAGAGGAAGAGGGCAGCGATGAAGGTGTTGGAACCAATGTGAATCTGCCCCTGCCGGTGGGCAGTGATGGCGACGTTTATCTCGATGCCCTGGCGATCCTGATTGATCACCTGCAACGTTATGAGCCGGGTGCCGTGGTGGTAGCGCTCGGTTTAGATGCTCATAAAGATGACCCGCTAGCAGGGCTTACGGTGGAAACCGAGGCATTTGTCGAGGTAGGCAAACGTTTAGCGGCGCTGTCGCTACCCATGGTGATTGTTCAGGAAGGCGGTTACCCAACCGAACATCTAAGCGCCAACCTGACCGCCTTTATGCAGGGTTTTACGGCATGAGCAGAACCGGTTTCTATTGGCACGAACGCTGCTTTTGGCACGACCAGGGCGCGATTGGGGTGTTCTCCGCACCAGGCGAATTCCTGCAGCCCCAGGCCGCTTCGGAAAGCCCGGAAAGTAAACGACGCCTGAAAAATATTCTCGAAGTCAGCGGGCTGATTGATGAGCTGCACGTGGTGAAACCACCCGCTGCTGCGCTTATTGACCTGCTGCGTTTTCACACTCCGCGTTACCTGGATGAACTGCAGGCGGGGGATAAGGCACGCGGCGGCAACGGCGGCGACTGCGCCCCTTATATGCCCGGCAGTTGGGCAGCGGCCACGCAGTCCGCAGGTTTAGCCATCGCCGCCGTTGAAGCCGTGGCAGTGGGTGAGGTGAGTAACGCCTATGCCCTATGCCGCCCGCCGGGACATCATGCCGAAGCCGATCAAGGCCGCGGGTTCTGCCTGCTGGGCAATATCCCCGTGGCGGTGATGCGCGCCCGGGCCTTGGGGCAGGTTAACCGCGTGGCGATACTCGATTGGGATGTTCACCACGGTAACGGTCAGCAGGCAGCGTTTTATAATGAGCCTGATGTGTTGACCGTTTCTATGCATCAAGCGGCCAACTATCCGCTGGAAACCGGCAGTTTTGACGAGCAGGGCGAAGGCGCAGGCCTGGCAGCCAATCTCAACCTGCCGCTGCCGCCGGGCTGCGGCCTGGGTGCCTACGCCTATGCTATGGAAAAACTGGTGTTGCCCGCGCTTGAGGCGTTCAAACCTGACATGATCGTGGTGGCCTGCGGTTACGACGCCTGCGCCAAAGATCCCTTAGGCAAGATGTTGCTCAATAGCCAAGCCTTCGCCACCATGACCGCCCAGCTAAAAGCCCTGGCCGAGCGCTGCTGCGAGGGCAAGCTGGTGTTCGTCCATGAAGGCGGTTATTCAGAAGGCTATGTACCGCTCTGTGGCCACGCGGTGATCCAGACTTTGTCAGATACCCAGATTGCCGTGCCCGACCCGCAAAACGATGAAATTGCCGCTTGGGGCTATCAGGCCCTGCAACCGCACCAGCAGTCGTTGATAGACGACTGGTGCCAACAGTGGGAGCAACGCAAACAATGACACCGCTTTATGACCGCGATGGCTGGATCTGGCAGGACGGTGAATGGCTGGAGTGGCGCGAGGCCAGGGTGCATGTCTTCACCCACACCTTGCACTATGGCATGGGCTGTTTTGAAGGTGTGCGCGCCTATGCTGGCCCTAGCGGCACGCATCTATTTCGTGCAGCTGAACATACCCGCCGCTTGGCAGAAAGCGCCCATTCGCTGGATATGCCGCTGCCGTTTAGTGAAGCGGAACTGATCAATGCCCAGCGCGAGTGCCTGACCAAAAACGGCCTGAGCAATGCCTACCTGAAGCCTACCGTGTTTTTTGGTGCGGAAGGTTTAGGACTACGTGCCCAGGGGCTGACGACCCATGTGATGGTGGCCGCGTGGGATTTAGGCCCCTACATTTCGCCTCAGGCCGCCACCCACGGTTTGCGCGCGCTAACCTCTTCCTGGGCGCGCCACCACGTCAATATCAGCCTCTGTCGGGCGAAAACCAATGGCCACTACGTCAACTCGATACTGGCGCTGAATACGGCGATCAAGGCCGGGTTCGATGAAACCATCATGCTCGACCCGGAGGGCTATGTAGCCGAGGCCTCGGCGGCGAACGTCTTTTTGTTGCGCGATGGCGTGCTGCACACCCCAGAAGTGACCTCCTGCCTGCAAGGCATCACCCGTGATAGCGTGATTCAGCTAGCGCAAAAAGTGCTGGATATTGAAGTGCGCGAGCGGCGAATTACCCGTGATGAGCTCTACACCGCTGATGAGGCGTTCTTAACCGGCACCGCCGCCGAAATACTCCCGCTTCGCGAGCTGGATGGCCGCAGAATTGGCGGGCGCGCGGGCGCACCACCCGCCAACGAACCCATCAGCCAAGACAGCGTGACGGCGCAACTGCAGGGCTTATATCGTCAGGCGGTGCGCGGCGAACTGAATGATTTCAGGCATTGGTTAACGCCTTAGGGTTATTGTGGCAGGCAATCAGCATGCCCCGGTGCGAGGGCAGGTTTCCGCGAGGGCGCTGTGAACCCGTCCATGGGCGCTACTTTCGCCATCCATGGGCGAAAGACCCTCGCTCCAACCTGCCCTCCCACCTACTGATCAAATTTACCAACTGAATCAGGCGTGTTCTTTAATCGCCTGTTCGAGAGCGTTCAATCTCCCCGGTTCCAGCGCTGCTTGTACCGCCGTAATACGTATCACATTGGCAAGTTCTGGGTGTGTCAGGCGCGTGACTAATACGCCTTCGTCGAGCAGCTGCTGATGTACCTCGGCGGCGAGTTCGGCGCTGGGCAGGCGAATGCCGATGAAGTTGGTGGCGCTGGGGAGCACGTCGGCACCCAGTGCGCGAAAGTGCTCAGCCAGCTGCTCACGACGGGCTTTTACGTCGGAAACGTGTTGTTGCACTTCGTCAGGGTGATCGAGCACCACTTCCGCAGCGGCCAGAGTCAGTGACGAGACCGCGTAGTGAATACGCACCTTCATCATCATTGCCAGCACTTCAGGGTCGGCGATGGCATAGCCAATGCGCAGGCCCGCTAGACCGTGAGCCTTGGAGAGCGTGCGCAGGCGAATCACTCCCGGTATGGCTTTGGCAGCGAAATCGCTACCCGCGTCATCACGGAAATCCCCATAGGCTTCGTCTAACAATAGCCAGCAGGTGTCAGGCAGCGCCTCGCGCAGCTTGAGGATGGCGCTGTCGCTGTGCAAATGGCCGCTGGGGTTATCCGGGTTGGCCAGATACACCAGCCGCGCGTTCTCCTGATGTGCCGCTGCGATAAGTGCTTCCAGATCGGGGGCCAGCACACCGGGCGCCTCAAAATAGCTGGGCTCGATCAAACGGCAGCCCTGGCCTTTGGCAAAATAGCCCAAGGTGGGGTAGGTGCCGGCGGTGCTCACCACGGTGTCGCCCGGTTCGCAGGTGGTGCGCAGCGCCAGGGCGATTAAGCTATCGGCACCGGCATCCACCAGCATCGTTTCCAGCGCAATCCCCTGCTGCGCGCTCAGGCGTTGGCGCACCCCTAGCGCTTCGGAATCTCCGTAGCAGTAAACGTGTTCAGCCAGGGCATCGCCAAAGTGGTCGCGCAGGGCAAGGTGAGGCATGTCCAGACCTTCGTTTGAGCCCAGCCGATGGGGGATCTCTCGGCCAAGTCGACGCTCCAGCACCTTAATGCCCGGAAACGGATTAACAGGGCCTTCACTCAGTAAGTGGTTGGGATAAGGGGGCGTGCTTTGAGAAGGCATAACGATTCCTAAAAACGATTTTCAAATCAGTAGTAACGATTAACGTAGCGCGTTTATTTAACGCACTCTTATTTAAAGTACTTTACCGGGATTTAACAGATTAAGCGGATCGAGCGCCTGCTTGAGCGACTGCATCAGTGCGATCTCGGCGCTGGAGCGACAGGTGCTCAGCCAGGGGCGTTTCTCCAGGCCAATGCCGTGCTCGGCAGAGACCGAGCCGCCCAGTGCGGCCAGCGGTTGATAGACCATCGCTTCCACTTCACGGCGCACCTCGACTTCAGCGCTCCCCACGCTAACGGAGATATGCAGGTTGCCATCGCCCAGGTGGCCAAAGACCACCAAACGCGCCTCGGGCCAGCGCTGGGTTAGCTGCGCTTCCAAGGCATCGGTGTAGCGCTGCATATCGGCAATCGGCAGGCTGACATCGAAGGTAAGCACCGGCGCCATGCCCTTGACCAGCCCCTCGATATCTTCACGAATCGCCCAAAGCCCATCGCGCTGGGTAGTCGACTGCGCAATCACCGCATCGACAATCAGCTCGTTCTCTAATGCACTTTCTAATGCTTCGCTGAACTGAGTGGCATTGCGCTCGGCATCGCTGCCCAGCGACTCGATAATTACATAAAACGGATGCTCGGTGGCAATCGGCGGAGTGTGGCGGTCCAGGGTTTCAGTGAGCAACCGGTAGTGATTTTGCCACATCACTTCAAACGCACCCAGGCTGCCGCCGAGCGCTTTGCCCATATGGCTGAGTAGCCCGGTTAACGCCTCAAACGAAGGGCAGGCTACCAGCGCCGTTTGCTCGCTGGGCGTCGGCGGCTGCAGGCGTAGCACCGCGCGGGTCACGATGCCCAGGGTGCCTTCGCTGCCGATGAATAGCTGCTTTAAATCAAAACCGGCGTTGTTTTTCAGCATGCGGTTCAGGGAACTGACCACCCGGCCATCCGCCATCACGGCCTCCAGGCCAAGTACCTGCTGGCGCATCATGCCGTAGCGAATTACCCGAACGCCACCGGCGTTGGTGGCGATATTGCCGCCAATCGTGCAACTGCCCCGAGCACCTAGATCCAGCGGGAACTGCAGGCCGACCTCTTTCGCGGCTTCCTGAACCCGTTGCAACGGTGCCCCGGCCTGCACGGTGAGGGTGCCGCCTACTTGATCGATCTCTTCGATGGCGGTCATGCGTTCCAGCGAAATCACCAGCTCATTCGGGCTCGCTTCTGCACCGTGAACCAGGCCGGTGAGGCCGCCGTGAGTCACTACCGGCTGTTGCACCTCATGGCAGGCACGCATCACCGCGGCGACTTGTTCAGTATCCGCCGGGCGAACAATCGCGCCTGCCTGGCAGGGCGCGCCGGTCATCCAGTCCACGCGGCGGCTATGCACATCGTCGCCGGTCAATACGTGGGCCGGGCCTACAATAGCGCGCAGCGCTTCCAGGGTTATTTGCATGTGTTTTCCTTAGCCTATCTTGTCCGTTCGATAAATCATGCTGTCGCCGCCACCGGCGCTTCGCGACCGGGAATCGCCTTTAGCAGATCCTGGGTATACGCCTCTTTTGGGGCGAGGAAGATCTGCTCGGCGCTGCCCTGCTCGACGATGCGGCCATTCTGCATGACCACAATGCGGTCACAGATATGCGCGGCGACGCGCAGGTCGTGCGTGATAAATAGCAGCGAAAGCGAGAGGCGCTGTTTTAACTCTTCTAGAAGTTCCAGCACCTGGGCCTGAATCGAAACATCCAGCGCCGAGACGGCTTCATCCGCCACGATCAACTCAGGATTAAGCGCCAACGCTCTGGCAATCCCGATACGCTGACGCTGGCCGCCGGAAAACTCGTGAGGAAAGCGTTCCACGGCGCTGGCGCCCAAACCGACCATATCGAGCAGCTCGCCTGCCTGTTTAAGCGCCGCGGCTTTGGGCGTGCCGTTGGCAATCGGCCCCTGGGCAATCGCCATGCCCACTTTGGTGCGTGGGTTGAGCGAAGCGTAAGGGTCTTGGAAGATCATCTGCACCCGGTGGCGCTCTCGGCGCAGTGCGTCGCCTTTCAGCTGGGAAAGGTTCACCCCATCCAGCAGCAGCTCGCCGCTGTCGGGGTGTTCCAAACGCACCACGCAGCGTCCGAGGGTAGATTTCCCCGAGCCGGATTCGCCTACGATGCCTACGGTTTCACCCCGCGCCAAGGTGAGCGATACATCCTCAAGGGCGCGCACTTCGCGAGAAGGTTTAAGGAACCCGCCCCGGGAGCGAAAGACCTTATTGAGCTGCTTGATCTCCAGCAGCGGGGCGACTTGGCTGGTTTCACGGTGGGGTGGCACCGCATTGCTGGGAATCGCGGCAATCAGCGCTTGGGTATAGGCGTCTTGAGGATTCTCAAGCACCGACTTGGCGTCACCCAGCTCGACGATCTTGCCGTGGCGCATGACGCAAACGCGATTGGCAATTTCGGCCACCACGCCAAAGTCGTGGGTGATAAACATCACCGACATGCCGCGCCGCTGCTGAAGGTCGCGAATAAGCTCCAGAATCTGCGCTTGCGTGGTGACATCCAGCGCGGTGGTGGGCTCATCGGCAATCAGCAGAATGGGCTCCAGCGCCAGCGCCATGGCGATCATGACCCGCTGGCGCTGGCCGCCGGAAAGCTCGAACGGGTAGGCGCGAATGGCCTTCTCCGGCTGTGGAATGCCCACTTCGATCAACAGTTCCAGGGCGCGAGCCTGACGCTCTTTGGGGGTGAGCTGGCCGTGGGCTTCGAACACCTCGGCAATTTGCGCGCCGACTCGCATCAGCGGGTTAAGGGCGGTCATTGGCTCCTGGAAGATCATGCCAATTTTTAGCCCGCGCAGGGCGCGGTGCTGCTTTTCCGTCAGGGCGAGCAGGTCCTGCCCCTCGAACAGTATCTCGCCATGGGTGGCGTTCACGCCCTTGGGCAGTAGCCCCATTACCGCGTTGGCGGCCATCGATTTACCGGAGCCGGACTCGCCGACTACGCACATGATTTCGCCGCGCTTTACCTCGTAGCTCACATCCTCCACCGCCAGAGCGCGATCCGCGCCTTTGGGGAGCGCAATATTAAGGTCGCGAATGCTGAGGACGGTGTCAGCCGATGGATTCTCTGTAATAGGCATATAAAGTCCTTAGCGCTCGCGTGATAGTTTGGGGTTCAGTGCGTCGTCTAACCCTTCACCCACCAGGTTTAACGCCAAAACGGTGAGCAGAATCGCCACGCCAGGGAAGAAGCTTAGCCACCACGCCTGACGAATCACCGTGCGCGCAGCGCCGATCATGTAGCCCCAGGACATCACGTTAGGGTCGCCCAAGCCGAGGAAAGACAACGCCGACTCCAGCAAAATCGCGGTGGCCACCATGAGCGATGCCAGCACGATAATCGGCGACAGCGTGTTGGGCAGAATCTGACGCAGAATGATCGTGCTGTTGGACTGACCAACCAAACGCGCCGCTTCCACGTATTCTCGGTTGCGCAGCGACATAAACTCGGCGCGCACTAAACGCGCTACCGGTGGCCAGCTGACAATCGCAATCGCCAGCACAATCGAAGTGATACTGGGCTGCATAATGGCCACCAGCACAATCGCCAGCGCGAAGTTGGGAATGGTCTGGAAGAACTCGGTAAAGCGCATCAATACATCATCGATGATGCCGCCATAGTAGCCAGCAATGGCACCCAGCGGCACACCGATCAAGAGCGCCACGCAAGTGGAAACCAAGCCAATCAGCAGCGATACCCAGGCGCCGTGCATTAAGCCCGAGGCCACGTTGCGGCCCATGGTGTCGGTGCCAAGCGGAAAGCCATCTTGCGAGAGCGGCGGCAAAAAGGGCCGTTGCACCATGCGCCAGGGCGATTCAGGAAACAGCAGCGGCGCCAGTATCGCCATGGCGATAATCAGCAGCAGGATGATCAGCCCGACGAGGGCGCCACGGTTTTGCGCGAAGCGTGCGAAAAAGCTCATGCGGCCCCCTTTTTGATGCGTGGATCAGCCAGGCTGTAGACCAGATCGGTGATGATATTGAAGACGATGACCAAGGCCGCTGAGAAGAAGAAGATGCCCAGCAGCAGGTTGTAGTCACGCTGCTGCAGCGCTTCGAACATCAACCGACCAATACCGGGCCAAGCAAACACGGTTTCGGTCAGGATCGCGCCGCCGACCATCTGCCCCGCCTGGAGGCCTGCTAACGTGATGATCGGCAGCAGGGCGTTTCGCAACACATGGCGGCGCTGAATAATGCTGGGCTTCAAGCCTTTGGCGCGGGCGGTTTTGACGTAATCCTGCTGCGCGGCGTCCAGCATTGATGTGCGCGTCATGCGGGTGTAAATCGCCATAAAAAATAGCGCTAAGGTGGTCGCCGGGAGCACCAAGTGCTGGGCAACATCAAGCACCAGCGCAAACCCCGTGTGGCCCGCTCCCACGGTGTAAAGCCCGTAGGCGGGCAGCCAACCCAGGTAGACCGAGAACACCACCACCGACATCAGCGCGACCCAGAACAGCGGCGTGGCGTAGAACACCAGCGCCAACGCCATAATGATGGAGCCGGAAGGTTTTTTAACCCTTGCTGCAGCCATTGAACCTGCGACGATACCGAGTACCAGCGAGAGCACGAAAGCGGTGCCGGTGAGCAGCAGGGTGGCGGGCAAGCGATCCATAATCAGATCAAACACCGGAACGCCCAAGCGGTAGGAGTAACCAAAATCGAGTACGGCGATACCTGATATATAGCGCCACAGCTGAACGTACATCGGCTGATCGAGCCCAAAGCGCTCGCGCAACTGATTAAGAAACTCCTGATCCGCGGCACCCGCTTCACCGGCCAGAATGGCAGCCGGGTCACCGGGGGCCAGCTGAATCAGCAGAAAGTTAAAAATAACGATTAAAAACAGCACAATGACGGCTTTGAAAAGCCGCATTAGGATTAGGCGCGCGTAAACCATAAGTCGTTTCCTGGCTAATACCTTCAAGACATGGCTGAAAAACCCAGGTAGCTCGCGCTACCTGGGTGGCTTGGGTTTAGCGGTCTAGCCAAGCATCTTTAAAGCCGTCGTTAACACCCACGCCGGAGGTGACCAGGTTTTGAACATCACAGCGATACAGGGTTGGGAAGCCCAGCTCCATCAGCCAGCCAACCGGCACGTCTTCGTGCAGGATTTCCTGTACTTCGCGGTAAAGTTTTTCGCGCTCTTCGTCAGGGTAGGCCGTGGCGGCCTCGTTGAAGAGTTCGTCGACACGCTCGTTTTCATAGCCTTCCACGTTATTCCAGGGCGAGCCCTTGGCAATGTTGTCGGAAAGGTAGGTGCGTGAAATACCCAGTGCCGGGTCGCCGTACTGGTAAAGATAGGTGAAGGCGAGATCGTAATCCCAATCGCCCAGGCGCTGGTTCCAGCCGCCCACATCGGTGGCTTGGGTTTCGACATTGATGCCTACTTCGCGCAGGTTCTGCTGCACGGCTTCGGCCCAGCGGGTCCATGTTTCGCCGTAGGGCAGCGGCAGAATGGTGATCTCTTCACCGTCGTAGCCCATTTCATCCAGCAGCTCGCGGGCGCGATCCGGGTTGTAGTCGTAGGGTTCCAGATCATCGTTCTGGAAGCGCGCATTGGAGCCAAAGGCGGAGAGCGGGACATTGCCCAGGCCGTTCCACAGCACATTTTTGGCGAACTCGCGATCCATGGCGTACATCACCGCCTGACGGAAGCGTTTATCCGCGGTGGGGCCTTCGCGATTGTTCATCCACAGCATGGCAAAGGGGCTGAAGTACTCGTGGCCCTCTTCGGTCATGCAGACGTTATCCATTTCGGCCAAGCGGGGAATATCGAAGTTCTCGACGGTGCCACTGGGCAGTACATCAATGGTCTCGTTCTCGAACGCCACTGCACGGGAAGCGCCGTCAGGAATAACGTGCCAATTCACGCCGTCCAGGTAGGGCAAGCCCTCTTCGTAATACTCTTCGTTCTTGACCAGCTCGATGACGGTGCCGCGTTCCCAGTTGTCGAACTTGAACGGGCCAGTGCCAATGGGGTGATCATTGTGTTCGTTGTTGCGGAAATCGGTACCCGCGTAAAGGTGTTCGGGCACCATGGTAAAGGTGCCTGCTTCAAACGAGAGCAGGAAAGGGCCGAAGGGTTGCGTCAGGGTAAATACAACGGTGTGATCGTCAGTGGCTTCGATGCTTTCCACGTGCTGTAGCACGGCGCGGGCGCTTGGGTTCAACTCGCGGTGGAAGACATCGGCGGAGAACACCACGTCTTCGGCGGTAAAGGCTTCGCCATCGTGCCAGGTAACGCCTTCACGCAGGTGAAAGGTGTAGGTGCGGCCATCGTCACTGACCTCCCACGACTCCGCCAGTTGCGGCATGGGTTCAAGGTCGGTGGAGTAGCGCAACAGGCCTTCGTAGATGTTGCCCGAGACGGTGCGTGTAGGGGCGTTCTGAACCATGCCTAGCACTAGGCCGGGCGGCTCCGGCTGGATAATGGTGTTAACCACACCGCCCTCTTTGGGGTCATCGGCCAGGGCGGCGGAGGTGAAAGCAAGTGCTGCAGCGGAAATAGCCAAAGCTAAAGGTTTTTTCATGTTTCCTGCTCCTCGGTTATTAGCACGTAATGGGTTTACGTAGTCGTTAGGCGAGCGAGGCGTGGCGTGTTAGGCCCAGTTGTGTGGGTTGTTGGGGGCCTTTTTGAACCTTGCACTTTGAACTTAGCAGCATGTGGCAAAACTGTCGACAGTCGGCAATCGTTCGTCGACAAATGGTTATTTTTCGTCATACTTAAGGAAACGCGCCACACCCCACGAGTAAATTTTATGGCCTTATCAACGGCGGCTCCCAGGCCCTTAATCCAGCAGCAGAACCTTGTCGAGCAGGTGGCTGACTATTTGACCCAAGCGATTATTCAGCAACACTTTTTACCCGGCGAACGGCTTTCGGAAGTACAGCTTTCCCGTGACTTGGGCGTTAGCCGCGCACCGGTTCGTGAGGCCGCGCGCTTGCTGGAAAGCCGTGGCTTATTGATCTCCAAACCTCGCCGCGGCTTCTTTGTCCGCGCGTTGAATACCGTTGAACTCGAAGATGTGTTTGATTTGCGGCTATGCCTTGAGCGTCATGCAATTCAGCGCTTAACGGAGCGCTATACGCCGGAAGCCCAGCGCGCGCTTAAGCAGCAGGTTGAGGTGCTCTGTGAGGCAGCAGCCGGTAACGATGGCACCCGTCGGATTGAAGAGGACCTGCAGTTTCACCGCCTCATGCTGCACTACGCCGGCAACGAGCGACTGTTGCGCGCGTTTGACGACCTGACCCATGAACTGCGCCTCTGCATCACCCTGATTACCAAAACCCATGAAGCCCCCGACACCATCGCCACCAGCCACTTTAAGCTGCTCGACGCGCTGGATAGTGGTAGCCCGGCCGCCTGCCGTGAGGCGATTGACTACCACATAGGCGTTGCCCGCAAATTCGTGGTGAAGGGTGTGGGCGAAACCGGAGATAGTTCTGATGAAAATAGTGCCGATGAAGACGTTCTTCCACGCTGACCAACTGCTTCATCAGCCGCAAACCTACTTCTCCCGCGGAAAGATGCGCACGCCCCAGGAAGTGCCGGAGCGCGCCACACAACTGCTGGCAGCGGCCAAGCGGATGAACTTCGATGTTCAAGCACCCGGCGATTATGGCGTGGGCCCATTGAGAGCGGTGCATTCACTGCCCTATCTGCGCTTTCTCGAAAGTGCCCACCGGCGCTGGCATGCCCTTGGGGAGGACTGGGGTGAAGAGGTGATCTCCAATATCTTCGTGCGTTCGCCCAACGCCCTGCGCGGCATCTTGGCAGAAGCTGGGCGTTATCTGGCCGACGGTAGCGCCCCGGTGGGCCAGTACACTTGGCAGTCTGCTTATTGGTCCGCGCAAAGTGCGGTCGCCGGGGCAGAGGCTCTGATAGCCGGTGATCGATTCGCCTATTCGCTATCGCGCCCGCCGGGCCACCACGCGGGCATCGATTCCGCCGGTGGCTTCTGCTTTCTCAACAATGCTGCGATTGCCGCACAGCATCTTAAAACGCGCTACCCGCGCATCGTCGTGCTCGACCCCGACATGCACCACGGCCAGGGCATTCAGGAAATTTTCTATCAGCGCGACGATGTGCTGTATATCTCGATCCACGGCGATACCACTAACTTCTACCCGGCGGTAACCGGCTTCGAAAACGAGCGCGGGCAGGGGGCCGGGCTGGGCTATAACCTCAACCTGCCGATGCCCCACGGTTCAGAAGAGTCAGTGTTTTTTGATCGCCTGGAGCAATCCTGCCAAGCCATTCGGCTGTTTGAGCCGGATGCGATTGTGCTGGCGCTGGGGTTTGATATCTACGAACTCGACCCCCAAGCCAAGGTCGCCGTTTCAACCGCGGGATTTGGTGAGTTTCTTTGAGGGGCTGCTTGCTAAGAAGTAATCAGTAAGACAAGCCATCAATGTGTCTGGCAAGATAGTCGCTTTCGAATCTCTATCGATCAAGGACTCGGCATGGCCCACCTGCTACGCATCGTGATGATTCACGGCCACTTAAACGGAGTGGTCGAACTCAGTGTGGATGGCCACACCAATATTTGCGGCACCAACGCCTCCGGTAAAACCACGCTGCAGCGGCTGGTGCCGGTGTTTTACGGCGAATTACCTAACAAGGTCGTGCCCAAAACGCGCATGAAATTCGACGCGTTCTACCTGCCCAACCGCAACAGCTATCTGGTGTACGAATACCGCCGCGAAGCGGGCAATATTTGCCAGGCGGTGCTGACCCGCAAAGCCGAGGGCGGGGTGGAGTACCGCTTTGTCGGCGCGCCCTACCAGCCGGAAGATTATCTGGTGGAGAGCGAGGCGGGCGTAGCGGCGCTGGACTACACCCAGTGGGCCAGCGGCCTGCGGCGTAGCGGCACGCCGGTCTCCCCCAAGCTGGGCGCGACCTCTGAATTTCGCTCGGTGATCCAAAACGACTTTACCCAACTGCACGGCAACAGCCGCGATGGCCTCAAACTGCGCCAAATCGCGGCCCAGTTCAGTCTGGTAAAACCCGAGCGGCGCATCCGCCATATCGAAAAGCTGGTTTCTGCGGTGCATGCCAAAGAGGGCAAGATGGACACCCTCAAAACCATGCTGGCGGCGATTTTCGAAGAGGATGGCGTTGAGCTGCCGGTGACACGGATTCGCAACACCAAGGCGCGGGAGTGGATTGCCCAGATGCGCCAATCCATGCGCCTGGAACCGCTGCAGGCCTCTCTTGCCCGGCTCGCCGGTATCGACCGTGAACTCGCCGACCTAGATGCCACGCTGTGGCAACTGAAGCCCCAGCTGGAAGAGGACCGCCAGAAAGCAGAGCGGCAAATGGCCGATGTGGATGCTGCGCTTGCCCGACATCACCGCGAGTTCCAGCAGCGGGAGAGCGATTACAGTGAGGCGCGGGATAAGCTAAACGACCGCCACAGCGAAGTGGTCAGCGATTTGCAGCAGGCCCAGCGCCGCCTGAATGATCTACAAACCCAGTACGAGCAATACGCCGAGGCGGATATGCCCGCCCTGGAGCGCGACATCAACGCGCTGCCCCAGTGGCGGGAACAGCGTGACCAGCTGCGCACCCACCTAAACGTGATGCAGGACGCGGTAAAAGAGAGCCAGGCGCGCCTGGATGGGCGGCTGCGCGAGCTTTCAGAGGCGCTGGCCCGCCAGACCCGTGAATCCCAGGAGCTGATCGACGCCCTGGTCGAAGAGAAAGCCCTGCGCCGGGAGCAGCAGTGGGAGTCCGAACAGCAGCTTAACGAGCGCTACCAGCAGGAGCGCCAACGCCTGGAGGGCGAGTATCAGGCGCAGCTGGAACTCGGTGTCGAGCAGCTAGCCGAACTAAAAGCGCAACTTTCGCTCTCGACCCAGACCGCTGAAGAGGCTTCCGAGGCGGAGCTTGCCCAGGCCCGCCTGGATCAGTCCCAGCAGGAGCGCAACGCATCGGCCGCTACCCTGGATGGCCTGCGCCGGGAGTTTGAAAGCCGCAAACGCGAGCGCGACAGTGCCGAACAGCAGCTGGTGCAGCTTCGCCAGCAGTTGGAGCGCGCCGAGCAGCGCTGCTACGCGCTCTATCAGCAGCGCGACCCGGAGCAGGGCAGCCTGCGCCACTTCCTGCGCTACCACCGCCCCGGTTGGGAGCAGCAGCTAGGCAAAGTGATTGCCCCGGAGCTGCTGGAGCGGCGTGACCTCGCCCCGCAGCTGGCCGAAGGCGCTAGCGATGACCTGTTCGGGCTGGCGCTGGATCTTTCCGCCATTGCCCTGCCAGATTACGCCCAGGACGAAGCCAGCCTGCTGGCCGCTATCGAAGAGGCGGATGGCGCCAAACGGCGGGTGCAAACGGAGAGCCAGGCCGCCGAGAAAGCGCTCAAGCAGCATAACGAGCGGGTACAGCAGGCTGATGAAGCCCAGGATCAGGGCCGCATGGCCCACAAGCGCGCCGAGCAGGAAGTCGAGTTTGCGATAGAGGCCCGCCGCCAGCAGCAGGAGCGCCATACCAAGCGTCAGCAGGAGCGTCGCGCGGCTCATCAAACCGCGTTAGCCAGCCAAGAGCAGGCGCAAAAGGAGCTGCGCGAAGAGAAGCAGCAGGCGCTCACCGCCCTCAGCGAGACCCATCAAAGTCAGCTGCTGGAGCTCAAGGCCGACGGCCAGAGCCAGGTGGATAGCCTGGATGCCCAGCTGCGCCAGTATAAACAGCAGTTGAGCGACGCCAACAGCGAACACCAGCGCCAGCGCGCGGAGCTGGAAGAGGCCTTTAGCCAGGAGCTGGCCGAGCAGGGCGTCGACCCCGCCAAGCTAAAAGATACCAAGGAGCGGCTGGCAAGCCAGGATGAACGCATCCGCGTCACCGCCGCCCGCCAGGATGAGCTCACCGAGTACACTCGCTTTATGCGCGTCGAGTGGGGCCAGCATAAGCCCCAGCTGGTCGCCCAGGAGGCAGAGCTGGAGCAGGCGGAGCAAAAGCTGCAGCGGGATAAAGAGCACCTGAAAAATGACTTCCAGGCCGCACGCAAAACTCACCAAAGCACAGTCAGCACACTGAAAACCCAGCGGGAGAGCGAATACGCCTGCCTGGAAGCATTGAAGCCGCTACTCACCCAGCTGGAAAGCTTGGCCATCGAGCCCGACGGCCAGGCGTCGAGTGCGCCAGTCGGTGATGTGGACGAGCGCATCGAGCGCGCCCGCCAGGCGCTGGGTAATCGCCACCAGCTCATCGAGCAGCTGCGCCGTGGCTGCCTGGAGGTGGAAAGCCAACTGATCAAAGACGCCAGCAGCGGCTTCGCCGAAGCGCTGGAGAGCGAACGCAGCAAGCTGCAAAGCGACAACCCCCGGCTACAGCTGCCGCTACTGCGCGATATGCTCAAACTGCTCGAAGATCAACAACAGCAGCTGATTCAGGAAGGCCGCAACCTGAGCGACGACCTGGATAAATTCTTCACCGTATTCCGCGATCTGAACCGGCGCATCAGCGCCCAAAGCCGCCGGCTTTCCGAAGAGGTCGCCGACGATCTGCGCCTGGAAGGCATCACCAAGGCCGAAGTGCGCATCCAGTCCACCATCGATGAGCTGGGCTTCTGGGAGCCGCTAAAGCTGTTCGCCCAGCGCTACAAAGAGTGGCGGGAATCCGGCCAGACGCTACCCAGCGACGACTACCTCAACGCACTGGCGGACGTGGTCGATTTGCTGCGCAGCGACCAGCAGTACAGCTTCGAAAGCCTGCTGCGCCTGGAACTGCACCTGAACGAAGGCGGCACCGACCTGGTGATCAAGAACGACCGCCAACTGCTGGAGTCCTCCAGCCACGGCATGGCGTATTTGATTCTGTGCAAGTTCCTGCTCGCCTTTACCCGCCTGCTGCGTGGCGATGCGGAAATTGCCATCCACTGGCCCATCGATGAGATCGGCACCCTGGCGTATCACAACGTCGAAAAACTGTTCGACGCCTGCGACAGCAACCGCATTCATATCGTCGGCGCCTTCCCCAACCCCGAGTCCGATGTATTGCTGCTGTTCGCCAACCGCTACCTGATCGATCGCGATGAGGCCAACCCCAATAAGCGGGTGTTAAAACGCATCGAGCCACGGCTAAGCCGCCTGGCCGAACGGCTCCAGGAACGCCAGCAGGAGGTGACAGTATGATCGAACATGGCCCACTGCTAGAGCGCCTGCTGGCCGGGGAGTTTGTCTGCCCGATCAGCGATGAAAGCGGCTATCGTCATCTCACCAATGAAGAGACCCGGGAAGAGATCGACACCTACCTGCGGCCGCTTAACCGCCGCCTGGCCAGCAATGAAGATGGCAGTGTCTACTTTCTGGCCTGGCGTCAGCTCAATGACAACGCCCGCGATCAGCTCTCCCGCCAGCTCGGCGATACCCTCAATAGCCTGCTGCCGCTGCTAGAGTGGCTGCAGCTGGTTCAAGAGGCGCTGGGCCGCGATACTCTGGCTGCCCCCGGCGATGTGCTCAAACCCGCCGAGTTCAGCGCCAAGTGCGAAGACAACCAAAGCCTGCGCGAACGCCTGGAGCGCCTGGCTACCGATAGCTTTTTCGGCTCGCAAAGTGACCAGCTCGATGCCCAGGTAAAGCAGGTCTTCAAGCGCCTGAAAGAGCACGGCTACCTGCTCCAGCCCCATTCAGAGCGGCAGGTGTTCGTGGTCACCGGCAAGATCGACTACCTGGTGGATCTGGTGCGCTTTATTCGCGATGAAGAGAACCTGCCCATCGAAGAGGGCAGCGAGGAGGGCTCCGGTTCCCAGGAGGCCCTGCTGTGAGTTCGAACGGAGAACACGCTCTGGAAAGCCGCCTGCTGAAAACCGGCAGCGAACGGCTGGCGCTGCTCGGCAAGCACGCCGATGTACTGATGCAGGCCTACACCCGCGATGAAGTACCGCTGGAATCGCTCAGCGATAGCGCGCTGCGCAAGCTTCTGGCGGCGCGCATCCTTTGGCGACCGGATGAGCAGAGCGGCGTGAAGCTGGCGCCCAAGGTGCGCGAACTGATCGCCGAGATGCTCGCTGACGAGACCCGCCGCCATGTGAACGCCGACGTGGCGGAAACCCTGGAGCTGATTCGCGCCCTGGTCCACAGCTACCGGGAAGCGCGCAGCCGCGGCGAACACTGGCGGCTGGAGCAGCAGTTGATGCGCCTGCGCCAGGAAGTCGACGACCTGAACGGGCGCTTCGCCGATGCCATCGACAGCTTATGGCAGCGGCTGAATAGCGATTTTGGTTTCGTCAGCCAGCTCAACGACAAAATCCGCGAGAACGACCGCGCCCAGAAACAGATCGCAAGGCTGCTGGATGGCCTGGCGCTAATCGACTTCGACGAACTGATCGAACTGGTGGGCAGCGATGGCAGCCTGCGCAAGCTATTGATCAGCCAGCTACAGCAGCAGTTAAGCCACCACTACACCGGCCTGCGCGAAGTGCAGCGGCGCTTGATCGAGCTGATGGCGCGCTTTCGCAAGCAGCAGGCGCGCAGCCGCCTGATCAGCGGCATGGCCGCCTTTATGCGCGAACACCCCGGCTTTGTGCCCGGCAACTATGCAAGGCGCAGCGAAGTGCCAGGGCTGGTCAATCAAGCCGCCCCGCTAAGCGCCGCCGCCGCCCCGGCGCTGGATCGCAACCTGGATAGCCGGTTGCTCGCCGATCTGCTGCACCAACTACCCCAGCCGCGCCACACCACGCAAACGGTTGAAGCCGCGGCGCCTGCCCAAGCCCAAGAGAGCAGCCTTGCCGCCGCCCGCCAGCAGGCGCTCAAGCAGGATGTGGAACACTTCTATTTAAGCGTGATCGACCAGCCCCAGGCGGAGCCGGTCAGCGCCCTTGAATACCTGCGTGAAAGCCCGCTGGAATGGCCGGATGAAATATGGCTCTTCCAGGTGATTTCCGAATACCAGGGCCTGCCGCGCAGCGACCAGAAGGCGTTTCGGCTCAAACAGCAGGAGAGCCAGGCGAGCCAATTCAATCACCTGCGCCTGATCCACGATGTAGAGCTGCAGCTGGCCGTATGAACCTACCCAGCCGCGCACGCAATGGCCTTAACGGTGTGGCCCGCGAACTTCTCCGCCAGCCCGCGGTGGAAAAGCCGCGCCGCCAGTGGGTAGACGACGTAGTGGCCTGGTGCCAGCAGCACGACATTGACCTGGCCTCGCGAATCAACAGTAAAGCGCTGCGCTTTGACGCCGCCTTGCTGGCGCAGATTAATGACGTTCTAGAGAGCGCCCGCATAGCGCCGCTAGGCCGATCACTCAGCGGCCTGCCCAGCAGCGCCCAGGCGAAAGAGGGTGTAGAGGAAAACAAAGCAACCCGCGAAAGCCCCCGCGCAAGGCGGGTACTCGTCAGCTTTCCGCCTCAACCAACAACAGGGCTTGCCAACGAACCACGGGCTATTCGCGATGTAGATGTAATGGGGCTAAAGCTGAGCGCGTTCAGCGCCCTGATTCAGGTCGAAAATCTGGACAGCTTCTATGAGTTTTCGCCGGAACAACCGGCGCTAAGCGGCTACGCAAATCCGCTGGTCGTCTACCGCGGCGACAGCCACTATGGCGGCGGCTTCGCCTTACTCGCCGAGGCGTGGCACAAAACCCGCCGAACACATATCTACGCCGGTGACTTCGATGTAAAAGGCGTCACCCTAGCACTGGACAACAAGGCCACGCATATACTCCTGCCCGGCATTGAATGGCTTACTCAAAACGACACGCCATTGCATGTGCCTGCTGAACAGTTTCCTTACCAACGGCGGCTGCGCAAATACCTCGCGGCTCTACCATCCGGCCACCCACTGCGCGACTATCTAACGTTGTTGCTGGAAAAGCAGCGGGGGCTTAAGCAGCAGTGGTTTGGTGTGGAGATGGTTTGTGTGGCGCTTAGTTAAAAGCTGTCTTGTTGTGACAGCCACTCAATTTCACTATTTCCCACTTTGACCAGGTTGGCCGCAGACTGGCTTTTCGGCGTCAAAGGCCTATACCCATAGTGAAGTCGTCCTTTTCTAGGCTGTGTGATTAGGCAGAGCTAAACGCGCCGGTACGCGACTTTGGGATATGCCGCCTATTTTTTCTTTGCCTTCAGGCGAATCAGTGGGATAGAGTCAAATGAGCTGGCTTTATACCCTCACTGAATGAGCGCGCACGTTTATTGAGGTTATGCAGACAGCCGCATAGTCACTGTTAGACAGAAATAAGCATTCGGGTTTGTATTGGCTTTTGTGGAGATATAAGTTGAACTCTGATAATTTTAATTCGACTCAAGATGGTTTGATGAGTACTCGGGTATATGACTGGGCAGAGAAATATGCATGGCCAAGGTTTTCCTGCATCATGCGCTGGATTGTAAGGGCCCTGTCACCTACTTGGTGGTTTGCCACCCATGCTAAAGCGGGGGCCTTCGGGCATGATAGAGCAAAGGGTATAATTCTTAGAAATTATTTCTACCTTAGTTACGCTATTATTGTTGCACTCGTTTTTGGCATTTTTACGCACGGTATCTCGACGGATAACTATCCGCTGAAATATCAGTTGCTAGTATTGTTATTTTTGTATGTAGTCACCTGGGCAAGATGTAACGAAATATTGTTCGCGTTCATCGTGGATGCGCTTGATAAGACAAAAGACGCTAGTGATGGCGGTGTCAATAATGAAAGTAGTTTAACTTATAGGAAGCGAATAAAGCTTGCACTACTTAGCTATATTGAGCTAATTATCAATTATGCGGTTATATATTTTATGATGCCTCCTAGTTGGTTTGGTGAAGAGAAATTTGGAAATATCATTGATGCAGTTTACTTTAGCGGGGTCACGATAACCACATTGGGGTACGGTGATTATTCACCGTCGTTCTGGGTGGCTAAGCTTCTCGTAATTCATCAGGTTCTAACTGGGTTCACTTTGGTTATTGTTAGTTTTGCTGTTTATGCCGGAAAGGGTTTGGCGGCGTCTTCCGAAAATGTAAGGTCTAACGAGTGAATGAACCCGATAAGACCTTCCGTGCTTCGCCCTCCAGGCCTTTCGGGTTATTCTGTCGCTATATGATAGTCGTACTGAATACTATTAAGAACCAAGAAGAGGAGTGGGAAATGCGTATAAACAAGCGAAGGATATTTCCTGAAGGAAGATGAGCGTGGCTGGAGAAAATAGCGGTGGTCCCAAGCTTCATGAAGTTGAGCCACGAGAGAACGTTGGAAGGGAAACCATTGCCCGTTATCAGGCTCAGTTTCGCGGAGCTGCTTTCGAGTGCTTGTCATTGTTGGAGGATGAGGCACTAGACCGGGTCTATTGTGATTACCAGGACGATTTCGTGTCTCGCATCAATGTCGACGGGAACTATGTTTATAATTTCTTTCAGGTCAAAACCAAGGGCAAGTTGAATTACCAATGGTCTGTCAATGACGTCCTAGGGATAAGGAAAGGCGCCAATGCATGTGAACCAGCCAAGATTACTGATAGCTACGTTGGAAAGCTCCTTATCCACACTATCAGATTTGAGAACTCCTGTGGAAGCGTCGTTTTTCTCACTAACGTCCATCTGAATGACGATTTAGAGGAGTTGCGTGATGCAATACAGGACGATAGCGATAACAAATATTACAAGTTGTTGCTTGAAAATTTTAATGACGCATTGAGCCCAAGAGCGCCAATAGAAGATCAGAATATTATTGAGCATATTAGGAAACTTAAGCTTAAATCGAATATTTCCTATTTAAATCCACACGATGATAAATTCTTCTCTGAGGCAAGAGAGACCATCTATCAGTACAGTGAAATAGATTTGCAGCGTTCAGAGTGTGAGGAAATAATTAACAGTCTTATATCACTTGTTGAACGGAAGTCGTTAGGGAAACTATTAGGTGAAATCGGAGAAGAGGATCTCGATGATATAGCGGGTGTTAGTCTTGCCGAAATGCTCGATATTTTGAGTATCTCCAAAGCGGCTTATCAGAGTTTAAGAGATAGCGGCGACTCACAAGCCATCAAGAATGCTTCGATTATTCACAGGTTGATGAGTAAGGCTGGTGCGTCAGAACGAATGATAGAATTCGTATCTGGCTGTAAGGTTCGATGGGATATATGGTTTAGGGATAAACGTCATACTATCCCGGAGTTCGATCTGAATTTTATTCTTGAAGAAATAGAGAATAATGCTGCAGAGTGGGTTAAGTCTGGGGAGGATCTGCCAATTCTTCGAAGTCGTATTGATAAAGTATTGTCAGCTTTGGATGGCGAAGACTTGTCTGCCACTCTTGATCGTGAACTCCTTCTCGGCGCTGTTTTCTCATTTATAGTTAGAGGGAACGCGTGATGGATTACGAAGAATTCTTTCAAGAAGCATCTGAAAAAGAAATTGTATTGTCTTTAGATCAATTCAGTGATTCAGTATCTCACCGGCTCAGTAATGAGGCGCTTTTTCATCTCCCCTTGCTCGCGATGACTATTCTCTTGTTGTCCAAAACACGCCGTAAGCCGAAGTCAGACGAACTAGGTCAGTTGATTGGCGAGTGCTTTGAACGAACGTTTTCAGGCTTTAAAGGTTCCTCCCAACACTTGGGATGGTCCGCAAACCTTAGGATGCGGACAGTCAAGGCGCTAACATTTCTTGAGACAGTAAGCCTTGTTGAAGTTGATCGCCATGATTCCCGCATTAAAGCTACCGATTTTGGGAAAAAGGTCGTATCAAAAGCAATAGACGTTCAATCAGACCTCGGTTATACGCTTCAGGTAATTGAACGTAATTATTTTGACTTACAAATAGAAAAGCAAATTGCAATGGATTTGGAATGAAACTTGTTAAATTAAAAATTCACCCTTCAGGGAAGGACGGTTGGGGTTCAAAGGACCTCGTGTTTGCTAGTGATATTACCCAGCTATATGGGCCGAACGGAGCAGGAAAAACGCCTGTCATTCATTCCATTGCCTTCGCGCTTGGATACCCTGTTCGATACAGGGACGATATTATGGCTAAATGTTCGTCAGCCAGCCTCACTGTAGAGCATGAAGGGGAATTTTTCATTTTCGAGAGGTCATTTTCTGATAAGTTTCACATAGAAGTGTCGGAGCGAGGCTCCAACGAAACGCGTATATTTTACAATGAAAAAGAGATTTCTGAGTACCTTTTTTCGAGACTTGGACTCTCGCCGCTTGCTCTGACAACTAATAAGAACGAGCCCACTTATCCTTATATATCGACATTTTTGCCTCTCTTTTACATAGACCAAGACGCTGGTTACACGAGTGCTTACAAGCCCCCAAGTAGTTTCATAAAAGATCAATACGCCGAGATGATCAGATTGGGGATTGGAATAGCACCAAAACATTCATTCGAGGCAAAACGTTTTCTCATAGAAAAGAAAAGAGAGCTTGATTTAGTAAATATTCAAATCGTTAATACTCAAGATTTTATTCTAAAACTCGAAGAGCAGTCTGATGTAGATAATATTTCCGCTGCAGAGCTCGAAGATGAGTTGGAACAATTGAGAGATGAATTTGAAGAGCTCCGTAATAGTTTTGATGCGACGAACGATGCAGATTATGTTCTACAAAGACTAATTCGCGAGAAGCAGGGTGAGCGGCTTAATCTCTCTGCTGCAATAAAAGACCTAGAAAGCCGGGTGTCAGGGTTCAACAAGATAAAAGACGAAATTGAGATCGAGATCAACACCTTATCTCTTAACGAAGAGTCTCGGCGACTTTTTAGTTCCTTTAAGGATATTTGTGCCACGCCAGGATGTGGTCTTTTTACCTCCAGCTCCGATTCTTATGGTAAAAATTTACTTTATCT
>NZ_PJBT01000027.1:0-26602 GCF_002836035.1 Halomonas sp. MES3-P3E | reverse complement strand
AGCCTCCCGAGGGGGAGGCTGTTGAATGGTAAAGAAAAAAATCAAGCTGCCGCGGTTGCTGCAGTTGAGTCTTCTTCTCCGTCGATCAAACCGCACTGTTGTGCCATTTGCTCGATGAAGTTGACCGCCTTCTGCGCATCAGCCAGAGCACGGTCGATCTCTTTGGCCTGGTCACCTTTGAGCCGTGAAGCCCATCCAGTGAGGTAGGACGCCGAGTTTTCGGGGGTAGCAGGGAGACCAAAGCGCATGGCTGCAAGCCAGGCGCCAGCTTCTGCCACTACTTCCTCTCGAGCGCGATCGCTCTTGTCCCGGTTGAGGCGCGAGGGAGCACCAGTAGCATGGATCAGCTCATGCAGGCCGGTGGCCGCAATTTCACTAACCTCATGGAACTGTTCAGGACGGGGCAGGCGTATGCCATCCGTAGAGGGCCTGTAGTAGGCCTTGTCACCGCCCCAGCTTAAAGGGATGCCCGATGCTTCAATCAGCCGTGCAACGAACTGCACGGGCTCAGGTTGAGCTTCTAAGACAGGTGGCTTTGCAGCCTCTGTCAATGGGTCCGCCAGCTGCTCCTCGTTAAACACATAAAAGATACGGTTCACGGGGATGATTTTCTCCTCCGTTGTGCCGTTCTCCTTCTTCTCGCGCTTTTTGTGGAATTTCCAAAATTCCACGGGAGTGCCCTTTTCGCCCTTGCGGGGGTGAGTGCCGAGATCCTTCGCTTGCTTGAAAGTCACCCAGGCAGGGCTGGTGTAGCCGTTTTTATATGAAGCAATCCAGAGACTGATGATATTTGACCAGCCAGTGTAAGAACGCCCTGAAGAGGCGTTATAGGGCTGGCTCACATCTTTGTCGCCTGGTTTCCAAGGCTTCTGCCAGGGGGCTGTGCCTTCCATCAAACCTTGTATGAGTGCTTCGCGGATACCATCGATTGCACGTTTGCTCATGATCTATCTCCTCTCTCATTCCTGCAGTAGTGCAGGTCTCAAGAAGGGATAGGGCGCTAGGTGACAGCCGGTGGGGGGTCAGGGTCAGTGCTTTCCCTAACTCTAATCGAGACCCGGCAGCGGGAATGAGAGAGGAGAGAATGATGAAGCACACCAACCAGTTGGATATGTTCGCAGTTAGTGAGGCGGCCAAAGTTTATAGTTTCCCTGGAAAGGGAACCGTAGAGATCACAGAGCAGCGTAAAGAGCGTGAAGATGCTGTTATCTCAGAGGCACTGAACATCATCGAAGCACGGTTCTATGGTCAGCTTGAGAGTGAGGGTGCAAAGATAACGGCTCCTTGGATAGCGGTTGATTATCTGACGCTCAAGTATGCGGAACTGCCTTACGAAGTGTTCTCAGTGACGTGGCTGAACTCGCAACATCAAGTCATCAAGCATGAGGAGCTTTTTAGAGGCACCGTGGATAAGGCGGCTGTCTATCCTAGGGAAGTGGTTAGAAGTGCGATTGAAACGAATGATGTGGCAACAGTCTTCCGGACATATTTTTAAGCAGCTACTGGTAGCGCTGACTCATAGTCCACTGGACTCATATAGCCATTGCTGGAGTGCAGCCGCACCCGGTTATAAAACACTTCGATATACTCGAAGATGACTTGCTTCGCTTCAGCCCGCGTCTTGAAGTCTTCATGGTGAACAAGTTCCGTCTTTAGCGTGTGGAAGAAGCTTTCTGACGGGGCATTATCCCAGCAATTTCCCTTACGACTCATACTGCACCGATAACCATGTTGCGTCAGCAGCTGCTGGAAGTTGTCCGATGCATACTGGCTGCCGCGGTCGCTATGAACCAGTAATCCGGCCTTAGGCCTACGCTTCCAAATCGCCATGGTAAGCGCATCATTGACCAGCGAGGTCGGCATGCGACTATCCATTGACCAACCTACGACAGCGCGCGAATACAAGTCGATAAACACCGCTAGGTAAAGCCACCCCTCCCGCGTCGGTATGTAGGTGATATCCCCCACATAAGCCTGATCGGGCTTCTCCGTGGTGAAGTGTCGATCCAGCAGGTTGGGAGCAACGGGTTTATCATGTTTCGAGTTCGTTGTTGCCCTGAACTTGCGCCTTGTTTTGCACGCCAAGCCTTCCTCCTGCATTAATCGGCCAATGCGACGCCGACTGACTGATTCATTCTCTTCAGACAGCTTCTGCTGGAGACGTCGCGTCCCATACGTCGCTCGGCTGGCTTGATGGTGTTTATGAATGTTGGCCTTCAACGCTTCATCTCGCTGGTTTCTCAAGCTGGGCGGCCGTAATTGCCACTCGTAATAACCGCTTCGGGAAACGTCAAACACCCGACACATCAGAGCGATGCTGAATTCGCTCTGATGGTGCATGATAAAGGTGTATTTCAGCGTGATTCTTTGGCGAAGAAGGCTGCCGCCTTTTTTAACAGTTCCCGCTCCTCCTTGAGTCGGGCATTTTCACGACGCAGCTGTTTTAGCTCCTCATACAGATGCACGTCATTTACCTGCTTACCGGAGCCTGGCGGTGGTTCGCCGTGAAATTTATTGATCCAGGTATGCAGTGTATTGACGTTCACCCCCAGTTCCCGGGCGGACTGGGCAACTGGCTGATTCGATTCTATCGCCAGTTTGACGGCACCTTCTCTGAATTCGTCGGTATAAGAATTGGTTTTCTTCTGAGTCATGACACACCTCTATAAGCAGGAGATATTACCTGCCTCTGTGTGTCCGGGAAACTATAGCCACTTCAGAATGCTTCCGCCGTATTGTTGTGTCACAACCATCCTAGCGGTAGTCCTCAAGAGAGTGATGCTGATCGTCAGATTACGAAGAAGCTGCAAGAGGCTTTGGATGTGATCGACGTAAAGGTGATAGACCACATTATTGTGGCTGGCACCGAGCATGTCAGCTTTGCAGAGAGGGGGCTGATATAACTTCAACGGTTATGCCGTTTTCATGGCCTCACCAGCATTCCAGCTGGTGAGGCTTTTTTATGGGCTATCCTTTAATTGTTAAACCTGCTGTGATGTTGATACTGCTCTTCTAATGGCCCACAAAGAAACTCGGTGGCTTGGGGGGTGTTAGGAAAGGCTGGTTAATATAAAAAGGTTAAAGGGTTAAGGCTGGGTTAAAACAGGGTTACGAGCGAGTAAAGAAGCATCAAACCACTGAAAAGTATGCATTATCTTTCAAAAACCGATGCAACGTCCCCACCGCTTGCTATGCAACATTCCCACCGCTTGCTGTGCAACATCCCCACCTGGGGCTCAAAGTTATCCTCCTGATGTCCACAGAAAACGTCTTTTTGTCCACATTTTGGCTCATTTAGGCACCATCTGTGCAACATTCCCACCTGCAAGATTTAAGAATGATAGGTTGACATGGCCAATTCGATCCGCTTTACATCAACTGTGCAATATACCCACCTACTATAGGGGACTAAATCGCTGGTCAGAAAACAACCTGTGCAGTGTCCCCACCGAAACCGTGCAACATTCCCACCTATAGAACGGTACTTTTCCACAGGCTTACCCACAGTAAATGTGGATACGTTGACTGTTATTAGAGCACATTTATACCGTTACCATTTTAAGCTGATCAATTCAGTAGCTTGGCTTCTCTATCATCAGATTGTTACTGATCAACAATCCCCAGCCAGGGAAGGTATGACGCTTTTGAGCACGCTGGCCGAGCATTAGAGGCCTGTCGCGGCAGCTAATGGTGCAACGTTCCCACCTACGTTTGCCCCACGAGCTGCACTCTTGAACGCCTACTGTGGTGATGGCAGTGTGCTTTATTAGGGTGGCTTGACGTTGGCCACGCTCATTGGGCGGTGTGATCGAGGAGGTCTGGAAGCGGCCATCTGTGCAACATTCCCCCCAAAGATGACTCACGCTTGGCTTGCTATGAGAACTGATACTGCCGTGCCTCAATAGTTTCTGCAGCACAGCACCAGGGTTCCGATCCACGCTGGCTGAGGGCTTGAAGGGGCGCCGAGTCATCCATGTGTGCAACATCCCCCCTACGCAGTAAATGCGATCTACATGCATTCAATGAATCAGAATTCGCAAAGAGCAAATAAGGGAATAATATTTTAAAGAGATGTTTCGCGAATAGAATGTAAGTCTTTCTTTAACCGTATTGAGTTACTTTTGTAATTTGCACGTTTAACGGTTTTAACAAATTTATCTGTTGGATAAATCGCGTAATATATATCAACAAGTTTTTTTCCTTCCGTGATTCGCTTCGCTTTATAACTAGCTATAACCTCATGCTCAACGAGTACGTCAAGGGCAATCTTCATGGCTCGCACATTACTGCCCATGCGATCTGAGAGGCCGCGAGGGCTGCCTGACAGGTAAGGAACGAGGTGTGGAGTATAGGGATCATTGGCTGATGCCTGGCTCCAGTAGTGGCTCATTCGCTTATGCATGTACCGGGCAAGAGGACTCTTAATCGCCATCGAAGTGCTATAGTCATATAGCCGGAAAGTTTGTTTAAGAATGCTCTCAGTTACTAAAGGGTTAAACTGTACGTAGCATTTAGTATCGCCTTCGCGCATCTGAATATCTTTTCGCGTGGTTAGGCCGACCATAGGAAAAAAGCTAGAAGAAATAACAGTTTCATTATCATTTGTGACCGTTTCAAGCTGTGCGCCACGGCAAACAAGAATAGCCTCTTTTATCTCGCTGAGTTTGAACTCATGTTTATTCCGGCGTAACTCAGCACGCAACTCGTAGAAAGTAAAAAGCACACCGACTTTACCATCGATCATGACGCTTCCGCCATTAACCGCCAGTTTTCTTAAAGCGTCTTCTATAATCTCTTCACGCTCACCAGGGTAAACTAGCTCATGTTTACCATTGCTATTCTCGATAATAGCTGGCTTAACTTTAACCTTTATAACGCGTTCGCCTATACGGCATTCGCGCTCTCTTACCGCGCTGTTAAGGTCTGTGAATCGACGACGCTTCTCCAGAGAATATTTAGGCAATGCATCGTAAATGTCGATGCTATTGCTATAATTTTTGTCCCGGCTATCGCTCAGGCTGAATAGGTCAAGCTGAGGCGGCTTATTAACCGAAACAGCTTGTATGTCCTTGTCTTTATTGCTATCGCTGGCCATCTCTAACCTCTGTCAGCCTACAGTAATAACCTGCTATTTCTCTTCGACAAGCCAAGAATCAACGACCTCGGCACCGTGCAGATCCTTCCATGCCCTCAGGGTTTTATGATTGCCGCCTCTTATTTCGACAATCTCCCTATCATAAGGATTGCGGTATACCTTTATCTTTCGCTTTTTACGTCGAGCCGGAGACTCGCTTACGCCTTTTTCAGCATTAACCAATTTAATAACGTCCAAGGCTGTTCTATTATAATCAACTATTAACGTTTTTAAGCGATTAAAAAAGCACTTTCACGCTTGAAATCTTCTCGACTCTTCGATTCTCAACCGATATTAGTTGCTCACGAAGAGACTCCGATTGCTCCTGCAGCTGTTGGTATTCAAGCAATATAGACATGTGCTTCCAGACAAGGCAATGTAAAAGTGTGCAAAGCACATTTTGTAGCTAACGCGGCTGTATGTCAACGATATGCGACCGTTGACAGTGACCGATAAGCTATCGCAAAAAATTCTCTCCATGGAGGTGCTTTGCCCAAAAAATACCCTTTATTTCGCAAAATCCACGGGCGTTGACCCTGCCAATAGGCTAGATTTTGCGTACAGGCTTGTTGAAAATGGCATTTTGGTTGTAAGAATACTTATAAAACAGTGTGTTAAGATAATATTTTCCGCTTTCGAGTGATGCTATTTTCACACTCAAAATTGCAATTGAACTGGCGCTTTATTTCTCTACTTATTAAAATAGTTATTTAAGAAAGTAGAGAAGGGCCGTGAACCCTAGTAGGCTGTATGAGAGTCACGTGAATAACGCTCTGCTGAATGAATTTGAAAGCAATCTACAAAATTGCGGTCGTCACCGACACCCTCGTACTGATCATAGACTAGGATGGCCCACGAATGGTCATCAATGATGCTCAGCGGGTCATCAGTCGAATCGCAGCTGATTTAGGTGGTCTCGGCAAACGACGGATCTTTTACCGGGATTCGGGCGGCTGGTTCACTAGGTTGGGCGTCGAAGCTGGGGAGTTCAAGGGATTATCACCATGTACCGGTCACCAGGAAGAAGTTTTCGCCTATTGGTGCCAGGATGCGGCTCAGCCGCAAGGCCGATACTAGCCCTGACCAAGGGAAAGAATCACAACCATAAGAGAGCAATTGGATGTTCGATCACTTGATTATGCCACCTCGAGCAGGATATGTGGTTATCACTACCAACGACTTCATGGCCATCGTCCGCGATACGGGCGATATTGTTAGCGTCATAGAGGACGCCGACGCTGTTCTTGAGCACTTGAGCTTAACGCTCCCGGGCGGGCTGCGTCGCCAGCGAGTCTACGTCGAGTCGTCACCAGGCTCATCAGATTTTCACGAGCTGTTGCATGCAGGCGGGGATTTGCTCGATATAGTTGCGTGTTCTGCTGACCAGGCTGATTATTTGCAGCAACACGTTGCCGGTTTAGAAGGAAGGGAGCGCCGGGAATGGCTGATTCACTGACGATTATTCCTCCGTCCGGCACTGGTAGCCTTGCTGTAGCATCAAATACCTTGGCAGAGGCGAAAGGAAACCCGGCGCTCTCTTATCTCATGGGGCTCGATTCCCGCAGAAGCCGGGTGACGATGCGATCGCACCTTCAGCAAGTTGCACACCTTAGCGGCGGTCATGACATTAAGAGTTGTCCGTGGCATCTGATCCGGCGCGAACATGTGCGCTCGATCATCGAAATGATGAGTGAGCTGGGCAAGGCGCCAGCGACCATCAATACAGCATTGTCTGCGATGAAGGGTGTGGCGCGTGAGGCTTGGGTCGCCGGTCGCATGGACAGTGAGAGTCATCATCAGATAAGCGATCTCAAGTCTGTCAGAGGCTCGAGGTTGCCGAAGGGCGTACACCTAGATGATGTGGCGATCCAAGCCCTTTGTTCCGCATGCGAAACAGACGAGACTCCCAAAGGGGAGCGGGATGCCGTGCTACTCCACTTACTGGTCAACACGGGGCTGCGTCGATCGGAGAGTGTATCCATAGACCTCGAGATGATTGACCGCGGCCGGCAATCGATCAGGATTTTGGGCAAAGGGAACAAGGAGCGCCTCGTCTTTCTGCCCAATGAAACGTTCCTGAAGGTCGCGGCATGGCAAACCCGGTTGGGTCGGGATGTCGGCCCTCTGTTCCCTCGAGTGCGCCGCCATGGTGTGATTACTGATCTTCGAATTACTGACCAGGCTGTGTACTTCATCATTAAAGAAAGGGCTGCTCAGGCGGGCATAAAGGAATGCGCACCGCACGACTTTCGTCGCACCTTCGCTACGAATTTGCTGGATAGAGGGGTCGACGTTCTCACCGTGCAATACGCTTTAGGCCATACCAACCTAGTCACCACACAACGCTATGACCGAAGTGCGGAAAGGCGCCTGGAGGAGGCGATGAAAGGGATATGACACAACAGAACAGGGCTTCACCCCAAGTCATAGGTGTCATCCAACGCCTTGCTAACAGTGACATAACGTTCAACACCAGCCACGATGGCCCAGCTGGAAAGGTAACCGTGACGCTAACGCCAGGTCAGCTCGAGGTGTTCTGGTGCGATCCGGCTGCAGCTTTTGCCAGTGTCTATGGTATTACCCGGGGAGACTACCTCGCCTGGCAAGCAGCCGGGTACATGGCGCAGTGTGCCGAGCTGACCACAAAGGGGCGGCAATGCCGGAACCCAGTCCATGGTGGCCATCTTGTAGCAACCCCAGATCGATGGGTAGCCATGCGCGGCAACTACTGCCTAATTCATCAGGAAGGGGTCAGCAAATGACTGGTCAGAGAGAAGTAAGCGGTTTATGGAGCACCGGACCTCTCTACTCCCGTCACCCTGCGACCGACCTTCGAGATGTTTTCGTTGGTGGGAAGAACCCCAGCCAAGCGGAAAGTGATTTCGAGAATGGCATCGCTCGCATGGGTGGGTTTTGGCGCCAGCCATCTTATGTGGGGGCCTATCTGACTGCAGCCTCTTTGCTCGTTGAGCAAGGGCAGGCACGTGGTAGCTTCGATGAGATAGGATTACCAGCTTTTTATCTTCAGCGTCACGCTGCGGAGTTGATTCTTAAAAGGCTACTACAGTGGTGTTTTGAGATTATTGAATGTCGGAATCAGATCAAACCTGGGCAGGCTATTACGATTACAAATCGGCATCGCCGTTCGCTAAATGATGAGCATGACCTGCGGAAAATTCTGAATAGCCTGAAAAAGGCAGCCAAGCTAGCCGATGAGAAAATTCCTCCAGAGTGCTTGGCACAGCTAGTTGAAACCATCAGCTCTGTGGAGGCTTCACCGCACTGGTCCCGCTACCGAGTTGATTCTCGCAGCACACAGAAGAAGCTATGGGAAACCACGGAGATAGTTATTCCAGTGGCAAGCCTTCAGACCCAATTGGATCTTGTCGCCAGTGACGTGCTGGCGCGTAGCCTTGAGCAAGAATGTTATGAAAACGCGCTGTATAGTACCTGGGCAGGGTTGACGTCAGCCTTAGAGGGACCACAGTAGCCAGCTCAGTCAATCAGCTTGTCGGCTATTCATATCGTACCTTGACATGAGTTCTCATGGGGTTCGTATGGCTGGTCGCCAAAACTGGAACCCTGTAATTTCCGACGCCATCTGATCAATGAATTGATCCGCTGAATTTGTCATGAACTCCGTGATTAGCCAGTTCGATGAGCCGTAGAGGTGTCTTTCTAGGCCATTAGGATCGTAACGGGCTAGTTCGCTCAGCCGATGCATCGCAGCAAATATAATGGTAAGACCGTGGCGCTCAGATGGCGGATTACTGCTCAGATTCCGCTTGATGTACCACAGGTCGCGATTCCCAGAGATAGGAACTATGATTCGACGGGTCTTGCTGTGATATGTGCCTAGCCGTTTTTGGGCCAGTAGTTTTTCAGCCTGTGGGGCTTTACCTCGCCACCAGTTGAAGCGCTTTTTTCGGCGAATATATGTTTTTCCCTCCTCAGTGAACCATTCAAAAGAGTGAGGGATATTTCTGAGCATCCGCCCATCTGCATACCTGGGCGACACTTCAGCTTGGAACCAGCATTCACGAGCCTTGGGATCAGGATGTTTTACGTAGCAAGCACTTTCTAACGGAATGAAGAGCTCGGGGGCTGCCCTGAAAGTATGCAAGAATGCTCTATGCACAAAAGGGACATTCCAGAGCAAGTCCTTGAGGTTATACTTTTCGGTGGCGTGTGTGACGGTGCTTTCCCCGAGGTACGTACACAAAGCAGGCAAGATACCGCCAGACTTAAAAGTTATGGCTTCGTTCGCCAAGCTAGCCTTGGCTTTCGCTGGCCTATCTCCGGTAACACCATGATTCTCTGCATGCGTGGCGCCTCGAACCACAAGGAGAGCTTTGGTTGCGTTCAGGAATGAGTAATAAAGGGATAGTGGCGAGGCCTCAACATCCATATACTTAGCGGCTTCATGAAACCTTCGTGCCTGTGACCAGAAGGATAGTGCCTCACTCTTATTCTGTCGCTTAAGCCAAAGCTCTACGAAGCTCCATGGGTCTCTTGTGAGTACACTCTCCGATACAAAGTCAGGGTGGTTGATAGCTTTGTGCATCCATACCCGACGATTGCCAATTTTTATGTTTTCTGCAAGCACTTTCGCTCCTTAAGAGGCTTTCCTGCGGGTTAGTAGGCTACAAATTTGCGGTATGGTTGGTCGTCATCAGCCGTAGCGGAGCCTTTTAAGGTAGTTTCGGTCTCGTTCATTCATGATTTTAGCTTTCGCGGGCCTTTGAATCTCATCAGTTCCTGGCTCAGCATCATGCCAGAGGTTACACCCACCAAGCCAATCCCTGCTTTGATCGGCCACTCATGATCAAACGTTAACAGCAGTAAACCTGCAAATAGCAGGAAACACATGACTGCAATATTGCGCTTCCAGTCAAGACGATATATTTCGAGATCATGACAATGAAAATATTGCTCCTGACTGTCCCTGGCCTTTCGAGCGAGAAGAGCCTGCAGGTCAAGAGTTCTATCCCTTTCCTTCCGTGTTCTGGCTGGTCGATGAAGCCGGCGCTCATAAATCGCCAATCGCACCATCTCTTCTTCAGGTAGATGCTCTATATTCTGCCACCTCTCTGTCGATACGCCGTAAGCATCAAGTATTTTCCGAGCAAGGTTCGGACGCCGCAGAACCTGGATGTAGCGACCATCGAGCATTGCTAACCATTCGTCACGATCATCGCTGGGCTCAATTATCGTAATTCGAGATGGGGCCGGATAACCAGCTTCCTGAACCCACGCTGCTATAGCCGGTTGATCATGCGATCGCATAAAAGCGACCCTGTGTTTTCCCTCATGAGCAATGAATAGCCCAAGTGGCTTGTACCAGATATATAAGGCGTTATCCCTTGAGCCAAAGTAGGTCGCGTAGCGCTCGATTCTTTTCACCACCTCCTCTGCTGGCACGTTCTCAGGAAGCCCTTTGATGCTTGCCCCAAGGACATGTTTCGGATCTACAAAGGCTCGATAAGCCTGTCCATTCTGGTCTTCCCAGTTTAAAAAAGGTATCAGCACTGCCATTAATGAATCTGGGTGTAGTGCGCAGGTTCCTCGATCATTGTCCCCTATGTCATTAAGCAACGGTTGCCCAATTGTCTTACGTGCGTATCTATCCAGTTCGACCTTCAAAGTGGCAAGCTCTTTAACTACATCTTCATGACCAATTGAAGCAGGTTGCTTGATGAGACTCCGTGGGGGTTTATCGGATTCAGTCACTGCTGATGACTCCGTGTTGACTGGCACAGAAAGGTGGGGCTGGTTTGAAAAAATTCGGGGAGCTATATGCTCCCCGGGTGTCAGTTGGCTAGGAAGTGCTGTCTCCAAAATGCACTCGAAAGGAGTTTGGGTCCAAGATTCCCCAGCCTTCGAGTGCGTAATAGCCCATTGCACCTTCAGGTGAGCTAGGGTCACGAATAAAGAGGATTTTTACCTTAAACTCTTCCCGGATCGAAGTCAGCTGCCGTTTAACCGTGCCAGCCGGGATGCCCGTAGCCTCAGAGATGTCCTGAAGGCTTGGGCGATCCATGTGGTCAATAGCACGGATGATGTCGTATTTTCGCTGTGTGTCACGCGATAGGCTCGGCATAGAGGTCAGTCCTCACCCTCGACACCAAGTAGCTGAACGTCAGAGACCCTTACCCTCAGTGTGTCTTTTTCATCATCATCTAGCCGAACCCAGCAATAGCCAGTCTCGCGATCGATACGATCAGTCTGTAGCAAGCCGCTACGTAGTGCGCCCTTCACGGTCACGCTTACCACGATACGAGCCCGGGTGGGCTCCTTTGCCATTACTGGCGCAGGTGTTTCAAGTTCGACGACAGCCGCCTTCTTGGGCTGGGGTTGCTCGATTTTAGTGGCCGGTTTGGGTGTCGGTGGCTCTTTCTGTGCAACATCCCCCTTACCAGGAAAGGAGCCCTCTCCCTCGGAAATCTGAGGTGGTATTTCAGGCCGGCCGTCATCAGTAGTGTCACCCTTGGCAGTCTCTCCGGCAGAGGGGGTTGAGTCGAATCCGCTAAGTGGTGGTTGGCCATCCTGCGACCCTAGAGCTGGCACCTGAGGCTCCATGGGCGCTGTTCCAGGATCTTCAGGCAGGGTGCCATCCTTCGCCTGTTTCAGCAGCTCACGGCAGGCCTTCCGGCTAATCCCGTCTATCAAAGCCTTTTCACAAATGCGTTCTGCAATCTCAGGCGCAATCTGATATATCTGCCTGAGCGAGTTCAACGATTCTGGGTCAGACGTAACATCTTCCTCGTAGAGCTTCTGCACGCATTCCGGGAGCTTGAGCAGCGATAGGTGCTGCGAGATGTAACCACGCGACTTGCCTAGACGCTTAGCCACATCAACGGCCTTCCACCCACCATCAATGAACTTCTGAATCCCCTTGGCAATCTCCATCGGAGTCAGGTTCTCTCGCTGGATGTTCTCGATCAGCTCGCCGGCTGTCTCGTCCAGCTCGTTCTGGTCTTTTTTATTGACGATCGCCTCAACCGGTACGCCAGCCTGTTTACAGGCACGCCAACGACGCTCACCTTTCTGAATCCGATACTTACCGTTGGCATCTTTAGGAGATACGATGATCGGCTGTTCCTGACCATGCGACTTAATTGAGTCGGCTAGCTCCTCAATGCCGGCGAATTTCTCGCGGACCTGGCCATCCTTCGGCACCACTTCTGCTGTATCCAGCACCAATACTTCCTTGGCGCCTTTTGAGCGGCGTGAAAGGCTCTGTAGGTTGTCTAGTTTTCCTAATGCCATGTCAGCCCACCTTTTCCATGAGTTCTTCGATCACTGCACGGATTTCTTTCCCTGCCTCTCGTGCCGATGTCTTTTTTATGCTCCAAACGGGTACGCCGTTGAGGTTGGCCACGTCGAGTTGGCCTCGAACGCCAATCTCAGACTTGTAGACCAGATCCGGCACTGCCTTGCGAAGCTCATCTCGTGTGATCATGTCCTCCTCGAAGCCACGCTTGAGGTTATTGATCACCATCCCGGTATTTTCCAGCTCGGGATTCAGCTCCTCCTGAACGCTTATGATCGTGTTCAGCAGACCCTCTACGCCATCCAATGCAAATCCGCTCACTTGTACTGGACAAATGACATGGGTAGACATAGTAAGTGCAGCTACCAGCTTACGGCCCAGACTAGGGGGACAGTCGACCAGCACATAATCGTAGTTGTCCAGTATGCCGCTAGCCTTCAGGTTTGTGATCGGGTTCACAACACAGTTCAGCGGTAGGGACTCAATCTCGGACAGCTCAGGATCGTTCTTGGTGGTCCAGATCAGATCCATTCCTCGCACGCATTTCATCGGCTTGATTTCATGCATGTTCTCATCGAACAGCCTGACTGAGGGAGTGCCTGTATAGGTTGCCTCATCGCTCTGGCTCAACCGGCTAGAGGTGTTGCCCTGCGGGTCGAAGTCAACTGCTAGTACGCGATAGCCCGCCTCCACGAGGTAGAAGACTGTTTGAAGACAAATGGTCGATTTTCCGACCCCGCCTTTCTGATTGGAGAAACTGATTATTTTGGTCATGGTGTTTCCGGTAGCCGACCTGGAAAAGACAGGTTGAGAATGTCCTTTTGCAAACAGTGGCGATCCTTGCCAAGTTACGCATGCGAAACATGATAAACCACATAAACTGATACGGCAAATAGTATAAAATGCTCTATATGGCGCATAAAAACGCCTGGACGGAGCCAGGTCAAACGCAGGATATGTATGGGTAGGTTTCAGGCTGCTTTAGATGCCTGAACAGCTTTTTCAGTGGCATCCTCTAGCGTAGGGACAACTTCACCCCCCAGTAGGGTGATCAGCTCCTCAGCAACGGCCGCAAGAGCTGGGATGTGAATATGAGCATCCGTATCAAAGTTTGATGCTTCATCATCACCCGAGTCAGCCTGCTCAAGCAGTGCGTCATCGAATTTGATCTTCTTTAGGGCTAGATCATCCAGAAGCTGCATCGCCAGCTGGCCTTTCCGAGCAATCGAGAGCGCTGAACAGATGCGGCCACCCGAGGGTCGGCAACGATTCTGACGAAATCCTCCAAAATGTGCCTTAACCTATTGTATTTAAATTATTTTGGCGTTGTAGCTCATGGGTGAAACCTGCCGTTCAAAATCAAGCGTATAATCGCCAAATCGGTTGATATGGTCCGTGCGGTATGGGGCCAATCCTTTGAGAATATCGTGATCAATATGATGGCCGCGATCCTTGAGATCTTTAAGGGTTAACGTCATCGACTCCACATTGTGAAGAATGACCAGGTTGGCCACCAAGTGGTTATATTTGATCACCTTCCGTTGCTCGTGGCGGATATTCTCGGCGATCACCCCCTCGCCGCCGAAAAATAGCCATTTTACGAACTGGTTGAACTCCTCCGTTTTGTTCGTCTCCGCATGAATGGTTCGCCGCAACTCCACGCTGCCAATGTAGTCCAGAAGAAAGGTTGTCCGAACTACCCGCCCCAGTTCCCGGAAAGCAAAGTAGAGTTTATTCTTGAGGCTTGCGGTACCTAAACGTCGCAATACCGTGGACGGTGCTATTTTCCCTGCCTTTATCGATAGCGCCACCCGGAGCATGTCGGGCACATGGGTTTCGATCAGTTGCCAGTTAATGGTTTCGCTGAACAAGGCATTGATGTGCTCATACCGTTGGCGTTTGTCAGGCTTGTAGAACACCAGCTGCTTCAGATTCCGGATGCGGGGCATCAGGTTGATACCCAGCAGGTAAGCCAACCCGAAGACGGGCGCACTTTGCGCCTGAGTATCGCCATGCAAGGTGTCAGGCTGGATATCGGAATCGTTTTTGATCAGCCCGTCAAGGATGTAAATGGCCTCATAAACGCCGCAAGGGATGAAGTGGCTGAACAGCGCGATGTATTTGTCGGAGACGTGGTAGTAGCCCACCCCGCCGTAGCCACCGTACCGTATGTGGTATTCCGATAGCAGATTCTGTTCGTACAGATTCCATTTTGTGCCATCGGCGGCAGCCCGCTGGCCAGTTCCCCAGTGTCGCGGCAGCCGGTAGCGGTTGTAGGCATTGATAACCTGCACAATGGCCTGCTCCAAGCGCTCTTCGGTGACGTGCCGCAGGTTGAGCCAGGACACCTGCCGGCGATTAAGTGTCGTGATGGATCGGGCGGTCTGAGTTGGCCCGAGATTGCAGCCATAGCAAAACAAGGTCGAAACAAAGCGGGTACGTGGGTCTTCCAGCTTGCTCTCAAAACCGGAAAGTGGTCCAAAGCGTTTGTGGAGCCCCAGCCATTTTTCGGCTTCCACCAGGATGTCGAGAATATTCTTTTCGGGCAAATTCTGGGATAACTGTTTGTCAATTTCGGCCAGCCCATCGGGAGGCGCTGTGCGACGGTGCTTCCGGATCACCAGCTCTTCACCATTGAAGACGGCGTATTCATTCTCCGGGAAGTTACGGTCAATGCGGTCCGCCGTTTCGCTCAAGCGTGAGCGGGCCTGCGCCACAAAAGCGGCTGGGTCGGATGCGATATCAACCATCGCACTGTAGTCCGCTATTTGGGCATCATAGACACTCCAATCCACGAGCTGATCGCGGTAGTCGCTGTACTGGTCGCTATTCGCGACCGCGAGATCGCCGGAAATCAGTTCACGCTTCACCTGCGTTAGTACGCCCAGCTCGAAATACTTCCGGTAGACCATACCGGGCAGTAGCTGGCTTGACCCGGACCCCAATATGAGACGGCGCCAACGCTCCGGTAGCCAGGACACGTCGACGGGTTGAGTGCTGAGCACAAGGCATTCCTTGCGGCTGTGCCGGTGCTTTTTCAGAGTCGCAATCGCCTCAATCAAGGATTGATCGTGGCTGGTTGCCGTCAGATCCAGTAGTTCAAGGCAATTGAATAGCAGGGGGCGTAACGGGCGATAGGGTTGCAGCATAAACGGGATGAAGTTATTGCCAGCATAGGCCATGTGTTCCTCACACTCGGCCAGTAATTCATCAGGGTCGCTCTGGATGGCAGCCGCCACTCGGGCACCTCGCTCGGAATCCGTCGGCGCTTCCTGAACGGCGGTCAGCACGTCACGCAGTTGAGCGACCAGTTTGTCCATCCGTTTCATGTGATCCAGATGATACTGGTTCAGGTTGGCTTCCGCCTTAGTCTTGATGTTGCGCATCTTGCGGACAAAGATGTCGACGGCATCGTCCATTGCGCGACGCAATTGGGCATGGACCAACAGAATCATCAAGGCATAGCGTTTGGTGCTTTGCATAGCCTTGATGTTGGCCGCGCCAAGCGCTCGTGCTTCCAGTATGAAGTGGTGATACTTGGCGGCTGGAATGTGATCAACAGCGGGCAATCGTTGACACCAGCCCTGAAGCCATTCCAGGTGCTGAAGATACTTCTTCACTTCCGTATTGGTCGGCTTTTTGGGTTCCTGTTTCAACTTATGCCAACTGGTATGAGGGGAATCATCCGGCACTTGCAGCAACTGGTCAAATTCGTTTTTTTGATGCGCTGTCAAACCCACATTGAGCGTCCGAAAGTAACCGGTATTGACCGTGCTGCGAGCCTGACGCGCGGTCCGTTGCAACGTTGAAAAACCCGGTAACTCAAAACGCTGGCGCACCAGCTCTTCAATCACCACATTGATGATGTCCGCCAGGTCCTGCTTGGTGGTGGCCGCTTCACGCGCTAGTTCCCGTACAATTGCCTTGCCTTCAACGGTGAACGCCTTGATGCCCACCTGTTGACGAACCGTCTCCAGCATCCGCTGACGGGCGCCGCCATTGCGGTCGTAGACCCTGAGCTGGCTCAATGCGAGATGTGAAAGGTCGTCGCACGCCAGAATGTGCGTTGTAATGGATTGGGGAACGGCTTTGAGATGGACAAAGTAGCCCAGACGCTGCACTGTTTTCAGGAGAATGAGTAGGGCGCCACGAGCAGCCGGAGTTCGACCGTGCTTTCGGGCAAAGGATCGTTCCTGGGTAGAGGGTGTATAAATTTCTGCCAGTTCTTGATCCGAGACCACCGCCTTCAATCGCGGATAGGCGGTTTCATGGAGGCTACTCATACGCAGTCCTTCGCTATGGGGTTCCAGTGAAAGGCATTAGCCCACAGTACTTTCGCTCTTGAGGGGGGCATTGCTTATAGTAGGCAGCAATTCGTCAAGACCAAAGGAACCGCCCGTTATTTTGTGAACGCCACGCTCGCTTTACGTTACGGGATTATTCGGTCATCGATCGCCGGTTCCCCGATTTATTGAATCGTTACACCACACCGCAGACTGATTCGAGCTATGGCCATTGAGCATCTTTCCCCCCCCACTGATCATTCACACCTACCAACGCCTTTCTAGTGCCCAGCTAATCGCTCTGGCAGGGACCGGGCTAACGACGGTGGCGCTGGCGCCGCTGGCCCATGACTGACGGGCGGCAGTGCGGGCCAGGTGCTCGGCATTGCGCTGGCCCTGAAGATGATTGCCTACGCCCTAATAGCACCTCTGTTTGGGGCTGTTGCCCAAAAACTTCCCCGCCGTACTCTGCTGGTCACACTGGACATTCTGAGGGCCTGCGGGGTTGCCCTTTGTCACTGAGGTTTGGCAGGGGGCCCACTCTGGCTAGGGTAGGTACAAAATTTTCGCCCAACCCCTTCATGTAATGACGCAATTAAGGGGCACGAGATATTGCCCTCTTGGGCGCAGCACCGATCAACCATGGCGCTCAGTAAAACCTCAATTTGCTGTAGCTTTTCGATCTTCCCACGTACGTCGTGCAACTTGCGCTCCGCGAGAGTGCTGGCTTCCTGGCAGTGGGTGCCGTCTTCGAGTCGGAGCAGGTCGCTGACCTCATCGAGACTGAAGCCTAACTGCTGCGATGTTTTCACAAAGCTCAACCTGCCGATATCGCTGGGACCGTAGCGTCGAATACCCCCGAGAGGACGCTGGGGCTCAGGTATTAACCCACGTCGCTGGTAGTAGCGGATGGTCTCAACTGAGACGTTCGCCGCCTTAGCCAGCCCCCCGATGGTCAATGAGTTCATTTCATCCGGCATTTGCCTTGACTCCGTAGTTGACTACGGCCTCAAGCTTAACCTATCGAACAAGGCCGTAGAAGGTGTAATTGCAATATCAGAGTTGAATTCCGAGTCACAATCCGGTCGCGAGTCGTTAATCGCAGGCGGGGTTGCAGCCTGCTCGCGTCGGCCTGCTGTCTGGGCACCTTGGCCCTGATCGCCCTGGGGGGTTCCGGTGCCTGGATCGGCAACCTGGCGAAGTCTGCGAGGTACCGCAAGTGCGCACCGCTTCGAGACACCCCGCTACCTAGGTATCGACGAGCTGTACCTGAACCGCCGCTACCTCTGCATCCTGACCAACCTGGAGGAGCGTACCTTGTTAGACCTGCTGCCCGGTCGTCAGCAGGAGGCAGTGACGAAGCGGCTCATGAGCATGACCGAGCGCGACAAGATCGAGATCGTCAGCATGGACATGTGGAAGCCATATCGCCGTGCCGTCCAGGCGGCGCTGCCACAGGCCCGCATCGTGGTCGATAAGTTCCATGTTGTGCGTATGGCCAACGAAGCCCTGGAGAAGGTCCGCAAGGGGCTCAGGAAGGAGCTGAAGGCCAACCAACGCCGAACCCTCAAGGGTGACCGGAAGACCTTGCTGAAGCGGGCTCACGACGTCTCCGACCGCGAACGTCTCATCATGGAAACCTGAATGGGGGCCTTCCCCCAGCTCCTGGCAGCCTACGAGCACAAGGAGCGGTTCTACCACATCTGGGACTGTGCCAGCCGGCGAGATGCTGAGCAGGCGCTGGCTGCCTGGATTGACGACATCCCAGTCACCAATGCCTTCACGGAGTCGATCAACCGGCTGGCCAAGGACAAGAACCGCGATGGCCGGGGCTACTCATTCGAGGTGATGCGGGCCCGGATGCTCTACACCACCAAGCACAAGAAGAAGGTGCCGCAGACCAAGGAATCCCCCTTCCTGGGCAAGGCCACCATGACCTACGGCATGGGTCTACCCGAGCCCGAGAAGAACTTCGGTGTCGATCTATCAACCTTCTGGGAAAATTAAGATATCGGTGGGCCTACAGGGATCGTCAACCAATTAATCCGGATACCCATTTTCTAATGGCCACAGCTTGACCGTATCTCAAATGAGATGCGCAATAGCGTCATGTATGACACTCGGATAATTTATCATGGCTCACACTTCAATGCTGGGTAACGGAGGACGAAGGTGAGCAACAATTATGCGGTCACCATTGTATGTGCTGGCCTGGATGATGTTCTCCGGGGTAAATTCTTGGAGAGCGTGCGCGGCCCCCAGAATTGGGCAGTGGCCAGCGTCATCCGCCAAGTACAACTCGCCCTCCCGGTGTTTATAATTAATCACAAGTAGATGGCGCTTAGAAGGGCTGCACAGACGATCCATAGGGTGATAAATACCCCCGCTGCCATGCGGCTTACCGGACGCTCGGTGGCTTTGGCGGCGGTTTCTCGGTGCTCGCTTATTACCTCTGGCGGGATAAGCCTCACGACCAGCATGATTCCGAGCGGCACGATGATGATGTCATCCACGTAGCCGAGCACGGGAATGAAGTCGGGGATCAAGTCGATGGGCGAGACAGCATAGGCCGCGACAACCACCGCAAGCGCCTTTGCGAACCACGGGGTGCAGGGATCACGAGCGGAAAGCCAGACCGCGTGTACGTCACGCTTGATGGTTCGTGCCCATTGCTTGGCGTTCGAAACCAGTTTTATTGTCATAGTAAGTGTCTCTGTACGCTACGCATTACGGACGCGGAGCATAGCCAATGTCCCGGCCGCCATCAGCAGGGCCGCCAAGCCAAAGCCGAGAGTCGGCGAGACTGCGGTCCACACCAAACCGACCGTGGCGCTGGAGACGAACTTGGCCGTCCCGTTGACCGTCCCCAGCGCACCATAGCTGATCATCAGGGTGTCGGCCTGCACCATTTCGGCTGTCACCGTGGACTCCAACGCTTCCTCGACAGTGACGTACAAGCCAGCGACGAAGAAGATGACGGCGAGCAGCGGCACGCTGTCTACCGAAAGCCAGAAGGCCAGTGCTGTCAAAACGGCCGTGAGCGTTCCCAGAACATACCCGCCGACCAGCATGGGGAGATGGCCGAGGCGATCCGCCATAGCGCCGACCGGGTAGGACATCGCGACCTGCACTTGCCGACGGTGGTCATCGGTGCCATGAATTCGTGACAAACCTGATTTTGATTCAGTGTAGTAGGTCATGGTCAAATAATCACCGTTGACAGCAAGTCAGGAGGCCCCCGTCGTGGCTTCGCTTACCGCCGGCATATTCCCGGCTGGCGCAACCACCAGCAATCCCGAGTCCTCCATGGGTAGCCCGAGCACCTCCAACTGATCGGCCCGGGTACGAAAGTCGCCGGCTCGGGCCACCGCCTGTCGCACATCCGGATCCCGGAAGAATACGCGCTCCGAGATACGATACTGGATGACTAGGCTGTTGCCCTGGCGCATGGCGTACGCCTGGGCAGGCTCGCCCCCCACTCGGGTCATCCAGGTTGCCAGCACCCGGCTGTTTGCCCACGGCAATGGCGGAGACACTTCCGAGCTGCCGGCCTGGATAGGCAGTTCCTCAAGGGCGACACGCTGATAATCGTTCAGCACGTCACTGACCATGGGAATCCTGTTGATATTATCCGGCGTCACGCTGGGCATCAGCAGTACCGCTGCCAGTACCAGGGCGACGGCCCAACCGCCACTGCCAATCACAACCGACGGGCGAAGGCTGCTCAGCCAGCGTTTCAGATTCGTCATGCGGCGACGACCGGATGGGCCCTTGCCACCGACGGGGGCGTTCGCAAGGGCGATATCGAGCCGCCCGTCAAAATCGGCGGACAGTCCCGGAGTGGGTATCATCTGCAGTCGTTCGGAAAGAATTCGCTGACGTTCAACATCGTGTTGGCAGGTCTCGCATCCAGCAAGATGGGCCTCGACCAGGGCGGTGTGATGCTCATCCAACTCACCATCGGCATAGCCCGCCAGCCAATCCTGGATTTCGGCGTGCAGGTCGGACCATTCGTGGGCGTCTGTGTTTTTGAGATCACTCATGGGAATTCACCGATGTGTATTTTGTGTGGCTGGCAGCCAGGGACCTCGGGCTTGCCTTGATCAGTCGCTTAACGAGCAGGCGCCGCGCGCGTGACAGGCGACTCATGACCGTCCCCGGTGCCAGGTCCAGAATTTGTGCGATATCCTGATAGCTCAGCTCCTCAAAGTCCCGCAACAGAATGACCTGCTGAAAGCTGTCCGGCAGGGCGTGAACCGCAGCCATGACCTGCGCATCGCTCTGGTTTTTCAGGAGCTGATCGAAGGGGCCCGGGGCACTGCAGGGATACTCATTCAACACCGCGTCACCGGTGGTCAGCACCGGAGCCAGTTGCTGCCGGCGCCCATCCCGCCGATAGTCATCGGCAACCACCCGGTTGAGAATCCTTAGCAGCCAGGCGTAGGCCGCCACGTGATCGTCCAGTTGGTCAAAGTCCCGCCAGGCCCGGAGCAAGGTCTCCTGGGTCCAGTCCTCCGCCATTTCCTGTGAGGGGGCCTGGCGTTGCGCAACACCGTACAGGCGGTAGCGCCAGGGCCGTACCAGTGTGTCGAATTGCTGCCTGCTTCCGGTGCTGCGCATGGGGCTGCCCGCTACCTATTTATGGTCACTTCACTGGAGGACGTCACCGGGTCGCCTTTTATTCCCGACTTTTTTATGGATTGCCCGGTACCGCGAGCCAGAAGGGGAACTGGCCTCCAACCGGCTCCCGGCGGACCACCTCGAGGGACTGGGTATCAATAACGGCAATGTGGTTATCCGCCGTGACCGACGCGTAAATGAACTGGCCATCGCGGCTTGCCCGAACGCCGTGGGGGCCAACGCCCACGTCGACATTTTTGACAATTTTAAGGCTCTCGGAGTCGATTATAGTGACCACGGACGCAGAAATCGCACCGGTTGCGACGTATTGCTCGCCAGGCACCACGTCGATGCCGCCATGGCCACTACCCACTTTAAAAGTTTTCAGCATGGTTTCGCTAGCCAGGTCCAGTACCCCCACGTTGCCGGTAAAGTCGCGCAGCCATAGCCGTTGACCGTTGGCGCTGATGTCAATGTTGTGAGGCGTCTTGAGACCCGGAGTGGGGATCTGACGCTGTTTTTCCAGGGCCCGCATATCCACTACCGCCAGCGCGCCTTCGCCCTGCAGCGTGACGTAGGCGAGTGTGCCGTCGGCGCTGTAAACGAGGTTGTGGGGTACCTTGCCCACTGGAATTTTCCTGACCAGTTCAAGGGTATTCATATCGATCACCGCAACGTCGCCTTGGGTCGGCGCCACGGCGAGGCCGTAACGGCCATCCGGTGAGATTTTTACGCCCTGGGCCACCTCACCGATCGGTACGCTGGCCATCACCTCACCGCTGGCGGTATTCAAAACGTAGACATTGCCGGTTTTGAAGCCGGACACCATCAGCCGGGAACCATCAGGACTCAGGGCATTGTAGTGAGCGCCCGCGACGCCGGGCCAGGCCTGCTTTGAGGGTAGGACTTTCACGATGCCGCTGTTCTGGACCGCCACATACAGAGGGTCGCGAATGGACTTTTCCAGGCTTAGTTCGGGCGCCGACCGCACGGGAGTGGCTTTGGTCCGCGACTGCTCAGGCGATTGGCCCAGCAGGGTCTGCCGCAGCTGGTAAACATCCTTGCCGGACAGGTCCTTACCCGCAATCGCTTCGATTTCTTCAGGGGTGTAGGGCTGAAACTCACCAGCAACCCGCTTTTCATTGCCGAACGCCGTCAGCACGTAATTCAGCACATCCGCCATTTGCTGGTTAGTGAGCGCACCGCCCCAGGCCGGCATGTTGCCGTTGTAGCTTGTGCCGTCGACTTTGATGGGGCCGGTCAGGCCGTACTGCAGCACATGCCCCAGATAGCGGCGGCCACCGATACCGTCAGTGGCATTGTACATTTGAGCGGTGTGGTTTTTTTGCGGGGGAAACGACCCCGGTATGCCTTGACCCTGAGCCTGATGGCAGGCAGCGCACTGCTGGTTGTACACCTCGCTGCCGCGCTCAAAGCGGGTGTTTTCCGCCGCGCTCACGGGCACACTGACACTGAGCAGGGTTGCGGCGACGAATGATGTGATGGCATGGGGGATCGGTGGACGCATATTACAAACTCCAAAGGCTAAAAGAAGTTCGGCCGGACTCATGTGCTGGCAAGACCTCTTGCCAGCAAAGCACCGGTCGAAAACGATCTGTGAAGCCAAAGGCGTCACCGGGCCGGGATTTATTCCCGAAACTTTCGGCCCGGCCCCCTACCCGCGGACCAAGGCTCAACGAAGGCCAGTAACCCGAGGCTCGCGGCCAAGGGCAAGGCCGCCGAGAATTCCAAGGGGTTATTCTGTCGTGTTCATGATGTTTGCGGAGTACCCCGCACCACGCACAGCCTCCGCAAGTTGTTCGTCCGAAATCCTTGATTCGTCAACTGCCACCCGGGCTTCACCGCTTTCATGGGAGACGGAACACCCCTTGACGCCGGTTTGCTGTTCGAGAACATGACGAACAATTTCCTCGCACCCACCGCAGTGCATGCCGCCGATTGAAAGCCTGATTGTCTGCATGTCTGTCTCCTCACTTATGATCGGCTCGCCTGTAGGCCCCGCATTCTGCTCCAGGGCGTCAAATATGGAACAACACTGCAACGGCCCCTGTCCGGGACAACAGTCCACAAGTGCCGCCAGCCCCTGGCGGATTCGCCGTAACTGTTCAATTTTCTGGTCTACGTCGTGCAGCTTTGCCATCGCCCGCTGGCGTACATCACTTGCGTCTGCCTGGTTGCTTTCGGCATCACGCAACGCGAGCAGCTCAGCGATCTCACGCAGTGAGAAGCCCAGCTCTTGCGCTCGACGAATAAAATGCAGTCGCCTTACCGTGGCGTCCGAGTAAATCCGATAGCCACCTTCCCTGGGACGTGGCGGCTGTTCAATGAGCTTGCGGCGTTCGTAAAAACGAATCGTCTCGACACCAACACCCACCACGTCAGCCACTTTGCCAATGGTCATGTCTGTCATGGCAGAACTCCCACCCAGTAGATCCGAATAATAAGATTAGTGCCCGTACCACGGTACGGGGTCAAGAGTGCTGAACATTTTATAGGAGTGTGGGGCTTGACTCCGTAGCCGACTACGGAAGTATTTTGAAGATAGCCAGCAAAGTCATGAAAGGAACCGTCGCAATGTCAGAGTTGAAATCAGAGTCCAAATCCGGTCGCGGGTCATTAATTGCAGGCGGGGTCGCAGCATTGCTCGCATCGGCCTGCTGTCTTGGCCCCCTGGTCCTGATCGCCCTTGGTGTTTCCGGTGCCTGGATCGGCAATCTTGCCGCTCTGGAGCCTTACCGGCCGTGGTTTATTGGTGCTGCTCTGGTGGCGATGGTCTTTGCCTGGCGTCGGATATACCGGCCTGCACAGGATTGCGAGCCGGGCGAGGTCTGCGCAGTACCGCAAGTGCGCACCGCTTACAAGATCACTTTCTGGATCGTCGCGTTGCTCGTACTGATCGCGTTGGCATTCCCTTTCGTCTTACCGTTATTTTACTGAGAGGCCATACACCATGAGAAAGTCCCTGATCACTGCCGTACTGTTTACGCTGTTCAGCATGCCTGCCTTGGCGGAGCAAAAGACGGTGACCCTGTCTGTTCCCGGAATGACCTGTTCGGCTTGCCCGATTACCGTCAAAGCCGCTCTCAAGAGAGTTGATGGGGTGAGTTCTGTCCAGGTCCGCTATGAGGAACGTGATGCGACGGTTACTTTCTACGATGACAAAACCTCTGTCGACGCAATAACTCAAGCCACGACCAACGCGGGCTACCCGTCCACACTGATACAGTCCGGGGCGAAACAGGAGTAGTGTTTATGAGTGATAACGATCTGCACATTGCCGTGATTGGCAGTGGTGGCAGTGCCATGGCCGCCGCTTTGAAGTCGGCGGAACGCGGAGCCCGAGTGACGCTGATCGAGCGTGGTACCATCGGTGGCACTTGCGTCAATGTCGGCTGCGTGCCCTCGAAGATCATGATCCGCGCCGCTCACGTGGCCCATCTGCGCCGCCGCAGTCCGTTCGACGAGGGCATTGCGGCAGTCGAGCCGACCATTGACCGGCCCCGGTTGCTGGCCCAGCAACAGGCCCGGGTCGATGAGCTTCGTCGCGACAAGTATGAGGGCATTCTCGACGACAATTCGGCGATTACTGTCCTGCGGGGTGAGGCCCGTTTTATCGATGCCAATACAGTGCAGGTTACTACACCTGATGGTACGGAACGCGAGGTACGCTTTGACAGAGCGTTCATTGGTACCGGTGCGCGGCCTACCATCCCCCCGGTTCCGGGCCTGTCCGATACGCCGTACTGGACGTCCGCCACGGCACTGGCCAGTGACACCATTCCGGATCGACTAATTGTCATTGGGGCATCCGTCGTGGCAGTGGAGCTGGCACAGGCGTTTGCCCGACTGGGCAGCGAGGTGACCATCCTGGCGCGCAGTCGACTGTTATCCCGGCAGGACCCGGCTGTTGACGAGGCCATTCAAACCGCGTTCAAAGCCGAGGGTGTCAAGGTTCTGAATGACACCCAGGCGAGCCAGATCAGTTATACCAACGAGGAATTCGTGCTCGACACGAACGCCGGGGAACTGCGGGCCGATCAGCTGCTGGTGGCCGTGGGACGCACACCGAACACAGACAGGCTGAACCTGGAGTCTATCGGCGTCGAGACTGATCGCGGGTCCGTTATCGTCAATGAGCAACTCGAGACCCGGGTGCCGGGCATTTACGCTTCCGGCGACTGTACCAATCAGCCCCAGTTTGTTTATGTGGCGGCAGCGGGTGGTAGCCGGGCCGCGATCAATATGACCGGCGGCGATGCCCGCCTGGATCTCAGCGCCATGCCGGAGGTGGTCTTTACCGAGCCACAGATTGCAACCGTCGGTTTATCCGAGGCCGACGCCGAGGCAAGTGGCTACGTCACCGACAGCCGTACCCTGACCCTCGACAATGTGCCACGGGCCCTGGTCAACTTTGATACCGGAGGCTTCATTAAAATGGTCGCGGAACGTGAAAGCGGGCGGTTACTGGGTGTGCAATCCGTGGCGGGTGAGGCCGGCGAACTGATCCAGACCGCGGTGATGGCGCTACGCGCCCGCATGACCGTCAACGAGATTGCCGATGAGCTGTTCCCGTACCTGACGATGGTAGAAGGTTTGAAGCTGTGCGCTCAAACGTTTACCAAGGATGTCAAACAACTATCCTGCTGCGCGGGATAAGGCAAGGCCCCGTGAATGATATGCGAGAAATCGTGAATCGGCTGGGCCTGACCGGAGAAGCGGAGGCCACGCTTCATGTGGCGCTATTGCGTGAGCTGGTCCAGGGTCGTCCTGTCACTCTTAAGCGGCTTGCAGCGTCGCTCAACTGGACGACGGACCAGGTGGTGCAGGTGCGGGAACAGCTGCCTTGCGGAACCGTCGAGTATGACGGTCAGGGGTTGGTCGGTTCGTAGCTAATCTGGGCCCAACCGGGCGCCCTTTCTCACCCAATGTGGTCCCACTGCTCAGGATAATTGCGGGCCCAACAGATTAGCTTTGTGAGCCACTACAGATACCTGTTCATCGTATTCTGAGTGCTTCCGGGCAGCGTAGCCAGCCGCGACCACACTCACCATTAGTCGGTGTCCCGGATCAACCTGGCGACTTTGGTCAGTAAGGTGTTTGCGGCGTTGTCCGTAAATTGCTGTCCTTCCTCGATGTAGCCCCGCACCGTCCCGTCATGCTTCCAGCCACCCTGGCGCTTGATCTGCGCAAAGTCGACCTTTTCCCGCGCGGCGGCGGTGGATAGACCGCGCCGGAAGCTGTGACTGCTCAGGGTCGGCACGAAGTCCAGGC
>NZ_PJBT01000026.1:0-27130 GCF_002836035.1 Halomonas sp. MES3-P3E | reverse complement strand
TTATATACCACGAAGCTGCCAGTGGAGATAAATGGAAAGCCTATAAGGTTTAATGTTTCTGCTCGTGGAAAAGTACGGGCTGAATATTTTGATAACGAAGATAACGAAGATAACGAAGATAACGAAGATAACGAAGATAACGAAGATAACGAAGATAACGAAGATAACGAAGATAACGAAGATAACGAAGATAACGAAGATAACGAAGATAACGAAGGTAACGAAGGTAACGGAAATAACGGAAATAACGGAAATAACGGAAATAACGGAAATAACGGAAATGGAGGAGCTAACTGCCCTGGCAACAGTGGAAATGCACCCCCAGCAGGAGATGGCTGTCCTGGCAATAGCGGAAGCTCTAATGCGGGCGGGAATGGAAATAGTAATAACTAGGTGAATGAATATGAAGCAACGAGGTGCTGCATTAGTAATTGTTATGGCATTGCTTTCAGGGGCGTTAGTCCTTGGTGTTTCAGGTATGAACAGTGCGCTGATTGATGAAAGGTTGGCGGGAAATTATCGTGCTTCAGTTGAAGCGCAAATGAACTCTGATAGTCTGATGTCAGATATACATATTTCAATAGCAGAAGATCTAGACGGTAATTTGAGTAAGCTTATAAATGATGTGATAGATGAAAAGATTTACGAGTGGGATGAGATAGCTGATCTTTTAGATATAACGAGCTCACTTGATAGTACAGATAAAATGAAAGTTAAAGTAGAAGTGAAAAATGATGATGTCATTATTACAACACAAGATGATGGAACCAATAACAATGCTGTTCGGGAAACAGTTGCAACTTATCGAAAGGGCAGTGGAGGAAACGGTTCGGGCGGCGTTCCTGGTGACAATGATGGTGCTGATTGGCAAAGTAGAAAAAGAGGGATTTATGCCTGCGAGAAAGTAGAAGTCACAGGCAGTGCACTTTTAGATAGTTATGATTCTGAAGCTGGTTTATACGGGGAAGAAAATAGCAAGCTCTCAAACATGGAACTGCGTACATGGTTAGATAATTCAAATATTTCAACAACTAGTTCGGCGCCAATTTATGGAAGTATCTATCTTCCAGGTGATTTTCAGGCGAATAATAGTGCTAATGTATATGGTGATATATATGCCGGTAAAAGTATCTATTTGGATAACGGTGGGTTTGAGGTTTATGGTGATTTAATCGCGCAGAATGATATCGTTTTTCAGAAAACTGCTAAAGTCTATGGTAATGCATACGCAGGAAATGATATAAAAATAACGCGTGGTGGGAGCTTGATCGAAGGAGAAGAGGTAGAAGCCGTAGGTAAAGTGACGTTGAACGGTGGCGCAGATATAGATGCTGTCTTACGAGCCAACGGTGGTGTGGTATTCGATAATGATGATAGCCAAGTTTTTTCTGATGTGTACTCTCCGAGTGTTACTGTGAATACGAATAATTCAATTTCTAAACATATTTTAGGAGAGCTATATCAAGAGAGTGCTGATCTTCAATTAATAGAAGACTTGATTTCATATGATAATGTCGACGACTGTGATGTTTATGATGTGGCGAGTATCTATGAGCAGTATGCTGCATCGGAAGCAAGCCAAGGAGATTTATATATAGATGGTTATCCGCAGAATAAAAAGGTTACTCTGTCCGGGGATGATGAAAGATTTTATGGTGGTGAGGATGGTGAGAAAGTTATGAAGGTGAACGATTTTTCTCTTGCTGGTAATAGGGAGTTATATTTTGGAGAAGAAGGTGAGAGTAATGATTTCGTTGTTTTAGTTGATGGCGATTTGAATATTAATGGCTATAACAGTAAGTTGTATATTTCCGACGGAAGTACTGTGACCTTTGTTGTCAAAGGTAAAGTTGGCGTGGTAGGTCAGGTTAGTAATTTATCAACTCAAGGAGTTGTAGCTAGGAATGGCCAGAATACGAGCGTTATGAATATTGTTTCTCTATATGACGATAGAAATAAGACTGATATCGGTGTGCGTATCAGGAATTCTAAGTTTTATGCTGATATATTGGCGCCTTTGTCTCGTGTAGAGTTTGCTAATGAAGCTGCTTACGGCGCAGTGTATGGTCGAGAAGTATCTGTACTTGACTATGGTGGGTACCATTTTGATAAGGCTATTAATGTTGAGGTTGACGAGAGTTGTCAGTCGGAATCGGAGGAAGATTGTTCAGGCCAGAACAGTGATGGTAACTCGTTTGCACTTATCGGTTGGCAATAACCCCATTCGCCACATGGATAGGAGCGCGTTATCATAGCAGCATTTGCCTAAGAGCCTAAAAACCATGAGTCAGCCCGCTAAAACCCGCGTCCTTACCGGTATCACCACCACTGGCACACCCCATTTGGGTAACTATGTTGGGGCGATCAAGCCCGCCATTGAGGCGAGCCAGGATCCCAACGTTCAGTCGTTTTACTTTTTGGCTGACTACCATGCCTTGATCAAATGTCCTGATCCGAAGCGTGTACAGGAATCTCGCTTGGAAATTGCCGCCACGTGGCTGGCACTTGGGCTAGATACCGACAATGCCATTTTTTATCGCCAGTCGGATATTCTGGAAATCCCCGAGCTCACCTGGATGCTCTCTTGCGTGTGCGCCAAGGGCTTAATGAACCGCGCCCATGCATATAAGGCGGCGGTGGCTGAGAACGAAGAGGCGGAAAACCAAGACCCGGATAAAGGCATCACCATGGGGCTGTTTGGTTACCCTGTGCTGATGGCGGCGGATATTTTAATGTTTAACGCCAATAAGGTGCCGGTAGGGCGTGATCAGATTCAGCATATCGAAATGGCCCGTGATATCGCCGGGCGCTTTAATCATCTCTATAAGGGCCAGCATTTTGTCCTCCCAGAAGCCGTCGTTGACGAGAAAACGCAGCTTCTGAATGGTTTAGATGGGCGCAAGATGTCCAAAAGCTATGATAATACGATCCCGCTCTTTGCTCCTGAGAAAAAGCTGCAAAAGCTGGTACGTAAGATTAAGACCAACTCACTGGAGCCCGGTGAGCCGAAAGATCCGGACACCTGCACGCTGTTTCAGATTTACTCCGCTTTTGCGACGGCGCAAGAGACCGCCAGCCTCCGCGAGCAGTATGCCGCAGGGATTGGCTGGGGTGATGCGAAGAACCAAGTATCTGAGTACTTGAATGCTCACTTAAGCGCTCCCCGTGAACGCTATAACGCGCTCATGGAAGATCCCGCTCATATTGAAGCGGTACTTCAGAAAGGCGCCGAGCGGGCGCGCGAAGAAGCGGCAGTCACGATGGACCGCTTACGTGCTGCCGTTGGTCTGGGGCGGTTTGTTTAACAACTGAATACTGCCATTCACAGTAGTGGCCTTTTAGTCATCTAGTAGTAATGACGAAGCCCCTTCCGCTTGGAAAGGGCTTCGTTTGTTTCGGGCCTCGCGCTTTGCTGCTAACTAGGCTGTTAGTGATCGCTCAGCCTCCAATCGAGGGCGTCAGTCATTAACTGAATGAGAATGGTTGTGCATGAGCATGATTGTGCATGAGTAAGGTTGTGCTGATGCCCTATAGTGTTTATCACGTAAGCAGAATGCATTTCTCAGATATGCACTTAACTTCGTAAAAGCAACGCATCCACAAAGGGAATATTGTATGCGGTCAAGGTATCGACATCAGTCGTTTACGGAATGTGCATTGATAGCCTTAACGCTGGCGGTCGTCGCGTTAATGCTTTGGAAGCTTGTTGGACTACTGATCCTGATTTTTGGCGCAGTGGTGGGCGCCTGTATATTGCAAACGGGTATGACGCCACTTTTGAGGCTAGGCGTGCCCCGTTGGCTGGCACTGTTAACGGTGATTATTACGCTAACCCTGGCGCTAGGCTTAGTTAGTTGGGCATTTGGCGCGCAGGTGTCTGCTGAGTTGGAATCACTGTCTGTTCTATTGCCCGAGGCATGGGATCAGCTTGAGGAAAGGCTTGAAGGGTCGCAGCTAGCGCCCCTGCTTGATGACGCGGCTGGGCGGGCGAGAGATTTATTTGGAAACGGCATTTCGCAAGTTGGGATGATGGTGGTCTCCATGGGGGGCAGTGTTGTCAGCTTTTTCGCGCTTATCGTCGGCATGGTTTATTTTGCTGCACAGCCGGGGCTTTATCGCCGTGGTTTATTGTTACTTGCGCCCATTAAAAGCCGTCCACGTTTGGGTGAAGCGCTGGATGAGAGTGGTAAGGCGCTCCGCTATTGGCTTGGCGGGCAGTTAGTGGCCATGGTGGCCACTGGGCTTTTAGTGGGTGTCAGCATGTGGCTGTTAGGTGTGCCAGCGCCGCTTGGCTTGGGGTTAGTGGCTGGGCTATTGGATTTTGTGCCTCTGGTGGGGCCTCTGATTGCCGCTATTCCTGCGTTGTTGCTTGCCTTCACTGTGAGCCCTCAAACCACGCTGTTTGTGCTGATTGTGTATACGATTATTCAGCAGATAGAGGGCAATATTTTACAGCCGCTGGTACAGCAGCGCGCTGTTCACTTGCCCCCCGCCATGCTGCTTTTTTCGCTGTTTGCAGCCAGTACTCTGTTTGGTTTAGCCGGCCTGATTTTGGCCGCACCGCTGACGGTGGTGGCGTTTGTGTTGGTGAACAGGCTATACGTCACTCGAGAGGAAGAAAGCCAGTAAATAGTGTTAATCGTCATAAATACAGCTGCACAAATAATTGTACGCCGATTATTAGCAGCGTTAAGCTTATCATCATTATCCGTATTAACTGGATCCATTCTGTCTGGAAGCGCCTGTTCGTGAACAGGCGCTTTTGGCATTGATAAAGGTGAATGTATGTCTACAACGACGGTTGCTGCGCCGCAGAGTTACCGCGTGCCGCTCATCGCCACAGCGGCGATTGTGCTTGGCGCGTTGCTTATAGGAGTAGTGTTTGAGGCCAATACGGGCCTGTTGATGATTGTCGGTGGGCTGTTTGGCATGGTGCTTTATCATGCTGCCTTTGGCTTTACCTCGGCGTGGCGGGTATTTATTACTGAACGGCGAGGGCGTGGCTTGCGTGCCCAGATGGTGATGCTGGCGATTGCGGTGGTGCTGTTTTTCCCTGCGTTGGGGGCTGGCACGCTGTTTGGTAATGAAGTGTCGGGCTTTGTCGCGCCTATCGGTATCTCCGTGCTGGTGGGGGCGTTCTTATTCGGGCTGGGCATGCAGTTAGGCGGTGGGTGTGCTTCTGGTACGCTTTTTACCGCGGGCGGTGGTAACGCACGTATGTTGATCACCTTGGTGTTCTTTATTGTCGGCTCGGTGATTGGTTCGGCGCATTTTGCCTGGTGGCAGAGTTTGCCAGCCTTTCAGCCGGTATCACTGGTCAACGTGGCTGGGGTAAGTGGCGGGGTTGCGATTAGCCTGGTGCTGTTTGCTGCGATTGCTGCTTTCACCTGGGTGATGGAGAAGCGCCGTCATGGTCAGTTAGAGCAGGCGCCTATCGTCAATAAGCATGGGTATGAGCGGTGGCTGACAGGGCCTTGGCCATTGGTGGCGGGTGCCGTAGCGTTGGCGTTGCTGAATTTCGTCACCTTGGCATTGGCTGGCCGCCCATGGGGAATCACCTCCGCGTTCGCACTGTGGGGTGCAAAGAGCTATGCGCTCGTTGGTGGCGATGTAAGCCAATGGGGCTATTGGCAAGCGCCGGGGAATGCGGCGGCCCTTGAAGCCAGCGTATGGAGCGATATAACCACGGTAATGAACGTCGGCATAATGCTGGGGGCACTTGCCGCCGCCAGCTTGGCCGGTCGTTTTGCGCCTAACTTTAGAATTCCGTTGAAATCACTTTTAGCCGCCATCGTGGGTGGCCTTCTGCTCGGGTATGGCGCCCGCTTGGCGTATGGCTGCAATATCGGCGCCTACTTCAGCGGCATTGCGTCTGGCAGCCTGCATGGCTGGGTATGGTTGGTGGCTGCGTTCGCGGGCAACATGCTGGGTGTTAAATTAAGGCCTTTCTTTTTTAGCGGCGTAGAAGGCCGCAAACCCACCGCTAAAACCAGCTAAAACTAGTTTAAAAGCACTAAAATAGTTAGATGACGCCCCGGTTTGAAGCTCATTCAATCGGGGCGTTTTTATGTTAACAACGTCGCTCTCTTCTACCTTTGTAGCAGGAGCATGTTACATTAAGCCCAAACGCCCGATGTTGCTGCATTGCAGCAGTGATTGACATAAAAAGAGAATGCTTATGACTACCCAGAGTAAACGCCCCTTATACCTTCCTTACGCCGGTCCTTCTCTGCTCGAAATGCCGCTATTGAACAAAGGCAGCGCGTTTACTCAACAGGAGCGCCTGGCGTTTAACCTGATTGGTTTACTTCCCCAAAAGGTGGAAACCATTGAAGATCAGCTAGAGCGTGTGTATCGCCAGTACCAGCAGTGCCATAGTGACCTTGAGAAACACATCCATCTGCGCGCCATTCAAGACGATAACGAAACACTCTACTTCCGTCTGGTTTCACAGCATCTGGAAGAGATGCTGCCGATAATCTATACCCCGACAGTCGGCCAAGCGTGCCAGGAATTTTCCAATATTTATCGTAACCACCGTGGCCTGTTTATTAGCTACCCGGACCGCGAGCATATGGATGACATCCTGCGCAGCGCCACGAAAGATAACGTCAAGGTCATCGTGGTGACGGATGGTGAGCGGATTTTGGGGCTGGGTGACCAGGGAATCGGGGGCATGGGTATCCCGATTGGGAAGCTGGCACTGTATACCGCCTGTGGTGGCATCAGCCCTGCTTATACGCTACCCATCATGATTGATGTGGGAACAAACAATAAAGCGCTGCTGGATGACCCAATGTACATGGGCTGGCGCCATGAGCGGGTAGGGCAGGAAGAGTATGACGCCTTCATGGCAGAGTTTATTGCTGCCGTGAAGCGCCGTTGGCCTAACGTACTGCTGCAGTTTGAGGATTTTGCCCAGGCCAACGCCGTACCGTTACTTGAACGCTACCGTGATGACCTGTGCTGCTTTAACGACGATGTACAGGGCACCGCGTCGGTGGTGGTCGGTACTTTGATGGCGGCTTGCCAAGCGCGCGAAGAAACCATTGCTCAGCAGCGTGTGGTGTTTGTCGGTGGGGGATCGGCAGGTTGTGGCATCGCCGAGCAGGTGGTGGTGGCCATGGAAGCCGAAGGCTTGACCGAGAGCGAAGCCCGCGCCCGCATTTTTATTGTTGATCGGGACGGTTTAATGACCAGCGATCAAGCGTGGCAGCGCGACTTCCAGCGACGCCTGGCCCACGACCCCTCCTTGGTGGTTGGCTGGAATGGCCAAGGACTGGAGGAGACGATTGCGCAGATCAAACCAACGGTATTGATTGGTGTGTGTGGTCAGCGTGGCATCTTCACCGAGCAAGTTGTTCGCACTATGCACGCGGGCTGTGAGCATCCGGTGATCATGCCGCTCTCCAACCCGACCTCGCAAGCAGAGGCGGTGCCGGAAGATGTTATCCGCTGGACCGATGGTCAAGCGCTGGTAGCCACCGGTAGCCCCTTCGCGCCGGTGGTTTACAACGGCCGCACTTACCCGATCGCCCAGTGCAACAACGCCTATATCTTCCCAGGTATAGGTTTAGGGGTCATTGCCGCCAGTGCCAACCGAGTCACCGATGAGATGCTGATGAGCGCCTCTCGGGCGCTGGCCCGTGAAGCACCGTTGGTCAAAGAGGGCAAAGGCGCGCTGCTGCCACCTCTATCGCGTATTCGCGATATCAGTAAGTCGATTGCCTTTGAAGTCGCTGCGCAGGCGCAGCAGAACGGCGTGGCGCTGAAAACCAGCGGTACGACGCTGCGTGAGTTGATTGAAAAGGCGTCCTGGTCGCCGGATTACCGCACCTATCGCCGCCGCGCATTCTAAACAAAAAAAAGCCCCCACCGAGGTGGGGGCTGCAAGCATTGGTAGGTTTTACCCTTAGGCTGCGCCGATCATCTTGCGCAGCACGTAGTGAAGGATACCACCGTGGCGGTAGTAAGCCAGCTCGTTTACCGTGTCAATTCGGCACTTGGCATCAACGCTACGTTCTCCGTCGGCATTTTTGATCACGACTTTGACGGTGCCACCCGGCGTCAAATCGCTTAAACCGGCAATCGAAATTTCTTCATCGCCCGTTAATCCTAACGTTTGGCGGCTTTCCCCCTCGGCAAACTGTAGCGGTACAACGCCCATGCCGATCAGGTTAGAGCGGTGGATGCGCTCAAAGGATTCGGCGATCACCGCGCGAACGCCCAGCAAGCGTGTGCCTTTGGCTGCCCAATCCCGTGAAGAGCCGGTGCCGTACTCTTTCCCGGCAATCACGACCAGCGGCTTGCCTTCCTCTTTGTACTTCATGGCCGCGTCATAAATAGCCATCTGTTCGCCGCTGGGGACGTGGCGGGTTTCACCACCGACAACGCCATCGAGCATCTCGTTTTTGATCCGCACGTTGGCGAAGGTGCCGCGCATCATGACTTCATGGTTACCCCGGCGTGAACCGTAGGAGTTGAAGTCGACCGGCTTAACGCCGTGCTCTTGCAAGTAACGACCTGCTGGGCTGTCGGGCTTGATGGCGCCCGCTGGGGAGATATGGTCGGTGGTCACCGAGTCGCCTAGCATCGCTAGTACACGAGCGTTGTGCACATCTTCGATGGCATCCGGCTCACGGCCCATGCCTTCAAAGAAGGGCGGGTGCTGAATGTAGGTCGATTCAGGCCACTGATAGACCTTGCTCTCTGAAACGTCGATGGCTTTCCAGACCTCATCACCCTCAAATACCGCGCCGTACTCTTTACGGAACATCGCGGTATTGACTTTCTCAACGGCACTGGCGATCTCTGCTTGAGTGGGCCAAATGTCTTTGAGATAGACAGGTTCGCCGCTGCTGTCTTTGCCAATGGGTTCCTTGGTGAGGTCACGCTGAACATTACCGGCCAGGGCGTAGGCGACCACCAGGGGCGGCGAGGCCAGCCAGTTGGTTTTGACCAGCGGGTGAACGCGGCCTTCGAAGTTCCGGTTACCAGACAGCACCGAAGCGACGGCAAGGTCACCATCGTTAATGGCTTGCTCAATCTCGTCAGGTAGGGGGCCGGAATTACCGATACAGGTAGTGCAACCGTAGCCGACCAGGTTGAAACCCAGTGCATCCAGGTCATCGTTTAACCCAGCGGCTTCCAAATAATCGGTGACGACTTTGGAGCCGGGGGCCAATGATGTCTTCACCCAAGGCTGAGTGGTTAGGCCTTTTTCGCGTGCTTTACGGGCCAGCAAGCCCGCTGCCATCATCACACTGGGGTTGGAGGTGTTAGTACACGACGTAATGGCCGCAATTACCACCGCGCCAGGGTCGAGGCTAAAGTCCTGGTCATTAAGTTTAACGGCTTGGCTAGTGTCGTGTTCAAAGCTGCGTTCCACACCGACCGCGGTTTGACCGCCTTCAGAGGAGAGTTTCCCTTTAGCGGTTGAATCTGCTTTGACGTCTTGCTGCATGAACTTGTCGAAGGCTGCCGCCATATCCTGTAGAGCGACACGGTCTTGCGGGCGTTTGGGGCCAGCCAGACTGGCTTCCACCTCGGTCATGTCCAGTTCCAGCGCATCGGTGAAGATCGGCTCATCGCTGGGTTCGCGCCACAGCCCTTGGGCTTTGCTATAGGCTTCAACCAGCGCAATTTGCTCATCTTCACGCCCGGTTAGGCGCATATAGTTTAGCGTTTCATCGTCTACCGGGAAGAAACCGCAGGTAGCACCATACTCAGGCGCCATATTGGCAATTGTCGCGCGATCCGCCAGGGGCAGGTCTTTCAAGCCGTCGCCGTAGAACTCAACAAATTTACCTACCACGCCTTTTTTACGCAGCATTTCGGTAACGGTTAGTACTAAGTCAGTGGCGGTAATGCCTTCGCGTAGCTTGCCCGTCAATTTAAAGCCAATGACTTCGGGAATCAGCATTGATACCGGCTGACCGAGCATGGCTGCTTCGGCTTCGATACCGCCCACACCCCAGCCAAGTACGCCCAGGCCATTGATCATCGTGGTGTGAGAGTCGGTGCCCACGAGCGTGTCGGGGTAGGCGAAGGTTTTGCCGTCTTCGTCTTTGGTCCATACCGCTCTGCCTAGATACTCCAGGTTGACCTGGTGGCAAATGCCGGTGCCAGGCGGTACTACGCTAAAGTTATCGAATGCCTGCTGACCCCAGCGCAGAAACTCATAGCGCTCACGGTTGCGCTGCATTTCGATATCCACGTTCTCTTGGAACGCGGCGGGGTTACCAAATTTGTCGACCATTACCGAGTGGTCAATGACCAGGTCGACCGGTGATAGCGGGTTGATCTTGGCTGGGTCTTCGCCAAGGCTTTCGACAGCAGCGCGCATAGAGGCTAAATCCACCACGCCAGGGACGCCGGTGAAATCTTGCATTAAGACACGTGCCGGCCGGTAGCCTATTTCACGGCTGGAATAACCTTCTTCCTGCCAGTCGACCAGGGCCTGCATGTCTTCTTCAGCCACACTTTCGTCATCGCCGAAGCGCAGCTGATTTTCGAGTAGGATTTTGAGCGTCTTGGGAAGCCGGTCAATGCTGCCCAGTGCCTCTGCCGCTTTGGGTAGGCTGTAATAGTGGTACGTTTTACTGCCCACCTCTAAGGTGCTTAGCGTATCGGGTGTCTTGCTCATGGGTCTCTCCTCTGATTGCTGAGTGTTGCCCTCAGCGTGACGGTCACGATCTTCCTGTCGTATTGATTACCCTAGTATGGCTTACCCCAGTATGGCGTGATTTAGTAATAACACATGGGTGTTTGCATCGTCTCTTTCAAGGTTTCTTCGCCTAATAGCGTAGATGAAACCTTGCAATAGCTTGTACTTGGCACCATTTCAGGCAGACTCTGTGCCTAATTTTTTATAAAGCTTTTACCCAGCTATCAATAAAGCTATCAGTCAGATCTTTACAAGGTGGTGTCATGGAAACTCGTCATGAGCGTTTGATTATTCTTGGATCCGGCCCGGCAGGCTATACGGCCGCTGTGTATGCCGCACGGGCAAACTTGAAGCCATTGCTGATCACCGGTATCCAGGCGGGTGGACAATTGACCACCACAACGGATGTCGATAACTGGCCGGGCGATGCGCAAGGTGTCCAAGGCCCCGAGTTGATGGAGCGCATGAAACAGCACGCTGAACGCTTTAATACCGAAGTGCTGTTTGACCATATCAATGAGGTTAGCTTAGGCGAAAAACCCTTTACGTTGAAAGGCGACAGCGGCATTTATACCTGCGATGCGCTCATTGTCGCCACTGGTGCCAGTGCCCGTTACCTGGGTTTGCCCACCGAGCAGCAGTTTATGGGCCAAGGGGTTTCTGCCTGCGCGACCTGCGATGGCTTTTTCTATCGCAATCAGGAAGTCATTGTCGTCGGTGGTGGTAACACCGCCGTGGAAGAAGCGCTCTATCTCTCTAACATTGCTTCTAAAGTAACGCTGGTCCACCGCCGGGATACGCTGCGGGCAGAAAAGATTCTGCAGGATAAACTGCTTGAGAAAGCCGCGGCCGGCAAGATCGTCCTTGAGTGGTTCCAGGAAGTCGAGGAAGTACTCGGCGATAACTCGGGCGTTACTGGGGTGCGAGTTAAGTCCACTAAAGATGGTTCCAGCAAAGAGATCCATGCGCCTGGGCTTTTCATCGCCATTGGTCATAGCCCCAACACCGGCATTTTTGAAGGTCAGCTAGCCATGAACGGTGGTTATATTAAAGTGAACGCTGGTCTTGAAGGTAATGCCACCGCCACCAGCGTGCCCGGCGTGTTTGCCTGCGGCGATGTAATGGATCACATTTATCGCCAAGCGATCACCTCTGCCGGTAGCGGCTGTATGGCGGCGCTGGATGCCGAGCGTTATTTAGACGGCATTGCCGGGTAACGTTGCACTCTGACTGAAGCGCCTAGCAATCGATAGGCGCTTCAGCGATTCTCAGACGCCCCAACTGGCTCAGCACTAGTTTTTTCCCCTGCGACTCTTCGGCACCGTTACCTGAACAAATAGCAAAACTGCCGTTATAACCGCTGGTATAGCCCAATGAGCTGTAGCGAATGCGCGACCAGCCCCGGCTGTAAGTTACTTGGGTGCCTCGCTCGGCAGGCATAACGCGCAAAATATCGTCGGCTTGAACGTTATCTGTTTGATCCCCCTTTACGATCATAAGCTCACCGCCCCATTCGCTACTGCATGCCGTGCGGTCCTCAGCCGCCGGGCAAAGCGTGATCTGGCGACGCTGGCTGATGGCCGTATTGCGCGCTAATGAAAACGCGCTTTGTAATCGATTGATTTCACTGGTCTGCGCGGTTCGCTCACCCAATGCTTGAAAATTAGGTAGCCCCCAGGCGGCCATAATGCCAACTAACAGCAGTGTGATCAGTAGCTCAAGCAACGTAAACCCGCTTTCAGGTAGCGTGCGTGTGCCGTTATGGCCATCGTTCATCGCCTCTCCTTACTTGACCTTGTTATTGCCCGCGCTAAGCTCATGCCCGGTGTCAACGGCCATGATCAGCGGGTGGATTAATCAGCCTAGGCGATAGCCACTCTTTTTTATGTAAGCCAAAACGGACAATGTTGTGAGCGATTTCTTAATTATTGGTGGCGGCGTGATCGGCATGATGACGGCGCTGCAGCTAGCCGATGCGGGTCAGCAGGTCACGCTGGTGGATCGTGGCGAGTGCGGTAAAGAGGCCTCGTGGGCCGGTGGCGGTATCGTCTCACCGCTTTATCCGTGGCGATACGATGCTGCGATATCGCAATTATCACGCTGGTCGGAAGGGGTTTACCCCTCGTTGGCTTTACGCTTGCTGGAAGAGACAGGCATTGATCCTGAGTATCGCCAAAGAGGGCTGCTCTACCTGAACGTAGATGACGCCGATAATGCTCTGTGCTGGGCTCGACAGCTGGGCAAACCGCTAGAGCGGGTGGGGGCAGATTTCGTCCACGATAAAGAGCCTGGCGTGGCAATGGCGGGCGACAGCGCGCTATGGATGCCGACGCTGGGCAGTGTGCGTAACCCGCGTTTAGCCAAAGCGTTGAAGGCGCGGCTAACGGCGATGCCTCAGGTAACGCTGAGAGAGCAGTGCGAGGTTAGTGGCTTTATCCAAAAGGATGGCCAAGTGGAGGGCGTGGTTAGCTCACAAGGGCCGTTAATTGCTGGGCGCATTGTGGTGTGCGGCGGAGCCTGGGCTGCTCAACTATTGGCGCAGCTAAATGTACAGCTGCCGGTAAGGCCGGTAAAAGGGCAGATGATCGCTTACCAGGCACCCAAAGGGTTAGTGCAGCGTGTGGTGTTAAAAGATGGGCGTTATATTATTCCGCGTGCAGACGGGTTGCTGTTAGTCGGCTCTACGTTAGAGGAAGCTGGATTTGATAAGACCACCGACGCGGCAGCCCTGGCATCGCTAAAACACAGCGCCGAAGCCATTCTGCCTGCCTTGGCAACCTGCCCGGTAGCGCATCAATGGGCCGGGCTTCGCCCTGGTTCGCCGGCGGGCATTCCTTTCATCGGTGCCCTTCAAGAATGGCCTAACGTATACATCAATGCGGGGCACTATCGTAATGGCTTGGTATTGGCGCCTGCCTCGACTCATTTATTGGCGGATCAGCTGCTTGGGCGCGAGCCATTGATCGACCCCGCGCCTTACCAGCCCACGCCCGAGCGGCTTATTCAGGCTTAAGGCGCGCCGTCTTTTTCCTGCTGCTCCTGTAAAAAGCGGTCACGGTGCGCGCTGGAGCAGAACCACTGCTCGTGGTCGCGCAGCGCTTCATCTTCAGGTACGTGCACTTCACACCAGCGGCAGCGCACCATTTTACCGCCTTCATGGCGATTGACTTGTTTGTGCTGCGCTTCATGCTCAAGTTTACGTTGTCGGTAGATGCCGTAGAGCTTTAAACCGGCATAAAATACAACGGCGAAGATAATCAGCCGAATGATCAAGAGGTTCATCCTTATTTTGTCTCCCGAATGAGGGAACGAGGCTTGGGATTGACGCATGGCCTTTGCCAGTTGGCGGCCCTTGCGGGACAATACGACGATGACGGTGTAACCCTATTTCAAAGATTCTCAAGAGATTTTGACGCCCATGCAAGACTTAACGCTGGTAATGGCCCAACTCGATCCTCTGGTCGGGGATATTCCCGGCAATGCCGCACGCGCGATTGAAGCAGTGCGCGAAGCACGGATTGAGCATGGGGCAGATATTGTTGTCTTTCCTGAGCTTTTTTTGTCGGGCTACCCGCCGGAAGATTTGCTGCTGCGCCCCTCAATGGAAACCCGCCTACGTGAAGCACGCGCGCTAATGGCATCAAAAGTTGCCCGCGATGTGCTGGTGATTATTGGCTACCCAGGGGTTCGCGAAGGTCGCTGTTACAACTTGGCTGGGGTGCTCTACAACGGCCAGTGGGAAGCTGAATACGCCAAGCAGGCGCTGCCTAACTACCAAGTGTTCGATGAGCAGCGCTATTTCACACCCGGCACTGAAACGCTGGTGTATGAGCATAAAGGCGCCAAACTGGGCATCGTGATCTGCGAAGACCTATGGGATGGCGCGCCGGTAAAGGCCGCCGCGGAAGCGGGCGCTGAGGTGCTGGTCTCCTTGCACGCCTCTCCTTATCACCAGGATAAGCCCGCGGAACGGCTGCGCCTGTTGGAGAAACACGCCCAGGATACGCAGCTTCCAATTGTGTATGTGAACACCATCGGTGGCCAAGATGAACTTGTCTTTGATGGCGGCTCTTGCTGCGTTAACGCCAGCGGTGAGTTACAGGTGCTGGCACCGTATTGGCAGGCAGGCCTGATGCCGGTTCAGTTTTTGCAAACCAGCGCGACGGTGTGGGAACCCCAAGCCGGAGAGATTGACCCGGAGGTAGAACCGGAAGAGAGCCTTTACTGTGCGCTCGTGACCGGGCTGCGCGATTACGTCAACAAGAGCGGTTTTGATGGTGTGGTGCTGGGGCTTTCCGGCGGCATTGATTCTGCGCTTTCGCTGGCGATTGCGGTTGATGCGCTAGGCCCTCAGCGGGTGCAAGCGGTGATGATGCCGTACCACTACACGGCGGATATTTCCAAGCAGGACGCTGCAGAGCAGGCCAATATGCTCGGCGTGCACTACGAGATCATGCCGATTGAGCCCATGGTCGAAGCCTTTATGGGGACGCTTGCTGAGAGCTTTGCCGGTACGGAACGCGATACTACCGAGGAAAACCTGCAGTCGCGCTGCCGCGGTGTGCTGCTAATGGCGATTTCCAATAAGAAAGGCTTGATGGTGCTGACCACCGGCAACAAGAGCGAAATGGCGGTGGGTTATGCCACGCTGTATGGGGATATGGTGGGCGGCTATAACGCCATTAAGGATGTGTATAAAACCTGGGTTTATCGCCTTGCCCGCTGGCGCAACACGCAATCACCTGCCATTCCTGAGCGGGTGATCGAGCGGCCACCCAGTGCCGAGCTGGCGCCTGATCAACAAGATAGCGATTCCTTGCCCGATTACGATGTGCTCGACGCGATCTTAGTCAGCTATATTGAAGGCGATATGAGCGCTGAGGCAATTATTGCCGCTGGTTTTGACGAGGAAGACGTTTATAAAGTGGTTAAGCTCGTCGACCGCTGCGAGTATAAGCGCCGCCAAGCCCCGATTGGCGTTCGGGTGACGCCACGCGGTTTTGGCCGGGACCGCCGCTACCCGATTGTTAATGGCTGGCAGCCCGGCGCGTGATCAAACTTAGCGATTCATAAAGACGCTGTTGAGGTATCTTAAAAACTTTCCCACTCAGGTTCGGCCTGCTGAGCTTTTGCAGCAGGCAGTGTACCCATCGTATTAGACGAATGAGCACGCACAGGTGCCAATGCGGTACGCGGCGCCTGTACGTTTTGGGGGGAGTCAGGCAGTTTGAAGACTTCCATGGCATGCAGCAGAGAGTGAGCGTTTTGACGCAGGTTGTTGGCGGCGGTGGCGCTCTCTTGTACCAGAGCAGCGTTCTGTTGGGTTACGTGATCCATCTCGGTCACTGCTCTACCTACTTCTTGCACGCCAGTGCTCTGCTCGGCACTGGCATTACTAATTTCTTTCATGATGCTATTCACGCGCTCGATGGCCGCCACAATTTCAACGGTTGATTTGCTGGCTTCTTCGGCGCGTTCATTGCCATGGTTAACCCGCTCTAGATTCTTGGAGATCAGGTTGTTGATTTCCCGGGCAGCGTCGGCACTGCGCTGGGCAAGCCTGCGAACTTCTTCAGCAACGACCGCAAAACCACGCCCGTGTTCGCCAGCGCGGGCAGCTTCGACCGATGCGTTAAGGGCCAGGATATTGGTTTGAAAAGCGATTGAATCAATCGTCGAAATGATGCCTGAAATTTCCTGTGAGCTTTTATTCAGATCGTTCATGGTGTCTACCACCTGATGAACTGCTTCCCCGCCGCGAGTAGCGGTGCGTGAAGCGCTCGTCGCTTCTTGGCTTGCCTGTTCTGAGTTCTCGGCGTTAAGTTTTACAGTGCTATTGAGCTGCTCCATGGCAGAGGCCGTCTCGGCCAATGCGCTTGCCTGCTGTCCAGTACGTGAGGAGAGGTCATTATTACCTTCAGCAATTTGCTCGCTATTGCTGGCAACTGCCTCTGCAGAGGCGCGAACCTGCGTCACAATAGTTTGTAATTGATGTGCCATGGCAACCTGAGACGCCATAATGCTACGTGTATCGCCCTTTTTGAGTTGCCCTTGGCTGGTTAATTCACCACGCCCAATAGCTTCTGCAAACGCTTTGACTTCGTGGGGTTCGGCACCTAGCTCACGCAGCAGCTGGCGGGACAAGAACACGGCAATAAATCCTCCAATTAGCAATGCAAACAGTGTCAGGCCCAGCATCTGCATTTGAAAGCCGGAAGCGGTGTCGCGAGCGTCAGTGGTGGTCGCATCGTTTAATTCTTGTTGTAGGTCGATAAACTGATTAATGCGGTTTAGCCACTCTGTGTAGGCGGGGCCTGCTTGTTCGAGCAGCATCGTTTGAGCATTTGCATACTCATCCGCTTGGCGGGCGGCAATAACCTGCTCAGTTAAGGTTCGTGTGATCTCCGCTTGGTCATTAATACTGTTAACAATACTCTTTTCTTGCGGACTGCCAGCGTGCTGGCTGGTTACTTGCTGCATACCTGTTTCTGCAACACTGTAAGCATCTCGAAGGCGCTGTATTTCGCTCTCTAGCGTACCCAGGTTGCCATCCCCTGAGGTAATAACAATGTCACGCAATACAATAGCGCGATCATGTACGCTACCGCGCCAGTCCACTGCAAAACGCTGTTTAGTACCGTTGACATCGTTAATGGTGGTTAGGCCACGGTCAATTTGATTGACTTGGTAAATTCCCACGGCTGTTAACAAAACCAATAACCCTAGGAGGGCAGAAAACCCTACGGCTAATCGGGTACTGATTTTAGTGCCGGACATGGTTAACAGCATTGAATATCGCCTTAGTCGCCTTTTAGACGCTTTATTTTATAGGGGCGATGATGATAGCTTTTTGTACAATAGTTGTACATAGGGTGTTTTGTATTATATGGCAGTGTAGTAATTTTCCCTTAAATCTCCTTTCATCAATGGACTGTTTTCTTTTAATGCAAAAAACCACGCCGAGGCGTGGTTTTTTGCGGATGTGTACCGCTTTTATTGTTGCAGCATGTTTATAGGCTCAATCATCTTGGCCTAAATGCTTGGGAACAAAACGGCTGCCCTGCAGCTGTTCGTGGTCAGGCGCGTTTTCGCGCAGTACAGCTAGCACCTCATTGGCGCGATCATCCATGTCCAAGCCTTGATAGCCTTCCACCATGGTGGCTAGGGCATCCCGGGTGGCGCTTGATTCAGGATAGTTTTCGACGACCCAGCGGCCGCGTTCAACTGCTGCCAAATAGGCCCCGCGGCGCAGGTAATAGTCGGCGACATGCAGTTCATGGCGGGCCATTAGCTCACGTAGATAGACGATGCGCTGCTGGGCATCCGGCGCATATTCACTCTGCGGGTAACGCTGGATCAGCTCGCGGAAATCATTGTAAGCATCCCGCGAGGCGCCCAGATCGCGCTTGGAGATGTCGATCAGGCGCAGGCGCTCTAAGCTGAAACGGCCTGCTTGCCACGCCGAAAGGCCGCGAAGATAGTAGGCGTAGTCTACCTGGGGGTGGTCGGGGTGAAGGCGAATAAAGCGGCTGGCCGCTGCCCGGGCTTCTTCCCAATTACTGTTTTCATAGTAGGCATAGATCAGCTCAAGCTGTGCCTGCTCAGCGTGGGCGCCAAAGGGATAGCGTGTATCAAGCGCTTCCAAACGCTCAATCGCGATCGGGTAACGGTTGCTGTCTAAGGCCGTGCGGGCCAATTCATAGAGCTCGCGCTCTTGTACCCCAGCAAATTCATCTTCCTCTTCTTCACTGGTGTCGTTACTCGCACAGCCCGCTAAAAGGGCAAGGCTTAGGGCTAGAGCACCAAAGCGGTTGGCAGCTGAAAAAACGCGCATCTTCATCCTCGTTGCAAACAAGCCTCAATCACCAAAAAGCGGCGATGGCCATAAGTAGAAATGGTAGAATAGGTCGCAGTCCGCCCACTATAAAACACCTCGACATAAAACGCAGGCTTAGCGACGTTTCGTCAGGTGCCGTCAATATTGATTTTTCCATGCTGAGGCTGATTTTTCGCCTTGCTGGGGTTTTTTTCGCGCTTTAAAGAGGTTTTTCATGTCTCGAATAGTTGAAGACACGCAGCGTGTGCCCGCCACACTGGCCGGTGCGCGGTTAGACCAAGCGGCGGCGGAGTTGTTCAGCGATTACTCACGTGAACGCTTAAAAGCGTGGATTAATGCCGGTGAATTAACCGTGGATGGCGTGCAAGCCAAGCCGAAAGCCAAGCTGCACGGTGATGAAGTGTTGGCACTGCAGGCCACCATCGAAGACGATACGCGCTTTGAAGCGCAGGATATCGCGCTGGATATCGTGTATGAAGATGACGCGGTAATCGTCATTAATAAAGCGGCGGGTATGGTCGTTCATCCCGCTGCAGGCAACCCGGATGGCACGCTGCTCAATGCCTTGCTTTACCATCACCCGGCGCTTGCTGAAGTGCCACGTGCGGGTATCGTTCACCGCCTGGATAAAGATACCACCGGCTTGATGATGGTGGCGAAAACGCTACCCGCTCAAACTGTTCTGGTGGATCAGTTGCAGGCACGCAGCGTGTCGCGCCAGTACGACGCGGTGGTGATTGGTAAGCCGGTCTCTGGCAGTACCATTGATGCGCCTATTGGCCGTCATCCGAAAGATCGTAAGCGCCAAGCGGTGACCACAGCAGGTAAGCCAGCCATTACCCATTTCCGTGTGGTCGAGCGGTTTCGTGCGCATACTCATGTGCGGTGCAAATTAGAAACCGGGCGTACCCACCAAATTCGGGTACATATGGCCCATGCTCGCTATCCGTTGATTGGTGATCCCATGTATGGCGGCCGAGCCAAGCTGCCGCCAGGCGCTGCGGAGCCATTGAAGGAGATCTTGCGCGAGTTTCCGCGTCAGGCGCTACATGCGCGGAAGTTGATTTTCAAGCATCCGGTCAGTGGCGAAACTGTTACTTTTCAGGTCGATCTCCCCGATGATTTGCTAATGTTGTTGGATTACCTGCGCGAAGATAACGAGACGATGAGATGAGCGATGCCATTAATTTAAGGCCGACGCTTTTAATGCCTGACTGGCCAGCGCCGGCCAATGTAAGAGCCTTTGTGACCACCCGTGAATCGGGGCCTAGCCAGGGGGATTTCGCCGCCTTCAACACAGCTGATCATGTCGGTGATAACCCCGACCATGTCGCACTATGTCGCCGCCTGTTGCAAAAAGAGATCGGGGATGAGCGACCGCTACTGTGGCTTAACCAGACCCACGGTGCCCGCGTTCAGCAGGTTTTCGAACCTAACGTCGCCGATGCGGATGCTGCCATTGCTACGTCTAATGAGTACGCCTGTGTGGTGCTGACAGCAGATTGCCTGCCGGTCATGCTGTGCAATCGCGCTGGAACCCAGGTCGCCGTTGCCCATGCGGGGTGGCGTGGTTTGGCAGGTGGCGTGCTGGAGGCGACGATTGCTGCAATGAATACCGATCCCGAGGACATCCTTGTGTGGTTGGGCCCCGCGATTTCCAACGCTCAGTTTGAGGTTGGCCCGGAGGTCTATGGTGCCTTTGTGGCAGTGCATCCTGACATCGCCGACGCTTTTGATCATAGTCCCTACCGGCTGGGTCATTACATGGCCGACTTGTACCGGTTGGCGCGGTTTCGTTTGGAAGCACTAGGCGTAAACAATATAAGTGGCGGCCACTTCTGTACTGCCTGCGAGTCGCGATTCTACTCCTACCGTCGCGATGGCGGTAAAACCGGCCGCATGGCCAGTGTGATCTGGATCAATTAAACCAGTGGTTTGTTCACACACCTCTTGAAAAGCATGGAACTGACGCCATTTAACTTGTCAAGCTAATCGTGGTTTAGCACGTTCAACGACAGGTTGCCGGGTTACGCGGTGCGTCCAAACGCACGGTACCCCCAGGAGGAATTTCATGCGTTTTGATAAATTTACCGCCAAGCTCCAAAGCGCGATTGCCGAGGCGCAGTCACTGGCCGTTGGTCGCGGCCATAATCAGCTAGATCCCGCTCATTTGCTGCTGGCTCTGCTCGATACCAAAGACACCGGTATTAAAGCCCTGATTGAAAAAGCCGAGGGGAGTCCCTCGCGTCTGCGCGATGGGTTGATACAGCAACTGGATAATTTACCCAAGGTAGGCCAGTTCGATGGTGAAGTGCAGCCATCGCGGGACTTTATCAAGCTGTTCAACTTAACTGACCGTGAAGCGCAAAAGCGCGGCGATCAGTTTATTGCCAGTGAGCTAGTGCTGCTGGCAGCGCTTGAGATGAACTCGGCCCTCACCAAACTGCTGAAAGACGCAGGTATTAATCGCAAATCCCTCGAAGCGGCTATCAATAGCCTACGCGGCGGCGCCACGGTGGACGATGCTAACGCCGAAGATCAGCGTGAAGCGTTGAACAAATACACCATGGATCTTACCCAGCGTGCGCTGGACGGCAAGCTGGATCCGGTGATTGGTCGCGACGACGAAATTCGCCGTACGATTCAAGTACTGCAGCGGCGTACTAAAAACAACCCGGTTTTAATCGGTGAGCCGGGCGTGGGTAAAACCGCCATTGTCGAGGGGTTGGCCCAGCGTATCGTTAACGGCGAAGTGCCTGAAGGGTTAAAAGATAAGCGCGTGCTCTCGTTGGATATGGGCTCGCTGCTGGCGGGCGCCAAGTTCCGAGGTGAGTTTGAAGAACGCCTGAAAGCGGTGCTTAAAGAGCTCTCTCAGGAAGAGGGGCGGGTAATTCTGTTTATCGATGAACTGCACACCATGGTCGGCGCAGGCAAAGCCGAAGGCGCCATGGATGCAGGCAATATGCTCAAGCCTGCCCTGGCTCGCGGTGAGCTGCACTGCGTCGGTGCGACCACCCTTGATGAGTATCGTAAGTATATCGAGAAAGACGCCGCGCTAGAGCGCCGCTTCCAGAAGGTGTTGGTGGATGAGCCTTCCGAAGAGGACACCGTGGCGATTCTGCGCGGCCTGAAAGAGCGCTACGAAGTACACCATGGCGTGGATATTACCGACTCGGCGATTATTGCGGCGGCCAAGCTCTCGACGCGCTATATCTCAGATCGGCAGTTGCCAGACAAAGCCATTGACCTGATTGATGAAGCCGCGTCGCGTATTCGTATGGAGCTGGACTCAAAGCCAGAGTCGATGGACCGCCTAGATCGCCGCTTGATTCAGTTCAAGATGGAGCGAGAAGCGCTCAAGAAAGAGACCGATGAGGCGAGCAAAAAACGCTTGGAAGCTTTGAGCGCCCAGATTCACGAGCTAGAACGCGAATACGCAGACCTGGATGAAATCTGGAAAGCTGAAAAAGCCAGTATACAGGGGGCGGCTCAGTTTAAAGCCGACCTTGAGCAGGCTCGCCTAGATTTAGAACAGGCGCGTCGTCAGGGTGATCTGGGGCGGATGTCGGAAATTCAGTACGGCAAGATTCCAGCACTCGAAAAGAAAATTGCCGAAAGTGGCGAAGGAGAAGCGGATACCTCAAGCCACCAATTGCTGCGCTCCAACGTGACCGAAGAGGAGATCGCTGAAGTGGTTTCCCGCTGGACAGGCATCCCGGTCTCCAAAATGCTTGAAGGCGAGCGCGATAAACTATTGCGCATGGAAGAGGCGCTGCACGAGCGGGTTATCGGGCAGGATGAAGCCGTTGAGGCGGTGGCGAACGCAGTGCGCCGCTCACGGGCAGGGCTTTCAGATCCCAATCGCCCCAATGGGTCATTCCTATTCCTTGGCCCTACCGGCGTAGGTAAAACCGAGCTATGTAAGTCGCTGGCCAACTTCCTGTTCGATACCGAAGAAGCGATGGTGCGTATCGATATGTCGGAGTTTATGGAGAAGCACTCCGTGGCTCGTTTGATCGGAGCCCCTCCTGGCTACGTCGGCTATGAAGAGGGCGGCTACTTAACCGAGGCCGTACGGCGCAAGCCTTACTCGGTGCTGCTGTTGGATGAGGTGGAGAAAGCGCACCCGGATGTCTTCAATATCCTGCTACAGGTGCTGGAGGATGGCCGCTTGACCGATGGGCAGGGTCGCACGGTGGACTTCCGCAATACCGTGATTGTAATGACCTCCAACATGGGCTCGGATATTATCCAGCGCATGGGGGGAGATGATAGCGACTATGAAGTAATGAAAAACATGGTCATGGAGGTGGTGGGTAACCACTTCCGGCCTGAGCTGATTAACCGTATTGATGAAGTAGTGGTTTTCCACGCACTGGGGCAAGAACAGATCCAGGCGATTGCCGGTATTCAGTTGGAGCGCTTGAAGTTACGCCTTGCTGAGCACGACCTGAAGCTAGAGGTCAGTCCTGAAGCCATGGCGCAATTGGCGGTAGTCGGTTTTGACCCTGTCTATGGGGCGCGGCCACTCAAACGGGCGATTCAAAGCCGTATTGAAAACCCGCTGGCGCAAGACCTGCTGGGGGGTAAATTTACCCCCGGTGATACCATTCATATCACGGCAGAAGAAGGCAAGTTGGTGTTTAGCTAATCATTGGCAACGCCTTTTTGCGCAATTGAATAGGGAAAAAGCCCTGCTAGCGTTGCTGGCGGGGCTTTTTTAATGGCTTCTTGCGACCTTTGTTGCGTTTGGCCCGATCGGAGGTTGACAGGCTGAGGGCGCTAATGGAATCTTGTCGGTTCCTGATTTGCGGGCGCGGACTCAACGGGCAACCCCTAATCCCCGCGCGAAGGGTAGGCGAAGGCCTCTACCCGCCGAAGGACTTCCGGGCTTGGGCTAACCGCTCAACCTGGCCAACGCCCCGACACGGCGAACTGCCGTGATAAGAGTGCAGGCCCTAACCGGGCCTACTGCCAGGGTTTGGCATCAGGTGCCGGCAAGGGCCGGCAGCGGCATACCGCCGCACTCGACACCGTGCCCGTGTGGGTACGGATCGCACTCGAGACCTCCAGGGGAGAAATACAGTGGAACTGCTTTCCGGCGCAGATATGATCGCCCGCTTCTTGCAAGATGAGGGCATCGAATACATTTATGGTTACCCCGGCGGTGCAGCGCTGCATATTTACGATGCACTCTTCCGCCAGGACAAGGTGAAGCACATTCTGGTGCGTCACGAACAAGCGGCTACTCACGCGGCCGATGGCTATGCTCGCGCCTCGGGCAAAGCGGGCTGCGTGCTCGTCACTTCAGGCCCCGGTGCCACGAATGCCGTGACCGGTATTGCCACCGCCTACATGGATTCCATTCCCATGGTAGTGCTGTGTGGTCAGGTGGCCAGCCACCTAATTGGTGAAGATGCCTTCCAGGAAACCGATATCGTCGGTGTGACACGCCCGATCGTGAAACATAGCTTCTCAATCCGTCACCCGTCTGAAATTCCGGAAGTGTTGAAAAAGGCGTTCTACCTGGCGTCGACCGGTCGCCCCGGCCCGGTGGTGGTCGATATCCCAAAAGACATGACTGCTCCCACGGAGCGCTACGAATACGTTTACCCGAAAAAGGTCAAACTGCGTTCGTACAATCCGGTAACCCGCGGCCATACCGGTCAAATCAAGAAAGCCGTCGAAATGATGCTGAAGGCCAAGCGCCCGGTGTTTTATACCGGTGGCGGCGTGGTGACGGGCAAAGCCAGCGAAGGCTTGACTGATCTGGTCAAACAGTTGGGCTATCCGATTACCACTACGTTGATGGGCATTGGCGCGTATCCGCAAAGTGATCGACAGTGCTTGGGCTGGCTAGGTATGCACGGCTCTTATGAGTCGAATATGGCCATGCACCACGCCGACCTGATTATTGCCATTGGGGCGCGCTTTGACGACCGAGTCACCAATAACACGTCGAAGTTCTGCCCGACAGCTAAAATCATTCACGTTGATGTCGATCCAAGCTCGATCTCTAAAACGGTACGTGCCGATGTGCCCATCGTTGGCCCGGCTTCCAGCGTTATCAATGAGATGATCAGCTTGGTGCAGGGGCATAACATTGCGCATCCTGAAGCACTGACGGAGTGGTGGGAGAAGATTGACGGCTGGCGCGCCGACCGTGAAGGCAAGCTTTATGAGCCGTCCAAGCCCGGCGAAGCGCTGAAGCCACAGGAAGTCATCGAAGCACTCTGCCGTGTTACGCGGGGTGAAGCTTATGTGACGACTGATGTTGGTCAGCACCAGATGTTCGCTGCTCAGTACTACAAGTTCGACAAACCCAACCGGCTGATTACCTCCGGTGGTTTGGGCACCATGGGGTTTGGTTTCCCTGCCGCGATGGGTATTAAACAGAACTACCCGGATGATGATGTGGTGTGCGTCACCGGTGAAGGCAGCTTCCAGATGATGATGCAAGAGCTCTCTACCTGTAAGCAGTACGGGGTGGGCGTTAAGATCGTTAATCTTAACAATGCATCACTGGGCATGGTGCGTCAGTGGCAGGATTTGAACTATAAGTCACGTCATGCACATTCTTATATGGAGTCGCTGCCCGACTTTCATATGTTGATTGAGGCATATGGGTTCACCGCGATTACCGTCAATACGCTTGACGAGCTTGAGCCAGCGCTAGAGCGTGCGTTTGCTGATAAGCATGAGCTGGTGTTTCTTGACGTGAAGGTCGACCCCTTTGAGCACGTCTATCCGATGCAGGTACCGCTAGGTGCCATGCGCGACATGCTGCTGTCTAAAACGGAGCGTACCTGATGCGTCATATCATCTCGATTCTGTTAGAAAACGAACCGGGTGCGCTGTCACGTGTAGTCGGGTTGTTCTCCCAGCGTAACTTCAACATCGAAACGCTGAACGTTGCCCCCACGGAAGACCCTTCGCTGTCGCGCTTAACGGTGACTACCGTGGGCGATGACCGTGTGATAGAGCAGATCACCAAGCATCTTAATAAGCTGATCGATGTGGTGAAACTGGTGGATCTCACCGAAGGTAACCATATCGAACGCGAATTGATGTTGGTGAAGGTGAAGGCGCTTGGTGCGGCGCGTGATGAAGTGAAACGTACGGTGGATATCTTCCGTGCGCAGATCGTCGATGTGACGCCAAGCCTGTACACGGTGCAGATCACCGGCGATGCGGGCAAGCTAGATGCTTTCCTTCAGGCCATGGCGCCGGTGGGTATTCTTGAAGTCGCCCGTACTGGGGTTTCGGGAATTGCCCGGGGTGATAAGGTTTTGTCGCTCTAAGCCCGAAAGTACGCAGCCTTTCAAGCATAAGCGTCGCTTCTTTCCCAGAGCGGCGCTTTTTAGTTATTAGCTTGTTAACGCTCGTTAACGCCAGCTCCCACAAGGCATCAATGCAGCAATTGGCTGGCTGAGTAGCACTCACCGTGTAGAATGAAAGCGACTACTGTTCCCGTGACTTCACTTTTAATGGATGAAACCTATGACACAGGACGCTCGCGATCAAGAGCACTCAAACTCTGATCAGTCAAATCCAGGCCAGCCTGATACGGCTGAACAGCAAGATAGTACTGACCAATCAGAAGTAGTTGGTAATGAGGATTTGGCGACTGCCTTCTTGCGTGAAACCGAAGTGGTTGAGGAGACTGTTGAAGACGGCAAAAAAATTCGCCGCCGTGGTATCTATTTACTTCCTAACTTATTTACCACTTCGGCGCTGTTTGCCGGTTTCTTTGCGGTTGTCGCTGGCATTAATGGTGAGTTTACCTCAGCTGCCGTCGCGATCTTTATTGCGATGGTGCTGGATGGCTTGGATGGGCGTGTTGCGCGAATGACCAATACGCAAAGTGAGTTTGGGGCCGAATACGACAGCTTAGCGGATATGATCTCGTTTGGGATGGCGCCTGCATTAGTCGCTTTTACCTGGATTCTGCAGGACATCGGTAAAACCGGCTGGGTAGTCGCCTTTCTTTATGTTGCCTGTGCCGCGCTTCGCCTAGCGCGCTTCAATGTGCAGATTGGCAGCGTGGATAAAAAATGGTTTATCGGCTTGCCGAGCCCCTCTGCCGCAGCATTGGTAGCCGCGAGTGTATGGACCTTCCATAGCTTTGACGCTGATGCCTTTGGTTTCAAACTGTTGATGTTGGTAGTGGTGGCAGCAGCAGGCGTATTGATGGTGAGTAACATCCGTTATTACAGCTTTAAGGACCTCGATTTTAAAAAGCCGGTACCTTTTGTTGTGCTGTTAGCCATTGTGTTGGCGTTTGTGATGATCTCGGTTGAACCTTCAGTAATGCTGCTATTACTGTTTGGTACTTATGTCGCTTCCGGGCCTGTGTTGGCCGTAATGCGCAAAGCAAAACCTAAGCACTAAAAATTTTTCCTACTCATTTTAATAAACCTCTTGCCAACCCGGCCGCGAAACCGTAAAGTACGCATCCGCTGCCGGGGACGCCAAGCGTTACCAGCGGTGAATGAGGTGTAAAAGCCTTGGTTTGTCAGGAAGTTAGCGCACGTTCCATTGCTCGCTTCACCCGCTAAACACAGCGGTTGACAACCACCAGGAAATGCGTAGAATACGCCTTCCTCGCTGCGGCAAGCCAAGTCAAC
>NZ_PJBT01000025.1:0-29001 GCF_002836035.1 Halomonas sp. MES3-P3E | reverse complement strand
CCATGAACCCCACAGGTTTAGTGCCACTACTCAAAGACGACGCCACCAATAGCGTTCTCTGGGAATCCAATGCCATTATTCGCTACCTGGCCGCCCAATATGGCCAGAACAAGCTATGGATTGAAGCTCCAGCCAAGCGCGCGCAGATGGAAAAATGGATGGAGTGGGCCAACAGCACACTAACCCCTGCCCATCGCAAGATACTGATGGGCTTTGTCAGAACACCGCCCGAAAAACGCGATAATGCCGCCATCGAAGCAGCGGTGAAAGAGTGCGAAGCGCTATTTGCCATAATGGATAACGCGCTGGAGAATCAGACCTGGTTTTCCGGCGACGCTTTTGGCCTTGGCGATATCGCCATCGCGCCCTTTGTTTACAATATGCTCAACAGCGGCCTAACCTGGCAAACCCACCCCCATCTGGAGCGTTGGTACCAACAGCTCACTGAGCTGCCCAGCTTCCAGAAGGTTGTGATGATCCCGGTTACTTAACGGTTAAAGCTCGCTTCTAACGCTGCTATCTCATTATCGAGCGCCTGCAACTCCTTACACGCCAACCTATGGCGCTGGGCGCTCTCAATCAACGGCCCCAAAATCGCACCGCGTTCAGTGGGGTGTTTGGCCTCCACATCCTGCAGCATGGATGCTTTATTGTTCGCGGTGTTCTCAATGACTTGCCACACCAATGCCAGCCAACCATCCTCGCCCGGGCTGTTATTTGGCGGCTCAATACCTTCGGCGAACATAATCGCCGCAACTTCTTTCACCACTGCCACAACACGGTCCGCATATGCTTCACCGCGTAATTCACCGTTACGCACACTATTTAACGCCACCAACGGATTAATCGCCGCATTCACGGCCAGCTTCTGCCATAACCGCTGACGAATATCTTCCACCTTAGTGGCGGCGAGACCCGCCTGGGTCAGTGTCTGCTCCAGTGTTTCTGCTAACTTACCGTGTTGATTATTCAAATCGCCAACAAAGGTATGCCCGCGACCTGCATGCACGACGCCATCATCACCTGTTAAGTAAGCGCCTCCAGTGGTGGTCGCGCACAGGACCGGCCCCGGCCAAGCTTGGGTAATGCGCGGCTGCGCTAAAAAACCGTTTTGCCACAGCACTAGCGGAGTGGAAGGGGGGATAACGCTGGCAAGGCTTTCAAGCGCCGCCTCAGCAGCCATCGCTTTGGTGGTGATATGCACAAAGGCAGGCGATTCATTTGCTTCAGAAGCCAACAGGGCAACAGTGAACACATTTAGACGTTGTACACGCTGCTTGCCTTCAGGCGTGGTAAGTCTTTGCTGTTCAGGCAGCGTTCTGCGACCGATTAGCTTTGTAGTCGCTAAAGGTGAAAGAGAATGGGCCAATAGGCGGCCAATGGCACCAGGGCCGAGTATCCAGTGGGAAGCCATCATTGAGTACGTTACTCCGCAGTGGTGTTGTCACCCAGCATACCGTGTTCACTAATGCTGGGTAAGATGACAAAGGCCAGTAGAGCAATTTACTACATTATGGTCTCCAAAAAGAATAACATATTACTTAAAATAAATAATTGTACTATTACAATGCTTTAGAAGCGCTTCTTAAAAACTTTGAAGGGTGATGATTGTATATTGCTAAATAAAAGTAGCAAGCAGATGGGGGAATAACTAACTCTTTAATTGATTGATCCAGTCCGATTTATATTCTTCAAAGCTAGTAGCTAAAGATAAATATAGTCCAATTGAGACGGTCCTGTGCTTGCAAAAAAATAGCTAGATAAGTATTCCATAAATAATTAAATCTACGTGAATGTAAAGCTCAGGTTTTGATTAAAACTACATTGCTCACGTAATAGTATTCTTATTTTATACTCGCCATTTAATAGTATTTCTGCACAACAAAAATTAGGGTGGTAAGGTGTTTCTGGTCACTTATTAATATTTATTAATAAGCCGCTCTCTACAGGCAATCAAAATGACATGTGTTCTCAACGAATCGCGTCAAACTGCTTTGAATTTGCTAGTCAAGGCTGCAGCTTACTCGGCAGATTGCCCAAGCGGGTTTCTAGCAGGCGGTGCAGAGGCTAATTGGAAACTGTTAGCTAGTCACGGAGATGGATCCCAACTTCATTTTAATGAATCAATTGAAAAATGGCTGAAATTGAGCCTAAATAATAGACATCCTGTCATAATCAATTATGCATTAGATCAGACTCTTCCTGTTTGCTTTCATAAGTTACGCATCCTTGGACATCAATTTTTTGTTGGCGTAGCTATATGGTGCGAAGAAGATAAAATAATAGGGGGCTTATTTGTAAGCAGTCCATTACCACAACAACGGTTAAGCACTGCACAAGTGTATGCCTTACAGACTCACGCGGCGCTTATTGGTCAAATCCTTCAGTTACAAACAGGGGTATTCCTCCCAAAACAAAAACCATTCATAGAACGTCTTCGCTTGTTGGAGTCAGTGGTGGAGAATGCGAAAGATGCGATCTTGATTACAGAGGCAGAGCCCATCGACCAGCCTGGACCACGAATCATTTATTGCAACCCGGCTTTTTTAAGCACGACCGGATACACGTCATCCGAAGTCATCGGGCAGACGCCGCGGATACTTCAGTGTGGTGACACTAGCCGTGCGACTTTAGATCTCATCCGAACAGCACTTTCCAGCTGGCAGCCAATAGAAGTCGAACTCCTCAATACCCGCCGCGACGGTAGTAAATTTTGGGTTGAGCTAAGCATTGTTCCCGTTGCTAACGAGAAAGGCTGGTTCACACATTGGGTTTCATTGCAGCGGGATATCAGTGAGCGTAAGAAGTCTGAGTATTTAGCTATACAGGCTCTTGCGGATCGAGAATATAAGGTGGCATTGGAACGTCGTTTAGAGGAACGGGAACGCATTGAACAAGCGTTGTCATATGCAGCTTACCATGATGATTTAACATCATTGTATAACCGTGCATACATGATGGCGCTTTTGTGGGATGTATTTAATAGTAGTGGTAAAGAGCACCTACCTAAAGCCACATTACTGTTTCTAGATCTTGATAGATTTAAATTTGTGAATGACAGCTTGGGTCATCGTGCTGGGGATATGCTGCTCAAAGTAATCGCACGCCGACTCGAAAACTGTATTAGAGAAGAAGATGTATTAGCCAGGGTCGGTGGAGATGAGTTTGCTATCCTGCTTGTTGGTGAGAATCAATCGTCTCTAGCAATTGAGCTTGCTCAGCGTATTGTCTGTCAATTAAGTTTGCCGATTGTCATTGATGGACATGATATTTTTACCTCATGCAGCATAGGTATAGTGACCGCTGATGTTACTCATATTTCATCAGAAGAGCTGCTTCGGGATGCAGATATTGCAATGTACGTAGCCAAAAAGCAGGGCGAAGGGCGATGGGCTTTATTCGATGTCTCAATGCGAGAAGCGGCTTTCGACGCGTTGGTGATGCAGAATGCTCTAAAGCAGGCCGTGGCAAATAATGAATTTTCTGTTGTCTATCAGCCAATTTACAACATGCTTACTGATGATATATGCGGTGCAGAAGCTTTAGTGAGATGGCTTCATCCAGTGCTAGGCCAAGTATCTCCTGGCCGCTTCATTCCTGTTGCTGAAGATATCGGAGTCATACACGGACTAGGCAATTGGGTCATGCAGGAAGGGTGTGCTGAGCTACAGCGTTGGAAGGCAGCGTTTCCCGAGCTGGAATTACATCTGAACATTAATGTATCGGGTGTAGAGCTTAAACGGCCAGGGTATGAGAGCCAGATAAAAGACATCCTTGCTCAGACGGGTATCGACGCCCATGATCTTCAGGTTGAAATCACTGAATCCGTTTTCCTGCACCAGCCGGATACCACCGCGCGAGTGTTGGAGAGCATCCGCGACCTTGGTGTTCGTATAGCATTAGATGATTTTGGTACCGGATACAGCGCACTCGGCTACATTGATCGCTACCCAATTGACGCCATCAAAATTGACCAGTCTTTTGTATCCAGAATGATGACCTTCCATCGCAGCGACGCTATCGTCAGAAGTATCTTGTCCTTGGGGCGAGCTTTGAAGATCGATATCACCGCAGAGGGTGTCGAGACCCTGCCTCAATTACTGCGCTTAAGAGAAATGGAGTGCCCATTTGTTCAGGGGTTTTTGTTAAGCCGCCCAGTAAACGCCGAAAAAATTATGTCGCTTTTGCAACTTAAAGCAACTAAGTCGTCGCCAATTGCCTAAACATTTGACGGGCTGCATCAGGAAGAAAGAGCGTAAATTGTCTGTTTTAAAATTGCTATAGATGATGAAGTTATTGGTTTATTAACATCGGTGCCTAGACAACATTGCATTTTCGATATTAGGCTTGGCAGGGCACCGTAGTCCTTGATTAGCTAGGCATTGATTAATTCCCTAGCACATTAGTCTCGCTTTTCTTTGATGATTTTGCAGCTTTCTTTTCTTTTGCAGTTAAAAGTGGTTTCTTCTTGGTATTTTTTTTACTGTCTTGTCCTTTGCTCATGATAATTACCTTTATTAATCCACAGATTGACCAAAATTAAGCTGCATAAAGCCAGCTTTTGAGAATAGATATTAGCGCACAAATCGTCACTGCGCATTGTTATATAATGATGCCCCTAATAAAAATAAATGAAAGAAATTGTTGAACCTGACAGGTGCCTGGCCACATCAGTAATGCTGATCTATAAAATTCGATTCTGCGTATAAAAAGCTTTGAGATAAAATGCTTTCAAGGGAAAGTAGGTTGTTGATTTTATTAATTAATAATTACTTTTTTTAACAGCCAAACGCTGTTGTCTCTCAAATAAAAAAGTAGCGCATGAGTTTCAGAGCTTTTTCATGAGCATGGCATGCGCAGTGCGACCGATTAGCGTGGTAAGCAGTTAGTGCAGAAACCGAATGAGCCAACAGACGGCCAAGGGCGCCTGGGAAGATAATCCAGTATGAGGTCATTATGAGAGTTTTGATCTTGGTGATGAAAAAACAGAATGAAAGAAAACATAATTAAAGAACTAGTGGAATACTCCACCTGCAGCAAGAGTGACCTAAAACCCCGTGCGATGAACTGACCCACAAAAAGGTGGACGGTTCACACAAACGGGGCTTCAATTTACCGTTGGCAGCCAATGCCTCATGCACTCATATAATGCCTTCCGGCAATTGGAGCAGGGCGTTAACCACCAACGCTCTCTTCTGTAATTTTATGAGTAACTGCCATTGCTAATTAAGATATCAGTCCGAGCGTTAGCCCTTTGAGGGTGGCAGCCGCCCGGGTTGAACACTCCAGTTTCCGAAAGATACTTTCAACATGCGTACGGACAGTACTTGGGCTGATTCCGAGTAGTCGTGCTGCTTCCTTGTTGCTGGCACCCTGGCTGATGTGCTGCAGAACCTGCCGTTCTCGTTCCGTAAGCAAAGAGCTTGTTGGCTTAGCAAAACGGCCATCCTCGCCAAGTGCTGCTGCGATCACGGCGTCACACGCCTGCTGGTCGAACAATCCACGGGCTGCGTCCAGCTTGAGTGTCCTTGCGGCCTCGGACTGCGAAAACGCTGAGCGCCAAGGTCGGTCTCCTCTTAATGCAACCCATGCGACAGCAGTAGCCAGCAGCCTATGTTCGGGACGCAAAGCATCGGCGGGCAAGGCTCGAAAATGGCCACTGCCGTCGAGCCGCTCATAAGCATGGGCGGCTATCTCACCCGCCGCGGCCAGTTCATTGATCTGTGCGCAGGCTTTATGGGTCCAATACGGGGCGAGCTGTGTCCGTTCTGCCGCGCCATAAGCCAGCGGTCCCGGCGTATTCCATAGGTGATTGGGTATTGCCGCACGCCCCAGGCCCTGAATCAGAGCGGCCTTGGCGATGAGATCAATGGCTGCTTCAGGCTGGCCACATAGCCTCGCCGCCTCGGCGGCGAGCTGCGCTACCTGCCGAGAAAAACCGGATAGCCATGGAAGTTTGAGATCGATTACATCGCCTACCAACGTCAGCGAAACATCTTTGCCGTTGGCGGAATCAGTTATCGCGACAGGAGTCGCTTCAAGAGTCGCTAACCACTCCCGGGCGTTTTGTACTAATAACGCCGCAAGGCTTGCTGGATACCGTTGATTCGACTGCTCGGTAATCCAGCTTAGTGCGGCTGCCACGCCATGGGCCCGGGTCAGAATTTCCAAGTCTCCCGCCAACACTACCTGATAGGCCACTTCAGGGATGTGCTCGTGCTTCAAGCCCCATGGCCTGCCAGTGCCATCATAGGTTTCGAAAACCCGGCATAGGCCTGTCTCGACGGCGTTGCCTAGTTCAAGCGTCTTTGCCACCTCGCCGGATACTTCACAGTGGGCCACTGCGAGAGATGTCGCTTGGTGGACTGCCTGCATACTTTGCGCATCCAGCGTCAGATCGAGCATGGCACGGCGACCAGCCACGTCGTCTCCGAGCAGATGGGAGAAACCTTCGGCGTTAGCCGTGCATCCTGACCAGCGCAGCAGCGCGACCTGTTCCGCCACCCGCAAATGCTCACCCTCACCGTGCATGGCGTGCCCCAACATCCGAGCCAGGCTGGCGACTCGCCTTGAATGGCCGAGCGGCTGACCCATGCTCAGGTCTCCCACACGGGAAATCGCCGCCAAGGCGCCGTTTACAGAGATACCAACTCGCCGTCCGTTATTCATCGCCAAAGACCCTCAGGGTCGGATATTCATCCGATAGCTGATATCCAGGCCAGCCAGCACAATTCGGGCTCCGGCATGGGGAGCTCGTCCAATGAAAAATTTCAAAGGGCAAGTCGTAGCTCTTACCCCCGTTTTTAGAAATTTGCAGGAGTCGCTCAGGTTATTTCTCGGATATCTCTATTCGCTAGTTTACAGGAGCCACATGCATGAAAAACTATTTGTTAGAGCAAAACGTCGACTTCATCGTTTGCGGGGCTGGGTCATCAGGTAGCGTTGTGGCGGCCCGTCTTGCTGAGCAGGAAAAGGCTAGTGTTTTACTCATTGAAGCAGGCAGCAGTTATTCGGGCCCGGAGGTAACTGAACCGTCGCAATGGCCAATGAACCTGGGTTCCGAGCGCGACTGGGCCTTCGAGGGGGAGCCCAACCCACACTTGAATGGCCGCCGCCTCCCCTTGAGCATGGGAAGAGGGCTCGGAGGTGGGTCCAGCATTAACGTGATGGTATGGGCACGGGGTCACCAATCTGATTGGGACTACTTTGCTGCAGAGGCAGGGGATCCTGCGTGGGGGTACGAGTCGGTGCTTGGTTACTATCGCAGAATAGAGAACTGGCAAGGTAAGCCGGATTCATTGCGTCGCGGATCTGGGGGCCCTGTATACGTAGCGCAACCCGCCGCGCCGCAGCCTATCGTCAACGCGACATTGTCGGCAGCCAGCCAGCTTGGCATCCATGAATTCGAAAGCCCAAACGGGAATATGATGGAAAGCGTGGGCGGTATCTCCATAGCTGAGCTCCGGATAAACGGTGGTAGGCGGGAATCCGTCTATGACTCCTACATTCGGCCACGCCATCATTATCCCAATCTGAAGATACTGACCAATGCACTCGTATCCCGTCTGGTCCTAAACGGGAGCAAGGTAGTCGGCATTGAAGTTGTGGTCGAGGGCCAGCTGCGGCGCTTTTATGCCGGATGCGACGTTATTCTGTCCATGGGCGCGGTGAATACTCCTAAGGTGCTCATGCAGTCGGGCATCGGGCCACAGAGGGAACTGCAGGCGCAAGGAATCAAGGTAGTGAACCACTTGCCAGGTGTCGGCCAGAACTACCAGGATCATGTTGCCTTCGGATGTACTTGGGAGTACCGGCAGCCGCAGGTAATTGGCGGCGGCGGATGTGAGACCACTCTTTACTGGAAGAGTGACTCACGATTGGATGCACCAGACTTGCTGCAATGCCAGCTAGAGTTTCCAGTCCCTTCGCCTGCGGAGGTCGGCATCGCGCCGCCGGAGCACGGGTGGACCATGTTTGCAGGCCTGGCCAGGCCCAAAAGCCGAGGGCATTTGCGCCTGTCAGGTGCCGGCCCACTAGACAGAGTGATTATCGAGCCGAATTCCCTGAGCGAGCCTGAAGATATGGCCGCTGCATTTGCCTCGATCGAACTGTGCCGCGAGCTTGGCAATCATTCCGCGCTTGAGGGGCTTGTTAGGCGCGAAGTAGTTCCACAGCATCGCTCTAAACACGGCATGGAACAGTTCATACGCAACGCGGCGGTTACCTTCTGGCATCAATCTTGTACCGCCAAGATGGGTCGGGATCGCTATTCGGTTGTGGACAATCAGCTGCGAGTGTACGGAATTGAGAACCTGCGGATTGCAGATGCTTCAATTATGCCGCGAATCACGGTTGGTAACACGATGGCTCCGTGCGTCGTCATTGGCGAACGCGCAGCGGATCTTGTTCTCTCTGCGCATGGTGTAACGATTGCAGCAGCAATCGATCAAGGATAAGGGTATGAAAGTCCTGATAATGGGCGGGGATATAGCTGGCCTGGCAATGGCTCGCGCACTTGAACGGCAGGGGGTTTTTTGCGGAATTAATTGAACGCAATGCCGTTGGTCCGCAAGAGGGTACAGGCCTTTACCATCCTGGATAACAGAGCGACAGGCGGCCCGTTCAGGCCGCCTGCCTTTAGCGACTCAGGAGTGCAGGAACGTGAGTAAATCGGTGTTGAGCTGCTCCTTGTGTGTATCCGCCAGGCCATGGGGAGCGCCCGGGTAAATCTTCAAGGTGGCATCCTTGACGATCTTCGAGGCGGCTATGCCTGCTGCTTCGATAGGCACGATCTGATCGTCATCGCCATGCACGATCAGGGTTGGCACATCGAATTTTTTCAGATCCTCCGTGAAATCTGTTTCCGAGAACGCTTTGATGCAATCGTAGGTGTTCTTGTGGCCGGCCATCATTCCCTGTAGCCAGAAGGCGTCAATCATGCCCTGGCTAATGGTGGCGCCAGGCCGGTTGAATCCAAAGAAGGGGCCGGAGGCGATTTCGCGGTAGAGGGAGGAACGGTCAACGAGGCTGCCTTGGCGTAAGCCGTCGAAGACCTCGATAGGCAAACCTCCGGGGTTGGCCTCGGTCTTGAGCATTAAGGGAGGGACGGCTGAGATCAGGCCCAGCTTGTTGATGCGCTTGGTGCCGTGGCGGCCGACATAGCGTGCGACCTCACCGCCACCTGTGGAGAAGCCGAAAAGGCTCACATTGCTCAGCTCAAGTGTCTCGATCAAATCCGCCAGGTCGTCGGCATAGCTATCCATGTCGTTGCCATGCCATGCCAGGGCTGGCTGGAGCGACCATGGCCGCGCCGGTCGTGAGTGATGACGCGAAAGCCGTTGGAGGCCAGGTAGAAAGCCTGATTCTCCCAACTGTCGGCGTTCAACGGCCAGCCGTGGCTAAGAATGACCGGCTGTCCGGTTCCCCAGTTCTTGTAGTAGATCGTTGTTCCATCACGCGTGGTAATAGTACTCATGGTAATACTCCTAAGGAGTGATGATTTTCGATCGTTTGGTGTTGGATAGGTGCGTTTTCAGAGATTTCCAGCACCTGGGCCAGCGGCCACCTCTTTTGTTGAGCCAGCGGTTCGCGCGGCAAGATCGATCACATCGGAAATTACTTTCGGCTGAGTCATAAACAGTGCATGGCTGGCCTTGACCTCAGTAATGTTTGCGCCGATACGTTCGGCCATTGCGAACAACATCCGCTGGTCAAAGGCCTTGTCATCGGTGGCGATCACTGCCCAACTCGGTTTGGTGCGCCATGCAGCGTTCTGAAGTTTGGTTTCAAAGGCTGAAATATTGATCGGCACCTGTGAGTCGCGCAGAAATGCGGCATCAGCATCAGTGGTGTCGTTGGCAAAGCCAGCCTTGAAATTCTCCAGATCAAGGAAGGCGAATCCGTCCGCCTGTGGGTCGAGGACGAACTCGGGCGGGCCCTGATACCCTTCATACTGTTGTGCCGAGCTCTCTCCTTTGTCCGGAATCAGTGCAGACAAATAGACAAGACCAGTAACATTGGGATGTACGCCTGCTTCGGTTATGACTGTGCCTCCCCAGGAGTGGCCGACGAGAATGGTCGGGCCATCCTGGCGCTCCAGCACACGGTTCGCTGCGGCGACATCATCTGCCAATGAGGTGAGAGGGTTCTGAACAATGGTGACGTGGTATCCACGCTCGGTCAGGTCGTCATAGACGCCGCGCCAGCCAGAGCCGTCGGCAAACGCACCATGTACCAGCACAACATTGTTCGCGGGTTGGACGCTGCCGCCTGATTGCGCTTGGGCGGCGCCTGTGATCGAGAGGGCAACCGCGGCCGCTGCGATGGATTTCCGTAAGATATTTGGCATTTTAGTTTTCCTTGTTTCCAGAGTAGAGCCGACGTATGCCGGCCTGTTTCTCTGGTAATAAGTATGCCAAATACAAATTATTGATTTTAAAAGATATTTTCGAGAAATTTATGATGAGACCTCACCATTTGGCGGGATCTCATCACTGCCGTGCTACTCTCACTCGCTTTAGGCGCAGTCCATTTTGAAGCGGTGTTTGTCAACCTTCAGCGCTCGGATTCTGGATTCGAGCGTCGACCGGGGTATTCCGAGTTTGGCAGCTGCACCTGCGGCCCCAGCAACACGCCCTCTGCTTTCAGCTAGCGCGGCTTCGATCATAGTGCGTTCATGTGCGGTCAGGTCATCGTCGAGCCGTCGCCCAAATTCCTGTCGAACGCATGGTTGGTCGACCAGCCAGCGCTCGTCCACCGTCAGTGTGTCTGTCTCGGTCACTATCACGGCCCGTTCGATGACGTTCTGCAGTTCGCGGACATTGCCTGGCCATGGGTAGGTTTGAAGGGCGTTAAGTGTCCTCTGACTGATCCTTTCGATCTTCTTGGCTGCGCGTTTGGCGAAGTGGTTGACAAAATAGTCGACCAGAAGAGGAATATCCCCGGGCCGGTGGCGCAGTGGCGGCATTTCAAGAGGGAAAACATTCAGGCGATAGAAGAGGTCTGTTCGAAATGAGTTTTCGGAAACTTCGACCTGAAGGTTGCGATTGGTTGCTGCAATGACGCGGACATCAACTTTTATCGGGCGGCTGCCCCCCACGCGTTCAAACTCGCGCTCTTGTAACGCCCGCAAGAGGGCGGCCTGAGCGTCGGGTGGCAGTTCACCCACTTCATCGAGAAAGATCGTGCCGCCATCAGCCAGTTCGAATCGACCCTTGCGTTGTTGAAGAGCCCCCGTGAAGGCGCCGCGTTCGTGGCCGAACAATTCAGAGGTGATCAATCCCGGAGACATCGCGGCGCAGTTCACGCTGATGAAGGCTCGGCCCGAACGCATAGAGCGCTTGTGAATAGCGCGCGCGATCAGCTCTTTGCCCGTTCCGGTTTCGCCGGTGATAAGCACCGTGGAGTCTGTCCTCGCCACCTTATTAAGTTCTTGGAGGACCGCGCGAAGTGCATCGGATTTACCGATTATCTCCTCAAATAGTGAGGTTCGATCGATTTCATCGCGCAAAAATACGTTCTCTTGCTTCATGCGTTCTTCGGTGTGCTTGTGGTCGTGGATGTCGGTGCCTGTGGCGTACCAGCGCAGGATTTGCCCGTTCTCGTCCCTTAGCGGCTCGTAGTGGATGCTAACCCAACGGTAATCTCCACCGTGCCATCTGGCACGCATTTCCAATTCAAAGGGCGAGCCTTGGCCTAAGCCACTTTGCCGTAAGTCTTTCAACCGCTCCACGTCCTCAGGGTGGAACATGAGCATACGAGCGTCGCCCGCCTTCAGATCGTCCATGTGAAGTCCGGTGTACCTCAGTATTGCCTTGTTGACGTACAGTAGCTTGCCATTAGGGCTCAACACCGTAATGAGCGCGGGGATCATGTCCAAAATCCGCTCAAGTTCCGCCAAGTGTCGCCGCAGACTGACCTCGTCCTCCATGACTGTGCAGAACACGTGGTTGTCGATATTTTCGCTCATGGCACCACCTCCTATGCAATCTACAAATGTTGTGAACCATTCTTAGGTTGAATGTGCTACTGCAACTCCGCGTTTGCCACCGGCTTTGATCAGCGCAGTGGTGCCCCGCAATTCGGGCAGTCCTCGTGCATCAGGCAGGTCCCTAGCGTCAGACGAAGAAGACGCACCCGTCCGGAAGTCGCCCACCGGCAGTGGTAGATTCGTTAGTTGTAATAAAGTCCAAGAAGAATCATTGCTAGATTGCAGACCGCATATCTTGTAAAGATGGGTCGCTATTTGAAAGTATGGGACTTGTTATTTCGACAGTGCAGCGTTGATTCAGACGGCGCCATGTGCCGGGCGTCATGCCGATGACACGGTGGAATACTCGGGTCATATGGCTTTGATCCGCAAACCCGCAGTCCAGGGCTATCTCGGCTAATAACCGGCGGGAGCATGCAAGCTGCTGTTTAGCCTTGTCGACTCGCCTCTGAAGCAGCCACGTATGCGGAGACATACCCGTCGATCCGCGGAATGCGCGTGTGAAGTGTCGAATCGACAAACCGCAGGCCTTTGCCAGGTCCGTGAGCGTGATATTGCCTGAGAGGTTAGCCGCGATCAGCTCCTTGGCGCATTGTTCTTGCCAGCGTGCCAGCCTGGCTGTCTTCGCCTCCAGTCTCACGCCCATCCCGCCATACGTATGTGCGACATGTGTGGCAAGTGCCCTGGCGACATAATCGACAAAGAGCTCGCTAGTCGGGCTTTGCCCGGACAGTGCGGGACGCATCGCAAGCAGGAGGTGACGGGTAACATGGTCTTGCAAGGCATTACCGGGTACATGGTGTAGTTCGTCGATAGCGGGGGCGTTGGCATCTTCGGTAAGTGCGTTGAGAGATTTATGCGGGATATACAGGTCCACCGCGTGGAATGGCTCGCGACGCTCATAGGCAGGGCTGTATCGAAAGTCAGCAATGAGGGTCGCTCCAGCGACGATTCCCTGCGGGCGGATCAAACGGCCATCAGCGTACAAGTCGAAATCCCAGGCTTGGAGTTGGAGTGAGATAAGAAATGCATCGTCGTAAAACGGTTGCATTATCAAGGGGGTATCTTCACTGCATGTAGTTTCTATAAATGCCAGCCCAGATTTGCAAGTGGCACTCGTTTGCAGGATTGGCGCGTCTTGCAAGTTAAGTGACTCGGCAAGGGCGCCTGCCCCTGGAGCCACCTGCTGGTGGAGCCGATTGGTTTGAGTTCGGCCGGACATGACGTGCATCCTCGTAAGAATCACAAAGTTGTAGGTTCTTCTTAATGACGGCGCAGTAGAACTAACCACGCAGCCTCTGAAAGGCTTGCCATCGCTCATCAGCACATTTACACCAGTGAGTTTGGCTCCTGCGTTTCCTTTCGTTCAGCCCTTAAAAACTATAGGCCGAGAATCGGGTCGGTCAATCCTGCTTGATCAGCGAGTACCTTGATCAACGTGCAGCGAGCTGGGTCGGGTAGGCGTGGGTCATTAATGGTTTCTGTCATCGTTGCCTTCACCCTGTGTGCCCATTGCATGTCGGGCACGCCGAGCGCGACGGCACCAATACCAATGCTGAGTAGGCCGAAAACAGGGAAGCGATACAAGGGGAGGTCTAGCGGACGGCTTTCTTCGATCAGCTCGGGTTTTCCATCTGCATCTAGGACCACATATCGGCCTAGGATGACATCGGCGGGGTAGAATTGCCGGCCCTTGTGGGCCGGCTTTGTCGGGGAGGGCCCTAAGATCAACGAGCGATGCGGGTACTGGCGTCGGTAAAGCCGGTCAGCGAAATATCCAGATCCAGGCGTTCACCGCGTGGATCAATCATGCTGAGGGTTGCTGTGCTGCCACTGCGGAGTTGCTGCAACATCGCTGGTTCAATGGGGACGTCAGCACGGCAGCCTTGCTCTTGGCAGACCTGATAGGGGAACTGGATTGGCTCACCGTTATCCACACTCAATTGCAAGCCTGCTGCCAGACGTACCCCCAGCGGCACGAAGAAGCTCATCACCGGGTCATCGATCTGAGGCGGGTAGTCGAGAATTACCTGCATCAAGGGCTGGTCGCTGTCAGGTTGCGTAACCAATTGCGCCATCGCACACGGAGTCGGGCCCTCGGCATTACGCTGGCAGCGGACTTCCCAATCCTGGAACGATTCGGTGGTGACATCATTACCGGCAGCCGCTCCCGGCTGTTGTTGGCTGAAGGCGTTGGGAGACAAAGCTAAGAGCGATAATAGCCCTATCTTGCATAAGTTTTGAGTCAGGTTTTGAGTCAGATTGTGCGGCATTGGCGTAACCTCCTATTGGTTTGCTGATGGTGGGTAATAATACTCACCATGCCTGCTTGTTCGCTTGAGGTCGAGCCCCTTGACTCACAAGAGCATGCCTGGGCGGTTTACCTTTCTCTCCACCCAGTCTTCTATTCTTAATCGGCTTCATGGCGACTATAAGTTTTTCCCACGCCACTGGACAATACTCATTGGTGTTGCCCAGCGCTACTTGAGCCACGTTATTCAGTGTCCGACCCACTAACTTCTGTCTCTACCTGCCCACGTCGCTGCATCCAGCGCATCACGATCCAGCACATCGCTGCCCAGCTCGCCCCAGCCGTCCAGCCGGCAAGCACATCAGTCGGCCAATGCACTCCGAGATAGATGCGGCTTATGCCTACCAGCAGGGTCAGTAATATCGCCAGAATCAAAAGGTATGCCTTCAGCCTCAGCGCGGGCTGCACGCGGGTGAGTAGCGCGGCCAGGGTGAGGTAGGTCACGGCAGACATCATTGAGTGGCCGCTGGGAAAGCTTGCGGTGTAGACCATGGCTTCATGAGGCACGAGATCCGGACGAGGGCGATCAAAACCCATCTTCATTACGGTGCTAAGGAGTATGCCGCCCGGCACTGCGATCGCGGCAAAGAGGGCCGCGCGATAACGTCTGGCGAGTAACAGGTAGCCCAGGGCGCCCAGAGTGATAAGTACCAGTACGCCAACACCGCCAAGCGCGGTAAAGTCCCGCCCCATTTCCTCGACCCAGCCTGGCCCGATTGGGTCGCTAAGATCGGCGGGGTTGCGAAGGGCGAGTAGCAGGCTCTCATCGACGCTCTGGGTGTCCCCCTCAGTGACTTCGTCGGCCAGCGCGACGAACCCCCAAACCCCGCCGGAAAGTACCGCGACGCATAGCAGCATCGCTAGTTCGTAGCGGCCGAGCCGAGCCAGCAAGGAGACGCTATGGTGCCCAGCTTGTCTAATTTTTTCATGGCGCTTCATTTGCAACTCCTTTGCTTTGATAAGTGATTCGCAACGTCTATTCTGACGCTCTTATGGTGTCAGTGTTATCAATAGCGCAGAAAACCACTTACTTCTAAAGCAGGATGACGTTTTACCAGGGGGCCGTTTAGCAAGATAGTCAGACATTGACGCCGAAGGTCTTGCGACAATGCGGGGGCTGACCTGATGGCACTGCCTGTAATATTGTCGAAACGACGTTGACGTGTGGCATTCTGGAGCCGGACCATCCCTGTAGGATTCATGCAACCATTTGATAATACGTATAATTCATAACCTACGTTAGGTTGGTAAAGTAGGCAAATGTTTTAGAATAACGCTAATAAACCATTTGCCTGAGGGGTAACAGAGTGTCTCTCATCGATACAGAAGTGATGCGGGGCCTTAGTACTCAAGGCGCGCTGTCTCCAGAAGACAAAGCGCTATTGCTGGGCCTTGAGCTCAGCCCTAGGTACATGTCGGCTAGCGAGGTGCTCTGGCAGGAGAGTGAGGATGCTGATCTGTTCTGCGTGGTCAAGGAGGGCTGGGCATACTCCTATCGCAACTTAAAAAATGGTTCAAAACAGGTCCTCAAGTTCTATCTCCCCGGCGATATCATCGGTATTCGCGATTTTGGTTTCACTCGCCGACTGGCAAGTGCGGCAATGATTAATAAAGGTGTGATCTGTCCGTTCTCATATCAGCAGCTTTTTGAACTTTTTGGGCGTTCGAACCTAGCCGCCGGCATCGTGGCCACAGCAACACGCCAGCAGGCGCAACTCTCCGAGCGGCTGATTTACCTCGGCAAGTATTCAGCCCACGAGCAGCTGGCACACTTTCTCTACGAAATCTATCTGCGACTCAAGCGGATCGAGGCCGTAAAGGACAACAGCTTCTTCATGCCGCTCACTCAGGAACTGATTAGCGACGCGCTGGGGATGAGCCCGGTTCACGTGAGCCGGACTTTCTCAATGCTGCGTGAGGAGGGGTTGGTGATCCGAAACCGTCAGCACGTGAAGTTACCCGACCCCGAAGCGTTGGCGCGGTTAGTCGAATTCAATGACAGCTATATCGATGAACTCCTACCTCCCTCATTTTCTGAACTTCTAAAAGCTAGCTTATAAAGCCCCGGTAGTCTCTATTGGCTGATAACAGCCCCCGCCAAAGCCCCCAGCATCCATGAGGATCTGGTTTCACCAATAGCTATTGCTCTTCCTCCATCACTTCCTCGACCCATTCCACCCACGTTTCGGTAAGGCGTTGGCCAAGCCGCAGCGTGTGCCATGGCCCGCGCTGGGCGGGCGTCAACGTCTCTGGGTTGCTAAACCACTCCCGTTCGATAGCAGCGTAGGTCGTTAGGCACTCCTTGAGTTGCTTGCGGAAGTCAGTGAGCTCTTCGCGGCGGGCCTGCTCAGGCCAGCGTTCCCAGGCGAAAAACTTGGCAAACAATGGCTGGCGCACAGGGCTGGTAGACAAGGGTTCGGCGAGCCAGATGTCCAGCGCCTGACGCCCCGCTTCGGTGAGTTGGTAAACCTTGCGGTCGGGGCGTTCGGTTTGCGGCAGAGTCTCGCACGCCAATAGGCCATCGCCGCGCATTCGGTCAAGTTCGCGGTAGAGCTGCTGGTGGCTGGCCTGCCAAACATGGGCGAGTCCCGCTTTGAAGCGCTGCAGGATATCGTAGCCAGTGCCGGGCTCACGCTGAAGAGTGATTAATAAAACGGCGCGTAGGGACATGAGTAACCGTGTGTTTCGAACGTTATGCACATAGTTGCATAATAAAATGGCAGGGGCTAGCCTTATGCAACAAGTTGCATTTGCCGGGCAGTTGACTTGGCTCTCGGAGGTTTCATGGCGTTTACCCTGCATCTCTACGCGTCTCTTCTGGCCTTGGGGCTTGGGGCGATTCTGCTGCTTTCGCCAAAGGGCACTATGCTCCATCGAATACTGGGCAGCACCTGGGTGCTCGCCATGGCGTTCTCTGCCTTGAGCTCCTTCTGGTTTGGCGGCGGCGTTCTGCCTTTAATAGGTCACTTTGGACCGATTCATCTACTTTCGTTGTGGGTACTAGTAGCTCTTGCCGTTGCAGTGGTGGCTATCCTCAAGGGGAGGGTAGAGCAGCATCGCGGTTGGATGGTTGGCGCCTATCTGGGGCTGGTCGGTGCTTTTGTCGGTTCCCTGGCACCAGGACGCTGGATCGCTGTTCAGCTGGGCTTGTGGTAATGGTTAAAAGCAAGCGTGATAGATAGAGCCACTGAGCTTCTAGCAGAGCACTCCAATCATTGTTGAGCTTATGCTAACTTAGCATTAACGATTCAAAAGATAGTGCCTCACCTATAATCAAGTTTTATTTACTTCTGCTTTCTCAGCCGATGTCTAGATAGAAGCGAGCACTGTGTTACTTGAATCTGTGTTTCCCGTATCCATTTATGGAGGCTTCAATGGAGCTTAGGCATGCGGAAGAGCTAGATCTGCCCAGAATTGTGAATATCTACAATGCAGCTATCCCAACGAGGTCCTCTACGGCGGATACGGAGCCGGTTAGCGTTGAATCGCGCCTTGAGTGGTTTCGGCAACATCAACCTGAGAGCCGTCCGCTACTGGTGTATGAACAGGACGAAGAGGTCGTTGCATGGGTAAGTTTTGAGAGTTTCTATGGCAGACCCGCGTATCGGCATACGGCTGAGCTGAGCATCTATATCGCCCCAGAGCATCAGGGTAAGCTGCTAGGCAAAAGGCTTTTATTGGCTGCCGAGAATATGGCACCAAAACTGGGTTTACGTACTCTGGTCGGTTACGTCTTTGCGCATAATACCCCGAGTATTCGGCTGCTAAAGGCTCTTGGTTACCATGAGTGGGGGCGCCTTCCTGATATAGCCGAGATGGATGGTAGGGAGTACAGTCTCTGTATTATGGGGAAGCGGCTAGCCATTAATGACCTAGCTGACCACTAAATCGGTAATAGTCGGTTTATTGCCGGTTACCCATCACCGCACCCGTAGTTGGCCCAATAGACCACGCCTGAGCGACCACTGGCTTTAATCTTAAATAAGAGAGCCCATGCCTAACCAGAAATCACCCATCATCAAGATCCACGCAACGCTAGTGGAAAAGATCAACTTTGCCTGCCATCAAAGTGCGTTTGCGGTACTGCGGGAGCTGCAGATTGAGAACCTGAATGAAGAGCAGGCTCTCTCTGATCTTACCGTGACGTTGGCGGCGTCTCCTGGGTTTGTGAAGCAGAAGACCTGGACGGTGGATCGGTTGGCAGCGGGTGGGTTGCTCGCTTTGAAAGATCGGGATCTTGAGTTAGACGGTGGTTTCCTGTTGGGGTTGACGGAATCCATGCGTGGCTCGGTGACGCTTAGCGTTCGCCAAGGTGAAGAGACCTTGGCTGAGCATACAGTGCCGGTGGAATTGTTGGCCTGTAATGAGTGGGGCGGGGCTGGCTATATGCCGGAGCTGTTGGCGGCGTTTTGTACGCCCAACGACCCGACGGTAGATCGGTTGTTGGGTCACGCTAGTCAGATTCTGCGCAAGGCGGGCAAGCCCGACCAGATTAATGGCTATGAGTCCAACAGCCGCGAGCAGGTATGGCTAATGGCTTCGGCTATTTACACCGCCATTGTCAAAATGCAGCTAGGCTACGCGCTGCCGCCCGCCAGCTTCGAGAGCAATGGGCAGAAAGTTCGCCTCCCTAATCATATTGAAAGCGCCAGGGTGGCGACCTGTCTAGATACCACCTTGCTATTCGCAGCAGCGCTGGAGCAGGCCCAGTTGAACCCACTGGTGGTGCTTACCAAAGGGCATGCTCTAGTAGGGCTATGGTTGGAAAAAGAGGATCTTTCCAGTGTGGTGGTCGATGAGGCGGAAACCCTTCGCCAGCGTATTCCACTGCAAGAACTCATTCTGATCGAGACCACCTACACCACCCAGCATCCTGCGCCGCCTTTTTCCAAAGCGGTTGAGGCGGGCAATAAGCAAGTGTCGTTGGACAAGGATCACGAGTTTATCGCAGCGGTGGATATTCGCCGGGCACGGGCCCATCGCATCAACCCCATTAGCCTGAAATCTCAGTCAGAAAACGTTTTTGCAGCCAGCAATGTAGCTGACACTTTCGAGCCGCTTTTGGAAGAGGCACCGGATTTGCCGGCAGCAACCGTGCATATGGAACAGGAGGTGTTCGAAGACTCACCGGGTGGCCGTTTGGAGCGCTGGCAACGTAAGCTGCTGGATCTATCTGCGCGTAACCCGTTGCTTAACCAGAAACCGAGTAAAAGTAGCCTGCAATTGGTATGCGGTGACCCCAGCGCATTGGAAGATTTATTGGCCACTGGGGCGCGTATTTCTATTGCGCCTTTCCCCCGACTTCAGGCGCAAGATCAGGATGAGGATATTCATCGCCAGCGAACGGGTGAAGATCTGAAGGAAGTATATTCCCGCGATGCGTTGGCCAAGAAGCAGGTGCTGGTAGAACTCACTCAAGAAGAGCTAGAAAAGCGCTCGGTCGAAATCTACCGCAAAGCGCAAACGTCGCTGAAAGAGGGGGGCTCCAATACCCTGTTTCTGGCGGTCGGGTTTTTATTGTGGAAACCGAATGACAAAGGCAGCCGCCGTTACCGTGCCCCACTGATTCTGTTACCGGTATCGCTAGAGCGAAAGTCGGTACGCAGTGGCGTGAAAATGGTTGCCAATGATGACGAACCGCGCTTCAACACCACGCTGCTAGAGCTATTGAAGAAAGATTTTGCTATCGAGATCAACGGCCTGACAGGTGCTCTACCCGAGGATGAGAGCGGCGTAGACGTGGTCGGCATCTGGAACCGGGTACGCCAAGCCATTAAGGCAGTGCCTGGCTTTGAAGTAGTGGAAGACGTAGTGTTGGGGCACTTCTCGTTCGCCAAGTATCTGATGTGGAAAGACCTGATGGATCGCTCCGAGGCGCTAAAGGAAAGCCCGGTGGTGAAGCATCTTCTCGACACCCCACGTGAGCCCTACGAAAGCGATATTCGCTTTGTAGATGCCAAGGATATTGACCGGGAATACACCCCGGCAGATTTGCTGACACCTCTGCCTGCAGATTCTTCCCAAATGTCGGCGATTGCCACCGCCGATCGGGGTAAAGATTTTGTCATTATCGGGCCGCCGGGTACCGGTAAAAGCCAGACTATCGGTAACCTGATTGCCCATATGCTGGGTAAAGGCAAAAAAGTACTTTTCGTATCCGAGAAGACTGCCGCCCTGGAAGTGGTACATCGTCGCCTGCGGGAAATCGGCCTTGGGCAGTTCTGCCTGGAGCTGCACTCCAACAAAGCGAAGAAAGCCGATGTGCTGGATCAGCTACGTACTTCCTGGAATAGCGCTTCCCAGACATCGGTAAGCGACTGGAAGGCGGAGGGCGAGCGCCTGAAAACCCTGCGTGACCGTTTGAATCGTGTTGTGAATGCCTTACATCAGCGCCACCGGAATGGGCTGACGGCGCACTACGCGATGGGTATCAAAATACGCGATGCAGCGCTCGCCGCTAAGGTAAAGCTAAGCTGGGCCAACGGCGAGATACACGACGAAAAACAGCTAGAACATTTACGCGAAATGGCGGCGTTGTTGAGCGTGCAGGCGAATGCCGTTGGCAATCTTGTCGATCACCCGCTGAGTGCCATCACTCATCATGACTGGCGGCCTCAGTGGCAGGAAGAGGTGGTCACTGTTGCCCGCCAGCTCCAAGCCAGCGCCGACAAAATGTCCCAGGATTTAGCAGCCCTGGAGAAAGCTCTGGGGATTAGCTTGGGTACGGTAAATTTGGCCAAGCTTTCCGCCGTGGCGGAGTGTGGCCAAGTGCTGCTGGATGCCTATCGCCAGCAAGCCTCTTTTGCCCTGGAACCCGATGCGCCTGATCGACTTGATGCACTGGAAGAAGCGGTCATTCAGCTTAAAACCTATATCGCTACCCAGGAAAAATTGAGCTGCAACTATGCGCCTCTGGCGTGGCAAACGCTGGATGCCGCGGCGCTTGGCCCAACCTGGGCGGCGGCCAACGAAACCTGGTGGCCGAAAAGCTGGTTCGCCAAGCGCAGTGTCGTCAAGCAGATGCGCGCAGGCGGTGCCCAGGGTACTCCAAACCCAGACAACGATATCCCCGTACTGATGCAGCTGCGCGAAACGGGCGGCCATATTGATCGCCTGGATGGCGTATTGAAGGGGCTACGGGGCTGGGACGCGTATAACTCTGACCCCGATGCTATGGCCGCCTTGAAGCTATTGGGTTCTCGTGCCCGTGTAGCGGTGGGCAAGCTTGCTGATGACGCGGAGTCGCTGGCGATGCTGCGGGGTAAGATTCGTACGCTGCTCTATGATGCCAACGACCTGCTGGCGCCGGAAGCCCCCGTAGGGCGGGTGATCAATGACTTCAAAGCGACGTTTGAGGCATTTACGGCGCTTAAAATGCAGTTTGAAACGCTGATCGGCTCAACGCTAGATGGACGTCTGGATACTCAAGTGCCCGCCTTAGAGGCGTTAAGTGCTCACTGCCAGCAGATTGTCGACCACCATATTTCGCTGAAAGAGTGGTGTGCCTGGATGCGTCGCCGTTCTGAAGCGCTGGATTGCCAGCTTGGCCCGCTGGTAGACGCCATTGAGCAGGGCAGCGTAACAGCGGATGAGGTTGAGGACGTTTTCGAAGCGGCCTACTGTGCCTGGTGGTCGTCAGCAGTGATTGGCGAAGATGAGGTACTGCGCACCTTCTCATCGCCTGAGCATCAGGCCACGATTCAACATTTCCGCGAGCTGGATACCCGCTTCAGCGCGCTGACGGCCCAATACATCGCGGCGAGTTTGTCTGGGGAAATTCCTGATCAGGACGGAATCCAGAAAAGCTCCTCCTGGGGCGTACTGCGCCACGAACTGCAGAAAAAAATGCGTCATAAGCCGGTGCGGGAGATGATGGAAACCATCCCCGATGCGATTACCACCCTGGCCCCCTGTTTAATGATGTCACCGCTCTCCATCGCTCAGTTCCTCTCCCCAGGGCAGGCGCTGTTTGACGTAGTGATTTTTGATGAAGCCTCGCAGATTACCGTGTGGGATGCGGTCGGTTCTCTGGCACGTGGCAAACAGGTCATCGTGGCGGGCGATCCCAAACAGATGCCGCCGACGAACTTCTTTGGCCGCTCTGATGATGACCCGGATGGCGACGTTGATGGTGAGGGCGATCTTGAGAGTATTCTTGACGAGCTGATGGGCTCCAGTATCCCCCAGCGGGTATTGAATCTGCATTACCGCTCCCGCCGCGAAAGCCTGATAGCATTCTCCAACAGCCGTTACTACGACAACTCTCTGGTGACCTTTCCAGCCCCGGTACACCCAGACAAGGGCGTTTCGCTGGTGCGACCACAAGGGTTTTATGCCCGTGGTAAAGCACGCCATAACCAAGGGGAAGCTAAAGCCATTGTGGCCGAGATTTTGCGGCGGCTAACCTCGGAAGATGAAGCGGTGCGCCGCCAGTCCATTGGGGTGGTGACCTTCAATACCGAGCAGCAGAGCTTGATTGAAGACCTGCTCGATAAAGCCCGCGGGGAAGACCCAAGTATCGAATGGGCCTTCTCCGACGACGAGCTGGAGCCGGTCTTCGTAAAAAACCTGGAGACGGTACAGGGCGACGAGCGGGACGTGATCTTGTTTAGTATCACCTACGGCCCAGACGAGGCCGGTCACGTCACCATGAACTTCGGCCCGCTGAACCGTAACGGTGGTGAGCGTCGATTGAACGTGGCTATGACTCGCGCCCGCTCAGAAATGGTGGTGTTCTCCACTCTGACCCCGGAGCGTATCGATCTATCCCGCACCTCGGCCCGGGCCGTGGCAGATCTCAAGCACTTTTTAGAATATGCCGAACGGGGTGCTTCAGCACTCGGCGCTGCCGTTCATGGCTCCGTGGGTGACTTTGAATCGCCGTTTGAGATTGCGGTTGCCAGAGGCCTGCAAGAGAAAGGTTGGATAGTCCATCCGCAAATCGGCGTTTCTGCCTACCGTATAGATATGGGCATTGTTCACCCGGACAAACCCGGTGTTTATTTGGCAGGCATTGAGTGTGATGGCGCCATGTACCACAGCTCAGCCTATGCCCGTGAGCGGGACAAGGTACGCCAGAGCGTATTGGAAGGATTGGGCTGGTCACTGTTTAGAGTCTGGTCAACGGACTGGTGGACAAATCGCGCTAAGGCGCTAGAGCTGTTAGATGCAGCTTTAACGCAGCAGTTGGAAAAAGCGCAAGCAAAAAACTAAGTATTTTAAATTGACGGAATAAGCACCTCACAGAGCACTCCAATCATTGTTGAGCTTATGCTAACTTAGCATTAACAACCTGTGAGGTAGCTTTCCATGTCTATTGAAATCTGGTTCGCCTTTGCCCTGGCATCGGTGGCGTTGCTCGCCATACCCGGGCCAACGATTTTGACCGTGGTTAGCTACTCCATTGCTCAAGGTAGGCGCGCCAATATTCCCCTAGTTGTTGCAGTGGCGTTGGGTGACTCAACGGCGCTGCTCTTTTCACTGCTTGGCCTGGGAGCGGTGTTAGCCACCTCGGCCTTTTGGTTCACCGTGATTAAATGGATCGGCGGTTTATACCTGCTTTATATGGGCATAAAGCTGTTGCGTGCCGGTATATCGTCGGTGCAGCCGGTAACACCGGCGGTATCAGGTTCGCGCTGGAAGCTCTTCACTAACACCTATCTCGTTACTGCGCTTAACCCGAAGGGCATTATCTTCTTCGTCGCCTTTTTGCCGCAATTCGTCAGCCCGAACGCCAATGCTGGGCAACAACTGTGGATACTTGCGATCACGTTTGTGGCGTTGGCAACGCTTAATGCCATTCTCTACGCCGTATTCGCAACGTCGGTGCGCAAGATGCTGGCATCGCGTCGTGCCCAGCGTCGCTTCAACTTGGTTGGCGGAACGTTACTCTTTTCAGCGGGTGTCTGGGCGCTGCTTGCCAAGCGGCCTGTGTAAGCAAAGGGCGGTAAATTTGATGATGAAAATGCTGTGCCTAGCGGGAGGCAACTGTGAGTGAAACTCTTCAAGAACTGCTAATGGAACTTGAGCGATTTGGCCAACAAAACGATGCTGCCATTTCTGAACGCCCAAGACGAATGCTCAATATCACCCGTGATACGGGGAAGTTTCTATCGGTACTTGTTCAGGCAACCAACGCGCAACGAGTGTTGGAAATTGGTACTTCCAACGGGTACTCCACCTTGTGGCTGGCCCAGGCGGCACAGATGATTGGAGGGCACGTTACCACCGTTGAACTTTCCGAATTCAAGCTTGCGATGGCCGCGAGGAATTTTGAGCGCTCAGGCCTCTCTAAGGTCATCACTCAGCATCGAGGGGAGGCGGGTGGTCTTCTTGAAAGCATGGACGATGCCTGTTTCGATCTGGTCTTTTTAGACTCAAAACGCTCTGATTATGTGCAATGGTGGCCTAATATCCAGCGAGTTTTACGCAAAGGTGGGCTTCTTGTGGTGGATAACGCCACCTCCCATACAGATGAAATGGCTCCTTTCATGGTGCAGGTATCGGCAGATCCCAATTTCACCACATGCACCGTCCCCGTTGGTAATGGTGAGTTTCTGGCGACGCGGTGTGGTAGTTAACGGGCAACTCTTATCATAGCTAAAAAGCACTCTAGCTGGTCATTAAAGAGGAGGCTGTTTTTTATTTATCAATGAACGTAAATCATCAAAACATAAGTGGAATAAACCATGATCAGAGATGCTGTAAAGGGTGATTCGGAAGGCATAGCGCACATTTATAATTACTACATTGAAAATACCGCTATTTCATTTGAAGAAACGCCAGTATCGGGTACCGATATCGAGCGCAGAATCGAGAATGTTCAAATGGCCGGTTTACCCTGGATGGTGGCAGTGGAAGATTATGCTGTGGTGGGCTATGCCTACGCGACTAAATGGAAAGAGAGGAGCGCCTATCGATTTTCAGCCGAGGTCAGTGTCTACCTTTCCAACCAGGTGCAGGGTAGGGGCTTGGGTGCATCGTTGTATGAAACACTCTTTTCTAAGCTCAAAGAAGGCGGGATTAATACGGTGATTGGCGGCATTACGCTACCCAACCCAGCCAGTGTCGCACTGCATGAAAAAATGGGTATGAAGAAAGTGGCACATTTTGAAAATGTTGGGTTTAAGTTCAATCAGTGGCAAGACGTTGGGTACTGGCAGTTAAGCTTGGGGGGAAAGGTCAGGAGCTGAGCAAGCGGTATCCAGTCGATGATAGCGACGCGAGTTTGCTCGGTAATTTCGAACGGGACAGGTCGGTGTGTCTTTTGCTGCATCACCATGGCTCGTGGAGATATGCGCGTACCATGGGCTATATCCCGTACTTGTCAATTGACGAGGTCGCAGCCCTTAATTTGCTATCGATGATTAAATTGAAGAGGGCAATATCTCTCGTCTTTTTTGCAAGTTGTAGCTGTACACGGATGGCCCAGATATCTCGAAGACGCAGAGGTGCCTTCTGCCCAACCAGTTTGCTTTATTCCAAGGTACAAAGGAGATTTCAGTCGCTGAGGACGCATTTCTCGCTAACGAGACACGCCTGGACAAGCTCACTAAACTCAAAGTCGATTAGGAGACTAAGGGCTTAATCATGGCTCTGCCGCGCTTGTAAAAGCTGGTAGGGCTCCTTAGTAGGTGTATCTTAGGCGTTACCCGATTAATTCCAGGTGTTGGCATAATGAGTGAGGATATTTTGATCTGCCTTGCTGGCCGTAAATGGTGCCAATACGGCTGAGCTCTGTAATCGCCAACTAGTTTTTCGGGTTTTCACACAGCCTCGCCCTTTATTGGGCACATTACGCTACTTTGTCATGTTGTAAATTTGAAAAAATGGCCTTTGGCTAGTAGCAATAATTAACCACTAAAAAATCACAGTAATGGAAGAGTTCCTTTTCATTGGGTGAGTTCTCAGAGTAGTTAATTTAAGTGACCTTGATTTTTGATAATTCTTTGCCGCTATGTGCGTAAGCGCACGGTGAGTGCTTTCTGTAGGCGTCATCCTAAGAGAGAGTTTGGCAAAGGAAATGCCTAAACAAGGATGTTGCGCTATGCGCTGTAAGGATTCAGCGCCCCTTTCTCATAGTAATAATAGTATTCCATTCTTCGTCCTGCTGTTGTCCTTGGCATTAGGTATCGTCACCTGACATTGTTTTTGACGAATAATCTCTACTCTCGCCCCGGCAGATGCTAACAGCATGGCCCATCAACTTTCATTACTAATGATGAGTAACCATATCTGTAGTGCTGCGATGGGCATTTACGAGCAATGGTTCGAGTAAGAGCACCGAGATGAGGGAGGGGGCAACTCATTCTCCACGGCATGAAGGCTTAGCATTAAAGTGATCCGCGGTAAGGAAAATGTCATGAAAATCATTTTTGTGCTAACGCTTGGAACGATAGCCTTGCTTTTGGCTTTCACCGCCCAGGATTCGCTTAGTGCGAGAATCTTCCTTGCTACGGTGGGCCTTGTGTTATTCGCGGTGGCGCTGAGTCCGAGATCTGCTCAGGGTGAAGAGAAGGCATCCAGACCCTGAATCCAAGCTAATCAAGGTGCGCTATTTCAGCGATCGATCTGAAGTGGCAGGACCCTTGGAGGGCATACTAGCAATCACATAGATACCTATACATTGTTATTCAGCTGCAATCGAAGAGAAGGATTCAGCTTAAAATTCAGAAAGAACTACCCAGAATAAGGCTTTCCAGAGCGGTCTTTCTTTGCGGGTAGCATTATGAGCCAAACTAAACTGGCAAAGGAGGTTTTATGACGACATCTTCAGATACCCACAATCGTCTGACCGCGTTAAAAAAATTCGGAACTGACCCTGGGTCGTTGCATGCAGACACCTATATCCCGAAGAATTTTCAGAAGAATGGGCCACTCGTCGTCGTTCTACACGGCAGCACCCAGTCGGCTGAGAGCTATAATCACGGATCAGGCTGGTCAACTCTCGCCGATGAATGCGGGATAGCGCTTCTGTATCCGGAGCAGAGGAAAACCAATAACGCTCTTAGCAGCTTCAATTGGTTCAAGACTGGCGACACCCGCCGTGGCGGAGGCGAACCACTCTCTATTCGTCATATGATCAATCAGGTCGTTGAGGATCACTGTATCGACCCAACACGTGTGTACATCACGGGGTTGTCCTCGGGTGGGGCAATGGCATCTGTGATGCTGGCGACCTATCCAGAGGTATTCGCGGGAGGTGCGATCATCGCTGGACTACCCTACCGCAGCGCGGACACTCTGATGCAAGCGATGGTTCGCATGAAAGGATATGGCGGCCCTTCGGATAGCAAGCTCGACTCGCTTGTGCGTGGAGCGTCGACATTTGACGGCCCTTGGCCAACAATTTCGGTCTGGCATGGTGGCAGCGATTCGACTGTAGACAATGCCAACGCTGATTCTATCGTTCGACAGTGGCAGAAGATTCACGAGGTCGAAGGGCCACCGACCCGAGTTGAGCAGGTAGATGGTTTTCCCCGACAGGTCTGGTGCAACGCGGACAGGCGGGAGGTGATCGAGGAATACATCATCGGCAAGATGGGGCACGGTACGCCGATCATGGCTGAGGGGGAAGACGGCCTCGGGGAAGAAGGCAAGTATATGCTGGAAGTCGGTATTTCTTCGACCCGCCATATAGCGCATTTCTGGGATCTTACTGCGTAAGGTAGCGGTGGCCGGTTGGTTCTTTCCACCATCGCTTAGACACTCAAGATAGTGCCAACGTACAACGCTCTGCTCGAATGGCTCAGATAATGTAAAGCTTCGTCTAAGGCGCTTGCTCTGCATTATCTGAGCATTTTTCATTTGTCAGCACTTATAGTGTGAGGTCTACATTTTGCTCACACGTAACTATTCGTCCTTTCTCTTCCAACCGAGACATCCGTCTGAACGAATATGTAGTCGGTTCATGTTGCTGGATAAAAGGGCTTGGGAGAGAGGTCAGAGCGCTACTTCTCTTTTCTTTTACAATGACTTCATTACTCTGGCATATAGTGCGCAATCTTCGGTGTAGCACTCGCAGGCCGTCTCAATCAGGCCCGGTCGGTCAAGCACGACGATTGCGCCACGGTGATAACGAATTAAGCTACGGGCCTGAAGGGCGGACGCTGCCAGCGTAATCCCGGCACGCCGGACACCGAGCATCATGGCGAGAAACTCATGGGTCAGCTGCAATTGAGCAGAGTTAGCGCGATCCTCCGTCATCAGCAGCCAGCGGGCGAGCCGGGCTTCAATCTGATGGAAGTGGTTACAGGCCACTGATTTCGCTAGCTGATTCATCACCACATAGAGGTACTTATTTAACCGTTGATGCAGCACAGGGCCCTTCTCAAGTAGCCACTGGAAGCGGGCAGCGCTGATACGCAAGGCGGTCCCCGAGCCCTGAACCAATGCAAGGAGGGGCGCCTCATTGATACCTAGCACCAGCGAGGTGCCCAGCATACCTTCTCGGCCTGCCATCGCGACTTCAAGCCGGATGCCACCATTGATGACTGCAATGAGTGAAATAAAACTATCGATGGGGAAGTAAACGTGGGTGATCGTATCGCCGGGCTGGAATAACACTTTGCCAAAGGCAAGTTCCACGGTTTCACAGTCAGCCATCAAGGCATACCGCTCAACGTCTGGTAGCGACGCAAGTAGCTGATTGGTGTTAGGAGTGTGCAAAAAATAAGACATGCGCCTCTCCGGTCATAAGAAC
>NZ_PJBT01000024.1:0-29403 GCF_002836035.1 Halomonas sp. MES3-P3E | reverse complement strand
GCCTCTTTCAGATACGCCATAAAGGTAGCTTCTAGTGTGGGTAAGCCACGCGACGCTAGTAGCTTCTCAGGGGTGTCGGTAGCCAATACGCGCCCGGCATGCATCAAAGCGATCCGGTCGCAGCGCATTGCCTCGTTCATGAAGTGGGTGGAGATAAAGATCGTCACTCCCTCTCCACGGGAGATCTGCCCTAACAGCAGCCAGAAGTTATCGCGTGCTATCGGATCCACCCCGGAGGTGGGTTCATCAAGAATCAATAACTCAGGTCGGTGAATAACTGCCACCGCCAACGACAGCCGTTGACGCACTCCCAGTGGAAGCGCTGGCGGTAATTTGTCAGCCACTGCCGTGAGATCAAAGCGATCCAGCATCTCCCTCACGCGTGTGGCACGCTCAGCCTTAGGCAGATGAAACAGGTGCGCATGCAACTCAAGGTTCTGACGTAGCGTCAGTTCTGTATAGAGAGAAAAACCCTGGGACATGTAGCCCACCCGACTGCGCGTAGCAATATCGCGCGGATCGACGGGCTTATCGAACAGCAATGCCTTTCCTTCGCTGGCGGATAGTAGCCCGGTGAGCATCTTCATCGTGGTGGTCTTCCCACAACCATTGGATCCCAGGAAACCAAATATTTCACCGCGCTCGATACGAAAGTCGGCGCGATCCACGGCGACAAAATCGCCGAACCGCTTGGTCAGTCCATGGGCCTCGATGGCTATATTGGCATCAGGTTGGCGGGGCGATATTTTGAACTCTCGATACCTGCGCCGTTTAGTCTCAGGCAACAACCTGATAAAAGCTTCCTCGAGCGTTGCACTTCCCGTCGCTGCCAGCAGATCGTTAGGCGCGCCAGTATTCAATACCTGCCCGTCATCCATCACCACCAACCAGTCGAAGTTTCGAGCCTCCTCCATATAGGCAGTGGCGACTAACACGCTCATACCTGGACGCTTGCTCCGTATCCGCCCAATCAGGTCCCAAAACTGAGCCCGTGATAAAGGATCGACGCCCGTGGTGGGTTCATCGAGTATCAACAGGTCGGGATCGTGGATCAGCGCACAGCATAACCCCAGCTTTTGCTTCATACCGCCGGAGAGCTTGCCGACAGGGCGTTCCGTGAACCTAGCCAGCCCAGTACTATGCAAAAGTTCGGCAATACGACTATGCCGGCTCTGGCGATCCAGACCGAATAGACGGCCGAAGAAATCGAGATTTTCAAAGACTGTCAGGGTGGGATAGAGGTTCTTTCCCAACCCCTGAGGCATATAGGCAATCCGCCGACACACCTCTTTGCGATGCCGCCCTTCTGCCATGTCGCCGTCTAATACGACAACCCTACCCTGCTGAATTTTTCTGGCACCGGCAATCAGGGCCATCAGACTGGACTTACCGACGCCATCGGGCCCGATCAACCCCACCATACAGCCAGCGGGAATGGCCAAATTTAGACCGGATAACGCATGCACTGAACCATTGCGCAAGCTGACACCTTCCAGTCGCACTACAGATCCATCAATGGTCATGGCGTCACGTTGACCTTCAGTTCGTCGGGCCAATCGAGCGTATCATCAAGCTTGAGATAGGCCATGCCCGGCAAACCGGTTTTGACTTTGTCTAGGTGCTGTTCAAGTAGCGCGGGGTCGATACGGGCCTTGACCCGAAACATCAGCTTTTCACGTTCGCTAGCTGTCTCCACGGTCTTGGGAGTGAATTGGGCCACGCTGGAGACGTAGCTGACGTTAGCCTGGATTACATACTGAGGTGCTGCGTCCAGCACCAGGTACACGTCGGCACCCAACGCAACACGCCCGGCTTGACGCTCAGGCAGGAAAAAGGTCATGTAGACATCGGTCAGATCGACGAGGTTGAGTACCACACCCCCGGCTGGCAGCACTTCACCGGGCTGGGCGACACGATATTGAACCCTTGCCACCCGGTCGCTGCGCAGTTGACTGTCCTCAAGATCTGCCTCCAGCTTGTCCACTGTTGCGCTGGCTGCCTCAATGGCCGCCTGTGATTCAATAACCTTTGAATCGGCTGCCTCGATGGCTGCCAAGGCGGAGAGCACACCCGCACGTGCAGCGGCCAGCGCGGCTTCGGTACTCTCCAGGCTGGCCAAGTCATCGTCGAGTTGCTGCCTCGACAAGGCATTGCGAGCCACCAATGCCCGGGTGCGATCATAACGCTTGTGCGCTGCAGACAGCTCGGCGTCTCGTTGCAGCACGACGGCCTCAGCAGCCGTTTTTTCGCTCTGTCGTTGAGCTACTTGTGCCTGGGCGGTTCGTCTCGCACTCTCGGCTTGTCGAACCTGTGCCCTGGCCTGCCCCAGTTCGGCTTCTAGCACCTTCGTGTCCATACGCGCCAAGAGCTGATTCGGCTCGACCTGCTCCCCTTCGCCAACAAGCACCGCTTCGATACGACCCGCCTGCTTGGTAGCAATATCGATCTCTGTCGCTTCAATTCGCCCATTACCGCTGGCAAAACCATCACCCAGCCCCTCAGGTCGAAGCTCCAGCCACACCAACACACCGGCAATAAATACAACACCGGCAATTATTAACATTCGCCATACCACTTTTCTCAGCGTGGAGGGCACGATTCGGCATCCTTGACTAACTAGTCATTCAGAAGGAAAAGAGCGTATAACGGCTAGTGCCAGCATTGGTCTTTACAACCAGTATGAAACTAGAAAATGTAAACGTGGTGACGCAGATCAAGAATTTCTCAAGATATCTTGCATTCCTGATGTCAATTCCTGAATGAGTAGCGCTAAGCTCAATAGCCTGTCACTTCTGACTAGGAGGTTAGACATGCAAAATACTTGCGCGAAGAATAGGCCATTTGCTTTCGATGAAGCAAAAGCTTAAGAGGGAAGATCAATAACTGGCTTGCCGCCAAATATTTTATTACATACAGCTTGTTATTAAAGGCTCACCACATGGATGAGTTCTTGCCTAATTAGCGGCTGATTTTATTGAAACCTTGCAAGTTACCGGGCAGCCCGAAGGATGTTATGACTCCCCGGTAATGCTGGCTATATCAGGTACAGATAGCTTCTGTCTAGGGACTTCTGGTTCCCTCGCGGAATGTACTATCTGCCCGTGGGCCGCTGTCTAGTTGCGTAGTCGCCGGTTCATATTTAACAATCGTGCTATTAGGACCCGACCCCTTCTCAGCGAGTGCTACACCTGAGATAAGCACTAATGTAATCATTAATACCGCATTTAACATTTTCATGATTTTACTCCTTTTGCTTAACTAGTGTTGTTCCACCCCCTCAGCTGAAAAAGGTACGCACGAAAAGGCCTCTACAGATGATGAGAACCTATGTGGCTTCAGCGTCTACCGCATTGCAAACGCCATCTCCTTCTCACCCACCTATCTGGTATTTCATTACATTTTTTTGACTCCAAGCTAGTTAGAGTTGTCACCAACACATACATTATTAGCTTCAATAAGACTGAAACGCATTGCACAATACTGTCCATTTCTTGCCTGATTTGGTAATCGCCTCTCTCGAAAAAATATGGTGCCACATATAGAAAATGTAGGATTTTTATAAAGTAGGTGTGAGGAGATTCTGTAGAAAACAAGCGCGACAACACGTAACTCTGCTGGCAGTTATAGACTATTGAACGAATTAACGAACTCCAGAGAATATAACTACCGTTTATATAGTCTTTTTCGGGAATAGCAAACTTGAGCATTTTCAAGGCGGGAGTGGCGACGCTTGCAGTGATACCTTGCGTCACCATTTTCGTAGTAATGTTACTAAAAAATAGCCTACGTCAAGATTTTTGAGAATTATGCCAAGTTTAGGTGGGAGCGACAGAATTGTCTGTTTCCACTTCATTTTAGCATAGCCAGTGCTAAAAAACAGTTACTTAAATTACGCTTCCCACCTAAAAATGACATAACTTTTCAACCTCTTAATGTCAAAAAGACAACGACCGTTCACTCTGGTAAAGAAATCACTTCATTTAGGAACAGACATCTGCTGCCAAAATTTACCGCACTTACATTCTAATTATAAAGTGTGCTTTCCAAAAGAAGTTTCCAACACCTTTGCTTATTTACATAATTTGAGAGCGAATGAAGCCGTCGCATTAAGTCAATTAAGGCTATGCGCGCACGCTGATATGACATATTTGATTATAGAGACTTCTTAAAGCCCTATTCGCCGATGCCCCTTATATTAAGGAACACTCAGGATATCTCTTCGATCCTGGGAAGTGCTAAGGGACGATTGACGCGGTGATAGAGGAAGCGGTGCCCGCATATGTTTTTTGTCGCATTTTTTGCCCGCTTCCGTGGTCGAATAGATATAATTTATTGTGAAAAACTGCTTACGGCAACGTCGCACTAACCGCCTGTTGCATTCATAAACCTCACTATTTGAACCTCACCATCCGTGGTGAAGTGATGACGCTCAGGTTTTTCCTTCATGGCCGCCACAATGCTCGATTTAAGCCGCTGGGAGTCCCCCGGATAACGGCGCATTACGGCGCGTAAATCTACCGAGTGCTCATTGCCCAAGCAAAGGAGTAGTCGCCCTTCAGCCGTCACTCGAACACGATTACAGGCAGCGCAGAAATTGTGGCTATGGGGAGAAATAAAGCCAATCCGCGACTGGCTGTCTACCATGCGGTAATAACGGGATGGCCCTAGGGTGGTCTCGGTGGTGGGTAAGAGTTGATAGTGGTTTTCTATGGTCTCGCGTACCGCATCGGTGGAAAGAAAGGTTTCACCACGGTTATGCTCGCTGATAGCGCCCAACGGCATCTCCTCAATAAAGCTTATATCGACTTGTTCATCCCGGGCAAAGTTTACCAAGTCGATAATTTCGTCGTCATTGCGCCCCTTGAGCAATACGGCGTTGAGCTTAATCGACTGAAAGCCAGCGCGACGCGCTACACGGATACCCGCGACCACCTGATCAAGATCCCCCGTCCGGGTTAATGCTTTAAAGCGTTCGGGCTTTAGCGAGTCGAGGCTAATATTGAGTCGATGTAGCCCGCCTTGCCGCAAAGCATCGGCATGCTTGACCAACCCTGAGCCGTTGGTGGTCATCGCCAGCTCGCGCAGGCCTTCCAATGCACCGAGTTTTTGCACTAGCGTGAGTACGCCCTGGCGTACCAGCGGCTCACCGCCAGTTAGGCGGATTTTTTCCACCCCCAGCTCGACGAAGGCCTGCGACAGCGTGGCTATCTCTTCAAGGGTAAGCAGTTGGGCCCGAGGCAGGAACGTCATCTCCTCAGCCATGCAATAAACACAGCGGAAGTCACAACGATCAGTCACCGATATGCGCAGGTAACGCACCGTACGGCCAAACCCATCGACTAGCGCACTCATTCTGAGGGCTCCTCTGCTTGGGCACTGGCGTTAACGGGTAGCCGAGCTATGAGCCCTTTAACTTCGGCAGTGACCTCTTCAATGGTTTCCTCATCATAAAATTGGCCCCGCCGCTTACGCAGTCCGTTCTCATACAGCTTGACGTGCTCAGTGGGTATAACGCCCGCTTTGGAAAGACAGTGGCTGGCGCAGTGCATCTGGCACCCGTCAATGGCTATAATAGGGCGCCCGGAGCGGGCAATGCGCACCAGACCGGGCACACCACCGCCCACACCGGCAATGCAGGACATTTCCGCCTCTCCTGCATGGTCAAGTCGCAGGGCAACGCTATTGGCAAGTTGCGCCACATCAGAGCAGCCGGAGCAGGCATAAATCAGTGTGCGGGGTTTGTATTGTGAAGACATACCCTCTCCTATGAAAAACAAACGAGGTCAGTGGCCACGATAGGAAAAGCTGTTCAAGCGGCGAACTGATTGATGGGGTAATAGTGATAGGTGGCCCCTTCAGTTACCTGCGTGGCGGGGTTAATCATTAAATAACCATGGGCCTGGCTAGCCGCGCTGAGCATATGTGAGCCCTGCCCGCCCGCTAGCTGCGCCACGGGAGCCCCCTGTGACCAATCCATCACCACCCTTAGTAGCTCGCAACGCCCCTGGGGGCCACGCTGAGAAAAGCCCGCTTTTACCGGATAACGCTGTAGAGCCGCTACGGCTCTACCTTGCATGGCATGGATAAACGGCAGCGCCAGCAGCTGCCAGCCCACCAGGGAGGCCACAGGATTACCCGGCAGCGCCATTAACGGTGTGGAAGAGGCAGGCTCTGCGCCCAGATAACCGAACGCAAAGGGCTTCCCTGGCTTCATGGCGACACCATGAAAATGTAAGCCACCGCGCTGCTCGATCACTGGGCGTACATGATCCTCCTCGCCTACCGAAACGCCTCCGGTGCACATCACCACATCCGCAACGGTTTGTGCGTGCTCAAAGGCCTGATGCAATGACTGCGGTGAATCAGCGATGACGCCCAAATCCAGCACGTCGCACTGAGCTTGCGCTAGCAGTACGTTAAGCATGGCGCGGTTGCTGTCGTATACCTGTCCCGGTGATCGCACTGTACCTGGGGCAATCAGCTCATCGCCGGTGGAAAGCAGCGCCACCCTCAGACGCCGTTTGACAGTCACGGCATTGATTCCATGGCTTGCTAGCAGCGCAATCGACGCGGCATCAAGAAGCTTACCCGCAGCGAGCAGCGGGGTGCCTATGCGAGTCTCCTCGCCTTGGCGACGAATGTTAGCGCCTAGCACCAAGCTACCCTCGAGGTGTATATGCCCGCGCGGATCAAGAGTCACCCGCTCTTGAGGCACCACAATATCTGCCCCCATGGGCACCGGCGCGCCGGTAAAAATACGCGCGCAGCCTCCTTCCGGTAGCAGCATGACGCCTGCGCCAGCTGGTACGCGTTGGAGAATGGGTAAGCCTGCGCCGCGAGGTGCCGCTTGGTAATCAGCCAGACACAGCGCGTAACCATCCATAGCGCTATTGTCCACCCCCGGCATATCGAGAGGTGCGACCAGCGTTTCTGACAGCACTCGCCCCGCCGATTGTTCTAGGGTGATGCTTTCTACTGCATTAATGGGCCTGGCGGCGTCGATAAGCCGTTGGCGTGCATCAAGCAGATCTAACAAGCCGGGCGTGACTATTTCTGCGCAGTGACAGTTCATGAGCGCTCCACCTCATTGGAAGAAGTCGCTTTATGACGTCCACTGCACGGGGTCGCTGAAGGCAGCACCATGGCGGCGAAGTTGCAGGGCCGAGTGCGGGAGTCCAGCTGCAAAGCGATTATTTTTTCCCACGCCAACGCACACGCTTTGGGCGAACCGGGCATCGCAAACATCATCGTTCGGTTGGCCACCCCCGCTACGGCGCGAGACTGGATCGTCGCTGTACCGATGGTCTTCAGAGAGTAGTGGCGGAACAGCTCGCCATAACCCTCAATCGCTTTGTCGAACAGCGGTATCAACGCCTCGGGAGTAGTATCCCGATTGGTAAAGCCAGTGCCGCCATTAACCAGAATCGCGTGGATATCCGTTCGCGCAATCCATTCCGAGACCACAGCACGAACCTGATAGATATCATCAGGTACGATGCGTCTCTCTACCAGGATATGGCCGCTTTCGCTCAGATGTTCAACCAGCAGGTCACCGCTGCCATCTTCATCGAAACCACGGGTATCAGAAACCGTTAGCACCGCGATGCCAAGCGGAGTGAAAAGAGCATCTACAGGAACATGGGACATCAAGCCTCTCCTATTAGCTTTGCTATTGCTTCAAGCTATTGCATCAAGCTGCCGCCAGCATCGTCATCCAGAACAATCCCTTCGACGCCTATTTCGCTCTCTAACGCCAGTAAATAGTGACGCAGCGCTCGTCGAGTTGCCTGTTCCCGCAGGCTATGGCGCACCCGGTCAATAACTTGATCAAAAGGTTGCGCCCTACCTTCTCGCCGTTCGTCAATACTCACCACGTGCCAGCCATAGCGAGACGCCAAGGGGCGCTCGTGTAGGCCTTCGGGCAAGTGCTGCAAAGCGCGATCCAGCTCAGGGACGGTCTGGCCTGACACTAGCCAGCCCAAATCACCATCCATCTCTTTTGAAGGGCACGCGGAATGGTGTTGAGCAAATTCGGCAAACCGTTCGGGTATCTGATTGAGCTGTTCGAGTAGCTTTTCGCCAAGCTGATAAGCATCGTCGCGACCCTGGGAGTCCTCGGGGGCGGCCGCAAGCAGGATATGCCGAACGCGTAACTGCACTGGTTCGCTGAAGCGCTCGCAGTGGGTGTCAAAAAAGCGCTGGCAATCTGCTTCCCCCGGTTCCGGCACCTCAAGCTCCTGTTCGAGCAAGGCAGCAATCGCCGCATCTTCCTGTGCTTCGTTAGTCTCCTGCCTCGACAGTAGGCCCAGGACGTTGGCTCGCTGGCGCAGCAGCTCCCTGACCACCAGGGCGCGGGCCGCCTGAAGCTGGGCCTCCCCCGCCGTTTCGGCGGGGTGGTACTGCATCTCCAACGCAATCGTTGCTTCATCGATAGGGGTGTCTCCGACACGTACCGGAGGCGCAGCGACGCCCCCAGGTAGCTGTTCGATATCAATCATCTGCATGTTATTTCTCCTCTAGGCCTGGCCGAGCACAAGCCAGTTTTTAGCCACGACGGCGGACAAGCTGATAGCGCCGGGTTACATAGCCGAACGGCACGCTCCACACATGCACCAGCCGCGAAAACGGGAACAGCAGGATGATGGTTAAGCCGATAAAGATATGCAGTTTGTAGATCCACGACACTTCCTGCATGTAGTCCGCCGCACCGCCGCTGAAGAAGACAATCGACTGCGCCCAGCTGGAGAGCGTCAGCATCATTTCACCGTCCATATGGCCTAGTGAGAAAATGATGGTCACCATTCCAAGGCATGCCTGTAAGACAATCAAACCCAGGATCAAGGTATCCATGAAGCTCGACGACGCCTTTACGCGAGGATTGACCAATCGCCGATAGAGCAACATGGCGCCGCCCACCACGCACATGGCACCGGCAATACCGCCCACCACGATGGCAATTAGCTGCTTGGTACCGGCATGCAGGAAAGGTGCGTAGACCCAGTGCGGCGTGAGCATGCCCACCAAATGACCGAAGAAAATCACGATAATGCCAATATGGAACAGGTTGCTGGCCAGGCGCATGTTTTTCGAGGACAGCATTTGGCTGGAGCCGGTCTTCCAGGTGAACTGGCCTTGGTCGTAACGCACGAGACTGCCGACCAAGAACACCGTACCGGCCAGATAGGGATAATAGCCGTAGATAAGATGTTGTAGATATTCTATGAACATGGCGATTCTCCTTTTAGCGATCGGCCACGGTTGAGGAAGGCGAAGCGCTCCAGGCGGACGGCATGATTTTGACGGGGTCGCTGTGCACTGCTTTTTTGCGCTCGGCAAGCCGCCGTCCTTCCGCAGACTGCAGCGCGCAGTCTTCGTCAGAAGTGGCTGAAAAGCGTACCGCTTCTTCTTCCCATACAGCGTCCAATGCTTCAGGCGTGTTGTCGGGCGCTTCTTTCTTGACCTGTGGCCGATGCTCTTCGACATCCCCCTCGGCGCCAATTAATGCCAAGAGTGATAGCGGCACCAGGGCGTGATCCGCTCCGCGCTCCTCCAATCGTGCGGTGAGCAGCGCCAGGATATGGCGTATTTCGCCCAGCCAGCGGCCGATCTCGGCTTCTTCGCACATCGAAAGGTATTCAAGGAACACCGGCAGATGGTCGGGAAGCTCGCGAGCATCCAGTTCGAAACCGGCCGCGCTGTACTCGGCCATAAGATCGACCATGGCCTGACCTCGATCGCGGGATTCACCATGAACGTGCTCGAATAGCAGCAGCGACGTAGCGCGCCCCTTATCGAACATGGCAACGTACTCGGCCTGCAGCTCAAGCAATTCGCCCTCATGAAGACGTTGGCACCACTCCATCAATGACAACTTGAGGCCCGCACCCAGGCGGCTCTCGGCATTGAGGATTTCGATGAGCTCGCCGCAGGCATCCTGCAGCTCCTGAGTTGGGTAATCGAGCAAGCGGGCCAGTACACGCAGGCTACGCATGCCTTGTGCTGGCTCGAACGACGCCTCTACCGGAGCGGCTGAGGCAGAAAATTGAATAGCGGCTTCAGTCATGACGTGACTCCTCAAGTTGTGGCTGCGGGTCGAAGACCTCTACCGGTTTTACCAATACGCTGGTCTGCTTACGGCCGTTAAACAGGTTGGGCTGGCTCTCACCGTGGCAACCATCACCAAAGGTAAAGCCGCATCCACCCCGTTCCGGGAAGGCTTCGGTGGCCATCTCGCGATGGCTGGTGGGGATCACGAAGCGATCCTCGTAGTTGGCAATCGCCAGGTAGCGGTACATTTCTTCCACCTGGGCTACGCTCAGCCCTACGGCGTCAAGCACCTCGGCATTAGGGGCGCCATCCACATGCTTACTGCGCATGTAAACGCGCATCGCCATCAACCGCTTGAGTGCCAGCACTACGGGCGCCTCTTCGCCGGCGGTTAGCAGGTTGGCTAGGTACTTCACTGGAATACGCAGCGATTCGATCTTGGGCAGGATGCCATCAAACTCTACATGCCCCGCCTCAGCGGCGGATTGAATCGGCGACAGCGGCGGCACGTACCACACCATCGGCAGCGTGCGGTATTCCGGGTGCAGCGGCAGCGCCAATCCCCAGTCGATAGCCATCTTGTAAACCGGTGAGGCCTGGGCAGCTTTGATGACGTTATCCTGGATACCATCCCGCCTGGCCTGGGCAATCACTTCCGGATCATTGGGATCAAGGAATATCTCGCGCTGGCGGTGGTAGAGATCACGCTCGTCAGGGGAGCTTGCCACTTCCTCGATCCGATCAGCGTCATACAGCAGCACGCCGAGATAGCGAATGCGGCCCACACAGGTCTCGGAGCAGATGGTCGGCTGACCGGCCTCGATACGCGGGTAGCAGAAAATGCACTTCTCGGATTTACCGCTTTTCCAGTTGTAGTAGATCTTCTTGTAGGGGCAGCCGGAGATACACATCCGCCAGCCGCGGCACTTGTCCTGGTCGATCAGAACGATGCCGTCCTCTTCCCGTTTGTAGATGGCACCGCTCGGGCAAGCCGCTACACAGGTGGGGTTCAAGCAGTGCTCGCACAGGCGCGGCAGGTACATCATGAAGGTGTTTTCGAACTGGCCGTAAATATCTGCCTGCACCTTGTCGAAGTTGGCGTCTTTACGTCGCTTGGCGAACTCGGTGCCCAGGATCTCTTCCCAGTTCGGGCCCCACTCGATCTTTTTCATGCGCTGACCGGAAATCAGCGAGCGTGGGCGTGCAACCGGTTGGTGCTCGCCGATCTTGGCGGTATGCAGGTGTTGGTAGTCGAATGTGTACGGCTCATAGTAGTCATCCATTTCAGGCAGGTCGGGATTGGCGAAGATATTCGCCAGCACCCGCCATTTGCCACCAATACGCGGTTCAATCCGGCCGTCGTTACGGCGCATCCAGCCGCCCTTCCACTTGGCTTGGTTCTCCCACTCTTTGGGATAGCCGATACCGGGCTTGGTCTCGACATTGTTGAACCAGGCGTACTCCATACCTTCTCGACTGGTCCAGACATTTTTGCAGGTCACCGAACAGGTGTGGCAACCGATACACTTATCAAGATTGAGAACCATGCCTACCTGGGAACGAATTTTCATTTCACGGCCTCCCTAGGACTGTTCTTAAGAGCCACGTTCTCCTGAACACTGTCATTGCCTTCACCATCCAGCCAGTCAACGTGTTTCATCTTGCGCACCAACACGAACTCATCGCGATTTGAGCCGACGGTGCCGTAATAATTAAAACTGTAAGAGAGCTGCGCGTAGCCGCCGATCATATGTGTTGGCTTGGGGCAGACACGGGTGACCGAGTTGTGAATACCGCCCCGCGTGCCGGTGACCTCAGAGCCAGGGACGTTCACGTTGCGCTCCTGAGCGTGGTACATCATCACCATGCCCGCCTTGACCCGCTGGCTGACCACTGCCCGCGCGGCAATCGAGCCGTTGGCGTTGTAGACCTCGATCCAGTCGTTGTCCTCGATCTCGATTTCCGCCGCGTCCGCCTCGGAGAGCCACACCACCGGGCCACCGCGGTTGAGCGTCAACATCAGCAAGTTGTCCGAGTAAGTGGAGTGAATGCCCCACTTCTGGTGCGGCGTGAGGAAGTTCAGCGCCTTGCTCTTGAAACCGTTGTCGGCGGGCAGCGTGAAGCCTTTGGCCGCCTTGGTGTCGATGGGTGGGCGATAGACCAGCAGGCTTTCGCCGAAGGCGCGCATCCAGGCGTGATCCTGATAGAACTGCTGGCGGCCACTCACGGTGCGCCAGGGGATCAGCTCGTGAACGTTGGTGTAACCGGCGTTATAGGAGACATGCTCATCCTCGAGGCCGGACCAAGTCGGGCTAGAGATAATCTTGCGTGGCTGGGCGACGACATCGCGAAAGCGGATTTTTTCGTCATGTTTGGGCCTTGCCAGGTGGGTATGGTCACGCCCGGTAATTTTGGAGAGCGCTTCCCACGCTTTCACTGCCACGGCGCCGTTGGTTTCTGGAGCCAGGGTCAGAATCATTTCGGCAGCATCGATAGCGCTGTCGATCAACGGGCGCCCTTTATGCGGACCATCCAATTTGCGATGGTTGAGCTTGCCCAGCAGCTCGACTTCAGCATCGGTATTCCAAGCGATGCCCTTGCCGCCGTTACCGATACTTTCCAGCAACGGCCCTACGGAGGTAAAGCGCTCATAGGTTTCGGGGTAGTTGCGCTTGACTTCAATCAGCGATGGCATGGTCTTGCCGGGAATCGGCGCGCATTCGCCCTTCTTCCAATCCATCACCGCCGGCTGGGCCAACTCTCCTGGCGAGTCGTGCTGCATCGGCAGTGTGACCAGGTCGGTTTCCTCGCCCAGGTGGCCTACACACACCTTGGAGAAAGCCTTGGCAATTCCCTTGTAAATATCCCAGTCACTGCGCGATTCCCAAGCCGGGTCGGTGGCGGCAGTCAACGGATGAATAAAGGGGTGCATGTCAGAGGTATTAAGGTCGTCCTTCTCATACCAGGTTGCCGTAGGCAGCACGATATCCGAGTAAAGGCAAGTGGTGGACATGCGGAAATCCAGCGTCACCAGCAAGTCGAGCTTGCCTTCCGGCGCCTCGTCACGCCATACGACTTCTTCGGGCTTCTGGCCGCCGAAATCGCCCAGGTCTTTACCCTGAATACCGTGGCGAGTACCCAGCAGGTACTTGAGCATGTACTCATGGCCCTTACCGGAACTGCCCAGCAGGTTAGAGCGCCAGATGAACATATTGCGCGGGAAATTCTCTGGCGCGTCCGGATCTTCCGCGGCAAAGCGCAGTTCACCACTCTTGAGCTGTTGAACCGCATAGTCAGCTGTCGACATGCCCGCCGCTTCGGCTTTTTTCGCCAGGCGCAGCGGGTTCGTGTCCAGCTGTGGTGCTGAAGGTAGCCAGCCCATGCGCTCGGCGCGCACGTTAAAATCAATCAGGCTTCCCGGGTAGTCCTCAACCTTGACCAATGGCGAGAGGATTTCCTTGATTTCCAGCTTCTCGTAGCGCCACTGGGAGGAGTGACTATAGAAGAACGAGGTGGAGTTCATATGACGCGGCGGGCGCTGCCAGTCGAGGCCGAAGGCTAGCGGCGTCCAGCCAGTCTGCGGGCGCAATTTTTCCTGGCCCACATAGTGCGCCCAGCCACCACCGCTCTGGCCGATACAACCACACATGACCAGCATGTTAATTAGGCCGCGGTAGTTCATGTCCATGTGGTACCAGTGATTCATACCGGCACCAACGATGATCATGCTACGGCCGTTGGTTTTATGAGCGTTGTCGGCAAATTCACGGGCAATGCGGGTGCACTGCTCTGCCGAGACACCGGTGATTTTCTCCTGCCACGCGGGAGTATAGGGGCGAATTTGATCAAACGAGGTTGCGCCATCATCTTCGCCGTCGCCGACAAAGCCACGATCGATACCGTAGTTGGCACACATCAAATCAAAAACGGTGACCGCTAGCATTTCACTGCCATCGGCTCTCTTAAGCCTTTTGGCGGGCAAATTGTGAAATAGCAGGTCGTCAGCGGCACCAACACCGGCCCCTTTGACGTGCTCAAAGTGCTCGTGCTCGATGCCACCGAAGTAAGGGAACGCCACGCGCGCGACGCTATCGTGGTGGTTGACCAAACTTAGCAACGGCTTGATTTCAGTGCCTGCGGCGTCCAGCGATTCTAGGTTCCACTTGCCCACTTCGTCGCCAGTTTCGCCCCAGCGGAAACCGATGGAACCGCGCGGAACCACCAGCTGGTCGCGAGTTTCGTCCCAGGCAACGGTTTTCCACTCGGGATTGTTTTCCTGGCCCAGGGCAGCATCAAAATCACTGGCACGCAGTTGGCGACCCGGTGCGAAGCTGCCATCTTCACGCACTTCCAGTTCCACCAGAAACGGCATGTCGGTATAGCGGCGCACATAGTCAGTGAAATAGGCGCTGGGGTTCTCAAGGTGGAACTCTTTGAGAATCACGTGCCCCATGGCCATCGCCAGGGCGGCATCGGTGCCCTGCTTGGCGGACAGCCATTCGTCGGTCAGTTTGGAGACCTCGGCATAATCCGGGGTGATCGAGACCGTCTTGGTGCCCTTGTAGCGCACTTCGGTAAAGAAGTGGGCATCGGGAGTACGCGTCTGGGGCACGTTGGAGCCCCAGGCGATAATGTAGCCGGAGTTGTACCAGTCAGCGGACTCAGGTACGTCGGTCTGCTCGCCCCAGGTCATTGGTGACGCTGGCGGCAAGTCGCAGTACCAGTCGTAGAAGCTCATGCAGACGCCGCCGATTAGCGACAGGTAGCGGCTACCCGCTGCGTAGCTGACCATCGACATGGCAGGTATCGGCGAGAAGCCGAGAATACGGTCGGGGCCGTACTGCTTGGCGGTGTAAACATTAGAGGCCGCGACCAGCTCATTGAGCTCGTCCCAGTCACCACGCACGAAGCCGCCCATGCCGCGAGCACGCTTGTACTGCTTGGTTTTGGCCGGATCTTCGACGATAGACGCCCAAGCGTCTACCGGGTCTGGGTTAGCCTTGAGCGCTTCGCGCCATAGCGCCAGCAGTGGCTTACGAACCAACGGATACTTGAGGCGGTTGGCGCTGTACAGATACCAGGAGTAGCTGGCGCCGCGCGGGCAGCCACGCGGCTCATGGTTGGGTAGGTCGGGACGGGTACGCGGATAGTCGGTCTGTTGGGTCTCCCAGGTAACCAGGCCGTTTTTGACGTAGATTTTCCAGCTGCAAGAGCCGGTGCAGTTCACCCCGTGAGTGCTGCGCACCACTTTGTCGTGCTGCCAGCGGGCACGGTAGCTATTTTCCCATTCACGGGATTCGCTGCGTAGTTCACCGTGTTCGTTGGCAAAAGGCTCGCGGGACTTGCGGAAGAAATTCAGCCGATCTATGAAGTGACTCATGGTCGATCTCCAGGCTCCTCGGAAATTTGCATACCCGTCAGTGCGGGTTCCATGGAGTGGATTCTGCGTGATCGACAAGCGAATTACTGCGTGATTACCTCCATATACACCCTGTCTACCCCCAAGGTGATAGAGCTGCCAACGTAAAGGAATAGACGCTGAGAGTCGTTGAAATGCCATCACGCTAAGTGCTGTGCTGGCTTTTCTCATTGCAACTTGCTGAACGTTCATACAACATACTTCTTTAATAACTAGCTAGCCCTCGGAGCAAAGCTCACTCCATGCATCTCACCCGATTTACCGATTATTCGATACGCGTGTTGATATTTCTTGCTGCCAAGGGAGAAGAGCGCTCTACCATTAATGAGATTGCCGAAACCTTTAATATTTCACGCAATCATTTAATGAAAATTGTTCAGGAGCTTAGCCAGAAGAACTACGTTACTGCTATCCGGGGCAAAAATGGGGGCTTACTGCTGACACGCGACCCCGCGACCATTGGGTTAGGCGAGCTGGTACGCGAGATGGAAAATGACATGGCGTTAGTGGAGTGCTTTCATAGCGACAATGCCTGCATTATTACGCCAGCATGTCGCCTTCAACCGATTCTTAATGATGCACTGTCAGCATTTCTAGACGTGCTCGACCGCTACACATTGGCCGACCTGCTGGGCAGTCAACAATCTCAACTGGCGCAACTTATGCGCATTCCTACTGTCAGCGCTTAGCACTCACTAGCCATCCTGCCCGTCGACTCTTGCCTGCATCAAAGGCCATGTGTAGTGCACAAGAAATATTACGTAGGCCAAACACCAGAAGATGATACTTAGCGTGTAGGTCCAGTGGGTAATCTGGGGAAATAACGCCAAGACGGGTGAGCGCACCAAGGCGGCTATCAGCATTAAGCCTAGCGCCACACCCATACCGGGCAAAGTGCGTATGGGGCGGCCTGTATGGCCTAGCGTCACCCTGGCCATCATGGCCAGCATCATGGTGCCCATGCCACCTATGGTCAGGGCATGTATAGCAAGCTCTGTACGTATCAGCCCCATTAGTGCGAAGACCCACATAATTAGCCCTAACGGGATGCAGGCGTAGCTGCCGTGGAGTCCCCAAAGTAAAGGTTCGCGCCAGCTGTGCAGCCCACCCCAGCGCGCCATGCGAATACTATTGGCCAACGCCGCTAAGAGCATCACCCCGCCGATTAATGACGCAGGAATGGCAACCCCCAGCATGATGACCAGCTGCAGGATGACAACGCCTGCCGTGCTAGCCAACGTCACTCCTTCAAGTAAAGGAATAGGGTCAGGTTTGGTGCGCCCCAAACGGTTCGCAGTAAACATGGCAATCACGCGTCCGCCAACGACTGTCATCATCAGTGTGATTAACAGCACGGCTAAGTAGGCAGCTTGCCGGATCAGCTCGGCATCACCCCGCATTACCCCTAAGTGCATCGCCAGATTAGCCGTGGCAAACAGCAACAGCACGGGTATAAAGATCAAGTTGCGCCACCGCTTTGCAGTGATAACCAGACGCGCCATAACAATGGCGACCACCGGCAGAAACGCAAGATCAAACGCCAGCAGCAGCCACCCCTGCAAATCCAAGGGGAAAGCCATCAGCACCCTACCCAATAGCCATAACACCACCAGACCCATTAGCGGCGCGCCGCTTAAGCTCGGCAATCCGGTCCAGTTGCGCACAGCAGACAGTAAAAATCCCGCTACCACAGCCGCAGCAAAACCAAACAACATTTCATGCTGATGCCAGAACACCAGGCCGCCATAAGGGCGCAGCAAAATATTGCCGTGCCAGAAGGCCAACCACACCAATAGGGACGCCACACTAAACAGCGCGGCCAGCAGAAAGAAAGGCCGAAAAGCCAGGCGCATTAATGGCAGATGCTCAAGCTTAGAAGCAGGCTGGGATGAGGTGGTCATTGGCATGGCTTAATCCCGACTAGATTACTTGGAAATATGATTGTGCGCCTAGCCATTAACAAAGACCATGACATGCACCAAAAATACATCTTATGGCTAGCATTTATAGACCCGCAGCATTAAGATTCATTTTAAATACTTCTTAATATACCGAGGGATTAACAGTGCTAACACATGAGCAGGAAAAACTGATCAATGCGACAGCTCCAGTCGTGGCCGAACACCTGAATGCGATTACCCAGCGCTTCTATCCGCTAATGTTTACCCGCTATCCAGAGGTCAAGCCCCTGTTTAATGAGGTCCATCAGCAAAGCGGCGGTCAGCCCCGTGCCCTGGCCAACGCCGTGTTAGCCTATGTCCAATTACGTAGCAATCCTGCTCAAGCGCGGGCCACGCTGGATGTTGTGGTCAGTAAACACATCTCGCTAGGCATTCTCCCCGAACAGTACCCCATCGTCGGTGAATGTTTGCTGGCGGCGATTGGCGAAGTACTCGGTGATGCCGTGACACCAGAAATCGCCGATGCCTGGGGCGCTCTGTATAACGAGCTCGCCGCTCTTTTGATCGACCTCGAAGACCAGCGCTATCGTGAGTTTGAGCAGCGTCCGGGCGGCTGGCGCGGCACACGTCGTTTCAAGATCGCCAGTACCCAGCAGGAAAGTGCCTTAATTCGCTCTTTTATCCTTGAGCCCGAGGATGGGGAGCGCGTGGCTGATCACGAGCCAGGTCAGTATATCGGTGTACGTCTAACCATTAATGGCGAGCGGGTTTATCGGCATTACAGCCTCTCAGACACGCCAAATGGCCAAAGCTATCGAATCTCGATCAAACGCGAAGAACAGGGCCAAGTCAGCCGCCATTTCCACGATGTCTTACAACCCGGCGACACCTTGGAACTGTTACCGCCAGCAGGTGACCTCACGCTGATTGAAGGTGACGAGCCTCTGCTGCTTGCCAGCGGCGGCGTTGGGCAAACGCCCCTGCTCCCCATGGCTCGACATGCCTTGTACCTTGGGCGGAAAGTCATCTATCTACACGCTGCCCTGGATGCCGAGCATCATGCCTTTAAAGGCGAATTAGAAGCGCTGAAGAGCGAGTATCCTCAACGCCTCAAGGCTGTCCGCATTCATGAGCGCGGCAACGAAGCCGAACATATAGGTCGTATCGACCGTAGCTTATTAGCTCACTACCTACCAGACCTCAAGGCGCGCTGCTATTTCGTCGGCCCTCAAGGATTTATGACGGCAATCAATAGTGCTTTGTCTGAATTGGGTGTCGATGAGGATCGCCGCCACTTCGAGCACTTTGGCCCCTCGCGCCCACTCGACGCAGCTTAATAATGGCCAGTTAGGGTTATTCATTTCGAGGCTACCTATTAGAGGCAGGGGATCCTATGACCCCTGCTCAACTTTACTAGCCTTAAAGAGAAACCAAGGTAATACAGAGGCGATTATGGATATCGAATTAAAGCGTGCCTATGACTCACCTCACAGCAAGGATGGTTATCGCGTTCTTGTCGACGGGATCTGGCCGCGTGGGGTGTCCAAGGAAGAAGCCAAAATCGATGAGTGGCGCAAGGAGATCGCGCCGAGCAGCGAACTTCGCAAAGCGTTTCATAATGGTTCACTCAACTGGAATGATTTCCGCCGACGCTATCTTAAAGAGTTAACGTCCTATCGCGAATCCCTGCGTGACCTTGCACAGCGTGCCAGGAAAGAGCAACTCACGCTGGTGTTCGCCTCCAAGGAAGAACGTCATAACAATGCCGAGGTGCTGCGCCAATACTTGAACATGCTGAACTAGTCAGCTCGCCCCCTGCTTCGAGAAGTCGTTGCGCTCACTAAAGAATGGGGTAAGCGCCAAAACAACCGCGCTTCAGGCTAACCAGGAAAGCGGGCTATGGCGAATAGCCGCCCCCACTATATAGGCGAAGATGGCCACCGCCACTACCGCGGCTATAGCTCGCACCTTTGGCGTTGCCCCGCGCTTAATCGCAATGGTGCCAACACCAATATAGGCCAGCAGCGCCAGTAACTTGGCGCCAAGCCAAGGAAGCTGCCAGGGCCATACGGAAAGCAATACCATCAAAGTCACCCCGAGCCCCAACAGAGCCGTATCAATAAGATGAGGCAATACCTTGACCCAACGGGCATTGAATCGCGGGCTTTCCTGCACCGACCACCAGGCGCGGATCACGAAAAGCGTAATGCTCAGCACAGCGGCCGTCATGTGTAGGTGCTTGATGAGAAAATAGTGCTCCATGGTAGCCGTCCCTAACCAACGTCAACCGCATCGCCGTGATGATCGAGGGCAAGATAGGCGGTGATATTACCCATTTGCAGCGACTCCATCATACGCTGGAGCTGCCGTTCAACCTCGGCATCATCTTCTAGGTCGTCCATGGCAGCAGTGAAGACTAGATCCCATTCAATCTCGGTACGGCGAGACTCCTCGACCAAAGCAGCCATGCTGCTCAGTTCCTCCATCGACTTGTCTACGCAAACCACAGGCACCAACACTCCCCCTTCACCCTGTTCGAAGCGGCGCCGCTGTTCAGCATCTGGGAAATCGGGCAGCTCTGCGCGAACGAACACAAACAGCAGACGCTGGGGCTTAGGTTGTTTACGCGCTTCCTGCAGTAAATCGGTAAACGTCGCTATGGTCATAAAATGGGCCTTATGCTAGTAGTTAAGAATCAATAGGTAAGAACGAGTAGATGAGACTAGTCGGTGGCGTTATTCGGGTGACTCTACGAACAGCCACAGCAGCAGCATTATTATCAACAGTGGGATCAGCAGACTGAATGGCGCTGCGCGCCAACCATAGGCTTGGACGACCAGGGGCGCCATCCGCAAGGAAAGCCCTACCCCTGCCGCTAAGGCAAGACAAAGCCCCAAACAAAGATGCACCCAACGACCAGGTATCCAGCCTTTGGCGTGGGCAATGCCGGTAGCAATCACCGCGCCTCCTAATCCGAGCCCAACGCCCACCAGCAGAAATTCCCACGGCTGGCTTGCCATCCCAAACCCACCCAACGCCAGCGCTAGCCCCAGCAATAGCCATTGCATCAAGCGGCAGGTGCCTCCCCGCCTGGCGATATACCAAGCCGGCCAAGCCAACAGAACACCGCTACTCAACGGTACCAGCACATAGAGGGGCTGTTTTGCGAGTAGGGCATAAAGTGTCCAGCTAGCCACCGCTAAAGCGCTTGCCAACGGCATTAAAAGCATAGCGACCAGCATTTGATAACCATTGACTGGCTGTATTGATGTCTTCAACGTGGGAGGTAGCACAGATGACGGCATGGCGTTTCCCAGCAAAGGTATAAAGGCATCGGAAGACATGCCAGAATTGTCGGCAAATACTGGGTGTAGGTCAAAAAACATCGGAGGTAGGCCGGCTATCCCCAAAGGAATAGCCCTCGTATCAAGATGCAGACAGTGCCACACTCTGTTACCTCTTCCGCGCTATCGGAACAAGCATGAAATTACTTCAACGTTCCCTGGTTGCTCGCATCATTGCGTCCCTGCTCGCCATTAGCGGCATGGCACTCATCAGCATCACTCTAACCATGACTATGTCTAACAGCAGCCGTGGCGATGCGGCCGCGATCAATGTAGCTGGCTCATTGCGCATGAATGCCTATCAGATCATGGGGGCCTTGCAACGCTTGGAGTATGCCCCAGAGGGGGCCAGCGAAGAACAACTCGACGACCTGATTTCGGGCTTCGATCAGCGTTTGCATGGCACAAGGCTACAACAAACAATCCCTGCTGATGATAGTCACGAGCGCCGCCGTCAACTTGAGAAACTTCAGGTCTACTGGCAGCACACGCTTCGACCGGCACTAGAGACACCACCCTCCGCCACAGCGCTTGACCTAGATACGCTAGAAATGATGATCGTTGCGATGGTCAGTGACATCGAAATTCTAGTGACCTATCTGGAGCAGAGCACCGAAGCCAAGGTGCGGCTGCTGGGCATGATGCAAGTGCTCTTTTTAGTGCTGATCGCTATTGTGGTTGCAATCGCCCTCTACGATATTCGCTACAATCTGGTAGTGCCTTTGCGTCAACTGATGGTGCTTGCCCGCGAGGCGGCACATCGTAACTTTAAGCCGCGCTCAGAGCTGCGTGGCAGTGACGAGCTGGCCTTGCTGGGCCACACCTTTAACAAGATGTCTGCCGAATTGGCGACCAGCTACGCCGCGCTGGAAGACACCGTATCGCGCAAAAAACAGGAGCTTGAGCGCAGTAATCAGGCGCTGCGGGTAATGCACGATGCCAGCCGTTCGCTATATGGCGGCGGTAACGATCTTTGCTCTAGCGCCGCCCCCATGCTGCGCGAACTGGAAAAGCTGTTGAACATTGGGCCGATACGGCTTTCCCTCAACGATCCTTTTGACCAACGGCAAATGCCGGTACTGGAAACTCACTCGCGCACCCGCCCTGAGTATTGCCGCGATCAGGATTGCCATGCCTGCTTGATTGACCCCCGCCCCCTGGAGTTGGTTGCCAAGAACCAGTCGCAGTGTTTGCTGTTACCAATCAGCGTAGGCGATACGCTGCTCGGCACCCTGGAAGTGTGGTATCCCCAGGAGCGGCTCAACGATAGCACCCGTCGCCTGCTTACCATGTTAGCCGACCAGCTCGCCACGGCGGTGTACCTACAGCGGCGTATCGAGGAGCAGCAGCACGTCACCTTAATCAACGAGCGAACCATCATTGCACGTGAGCTGCACGACTCTCTGGCGCAATCGCTGTCTTATCTCAAGATGCAAGTCGCCCGACTCGAACGCATGCAGCAGAAGGAGGCAACCCAAGAAGCCCAGTCTGCGGTATTCGACGAGCTGCGTACCGGTTTGAACAGTGCCTACCGTCAGCTGCGTGAGCTACTCACCACTTTCCGGCTCAAACTTGAGGGGCCGGGTCTGCAGTTTGCCTTGCGCCAGACCGTCGAGGAGTTCAGCCAGCGCATGGGGGTAACAGTCGACCTTGACTACGATGTGCCGCCTTACCTACTGAATCCCAATGAAGAAATTCACGTGTTACAGATCATTCGCGAGGCGCTGGCCAATACCCACAAACATGCCAAAGCCCACTGGGCTGGGGTCACAGTGCGTTTCGCCGATGCTCGCCTACTCGTGCGTATTGAGGACGACGGCATCGGCCTGGTAGACGATAATTCTCCGCCGATGCACTACGGTTTGGTGATTATTCGCGACCGTGCCACTACGCTGAACGGGGAGTTGAGCATCGCCAACCGCACCGCAGGAGGTACTGGTATTGAGATACTATTCACTCCGTTGACCGCTCGCTTAATTCAGCAGCAACCTGTTACGGCTGCCCCCGACTCTCACTTAGGTACAGGGACTTCTTAATGATGCTGACCACTGCCAACGATACACCCGCCAGTCTGATGATTATTGACGACCACCCGCTACTACGGCGTGGCGTGATACAGCTGCTTGAACTAGAAGACGATCTTGAATTGGTTGGCGAGACGGGCGACCCAGAAGAAGGCATTGCACTGGCCCTCAAACTTGAGCCTGACCTGGTTTTACTTGATTTAAACATGCCGGGCGTCAATGGCTTAGAAGCCTTGCGCCGCCTGCGGGAAGCCAACTATAGCGGCCGTGTGGTGATGTTCACTGTTTCCGACCATGAGGATGATGTTGTCGCGGCGCTGCGCAACGGTGCCGACGGTTACCTGCTAAAGGATATGGAGCCTGAAGACATGGTTCGCCAGCTGCGTCAGGCTGCTCTCGGCCGCATGGTGATCAGCGAAAGCCTGACCGCCCTACTCGCTGAAGCCCTGCGCAATCAGCGCAATGCGCCCACCACCCCTGATATTCATAGCCTAACGCAGCGTGAACGCGAAATTCTGCAACAGCTCGCTGGCGGGCTCTCCAACAAGCTCATCGCGCGCAAGCTGGATATTACCGAAGGCACGGTCAAGGTTCACGTCAAGCACCTACTAAAAAAGCTCAACTTACGCTCACGTGTCGAAGCCGCCGTCTGGGCAGTCCAGGAAGGTATAGATCACTAGTCAGCTCTCTGTGGTTACCTCCAAAGACTGTTAGGGTTCTTTTGCGCTGGCGCATCTCTACCCCCGTCCGAATATTTGTCTTTAAAATCAATGAATCTTGCTTTTCAGCGACTACCTCTCAAGAGGTATGTCGCTGTTTTTCATGCCATTTCCACCTATTCCCCAATTCCTTTCCCCAGCGTATCTTGCTTTCTAACTGCTACATGCAGAAAGGTTTGATGCCAAGGGGAAATCGCCATGAGTAAGAGAAACGCCGACATTGAGAAGTGGGAGGTCGAAGACGCCCACTTCTGGGAACAGGAAGGCAAGCACATCGCCAACCGCAACCTATGGATATCCATTCCCAGCCTTTTGATGGGATTCGCTGTCTGGATGATGTGGGGAATGATTACCACCCAGATGCAAAATCTGGGTTTTTCGTTCACGGTTAACCAGCTATTTTCCCTGACCGCACTTGCCGGCTTGGCAGGTGCCACATTGCGCATCCCAGCCTCGTTCATGATCCGCATCGCTGGCGGGCGGAACACCATCTTCCTGACCACCGCGCTGTTGATGATCCCGGCCGCAGGAACTGGTATCGCCTTGATGAACCCAGGCACGCCGTTCTGGGTTTTCCAGGCATTGGCGCTACTTTCCGGTATCGGAGGTGGTAACTTCGCTTGTTCGATGAGCAACATCTCCACATTTTATCCCAGCAAGCAGCAAGGTTACGCCCTGGGCATGAATGCAGGCCTAGGCAATTTCGGCGTCACTACCATGCAGATTGTGATCCCTCTGGTGATGACCGTCGGCATTTTCGGCGCTATGGCCGGATCGCCAATGGAACTGCAAAGCGCTAGCGGTACGTTGATCGGCCGTATCGAAGCAGGTACCGATACCTGGATCCAGAATGCTGGATTTATCTGGCTTGTTTTTCTGATTCCGCTGGCGTTCGCCGGTTGGTTCGGTATGAACAATCTACGCACCATTACGCCCAATCCTGGCCCCCCGCTGGCGGCTTTCGGCAAAATATTAGGGCTTTACGGCGTCGGCCTGGTGACCACCATCGTCGGTATGTTGGCACTCGGCTGGCTTAATATGTGGATTGCCCTGCCGTTAACCATTGTTCTGACTTTAGTGTTGTTGCGCCTGATTCCAGGCGACATCAAGCCCAATATTCAGAAGCAGTTCGCGATATTTTCCAATAAGCACACTTGGTCAATGACCATCCTCTACATTCTAACCTTCGGCTCCTTTATCGGCTTCTCTGCAGCCCTGCCGCTCTCTATCAACGTCATCTTCGGCAACATGATGGAAGCCACTGCCGATGGCACGCTGATTCGCGTAGCCAATCCAGAGGCGCCCAGCGCTTTGACCTGGGCTTGGATAGGCCCCTTCGTCGGCGCCCTGATCCGTCCGCTGGGTGGATGGATCTCCGACAAAGTGGGTGGCTCCATCGTTACCCAAATCATCTCTGCGGTCATGGTGGTTGCCTCTATCGCCACCGGCTACGTGATGATGCAGGCCTATAACGCCACCGATCCCAATCAATTCTTTTGGCTGTTCCTGTTGCTATTCATCGTGTTATTCGCCGCCAGTGGTATCGGCAACGGCTCTACCTTCCGCAGCATCGGGGTTATTTTCGACCAGCAGCAGAAAGGCCCGGTACTTGGCTGGACCTCAGCCGTCGCTGCCTATGGCGCCTTCATCGCCCCGCGTGTAATGGGCGAGCAAATCCAGGCCGGCACACCGGAGCTTGCCATGTACGGCTTTGCGGTCTTCTACGCCATCTGCCTCGTCATCAACTGGTGGTTCTACCTACGCAAGGGTGCCTACGTCAAAAACCCTTGAATACAACTTGCTTCTTTACGCCCGGAGCTTAGCTCCGGGTCTTACCCCCTACCCCAATGCGGGAGGACACTATGAAAATCATGATTGCCTATGACGGTTCTCGGAACGCCAAGCTGGCACTCGCTCAAGTCGTCACTATGTTCCGCTGTAACCAACCTCTGCTGGTACTGGTCGGCGTGGTGGAGAATCCACTCGACGCTACCGATAACAACGAAACGCTTTTTCAGCAGGAACACGATGAGGTCAAACAGCACCTCCAAGAGGGAGTGAAATTCGCTATCGGTGAGGGTTTCCAGGCCGAGCAGCTTCTCGCTGAGGGGGATGCACGCAAGATGCTGCTTCAGGCAACTCGCAAACTCTCACCCGACCTGCTGGTGATTGCTCGCCATAGCCATCAACCGGACGGCGGCATCATCGCCAAGTCGTTGACCTATTTTGTTGATGAACTCGACTACATGACTTTCGGCAGCGTCAGCTCATTCCTGGCCCGGCGCGCCGAGTGTCCCTTGCTGATCTTACCCAGCCCTTGAGCAGCCTCTACCCCTTCTTTGGTACAGACCACCTTTGGGACACAGGACGATACGATCATGAAAGTTTCCGCTGTATTCAAGTTTCGCAGCCCCGAGATCCGGGCCTTGCACCTGACCTGGATTGCCTTCTTTATTACCTTTTACGTGTGGTTCAACATGGCGCCGCTCGCGTCGAGCATGCTCAAGAGTGTCGACTGGCTGACCCCGGACGATCTCAAGCTATTCGCTATTTGTAACGTCGCATTGACCATTCCAGCGCGCATTATCGTCGGCATGGCATTGGACCGCTTTGGGCCACGTCGGGTGTTCTCGGTACTCATGGTAAGCATGTCGCTACCGGCGCTGGCATTTGCTTTCGGTAACAGCATGACGCAGCTGCTAGTGGCGCGCCTGGTGCTGAGCTCGATTGGCGCCAGCTTCGTGGTGGGTATTCACATGACGGCGCTGTGGTTCAAGCCCAAGGACATCGGCTTCGCCGAAGGCTTTTACGCTGGCTGGGGTAACTTCGGTTCCGCCGTAGCGGCCATGTCGCTGCCGACTATCGCCCTGAGCATGTATGGCGGCCCGGATGGATGGCGCTGGGCCATCGCGCAGAGTGCCCTTGTTATGGCCGCTTACGGTGTTTACTACTGGTTCGCGATCACTGATGGCCCAGATGCTCAGGCCCACCGCAAACCACGCAAGACCGCCGCCATGGAAGTGAGCTCCTGGGGCGATATGATCAAGCTGATCATCTGGACGATCCCGCTGGTCGGCGTACTCGCCATTCTAGTCTGGCGCATTCAATATATGGGCTATTTATCGGTTACGGGTGCCGTCATCGCTTATCTAGCCATTATCGCGATCGTCATCTATCAAATTGTCCAGATATTGAGAGTCAATCTACCGATCCTGCGTAAGGGGGTACCGGAGGACGATAAGTACTCTTTCAACAATGTGGCGGCGCTTAACAGCACCTATTTTGCCAACTTTGGAGCTGAACTGGCGGTCGTGTCGATGCTGCCCATGTTCTTTGAGGAGACCTGGGGCCTGAATGCCGCTACGGCCGGTCTGATCGCTGCCTCGTTCGCCTTCGTCAATTTGGTGGCCCGCCCCATGGGCGGCATGGTCTCCGACCGCATGGGTAACCGGCGTTTCGTGATGCTGTGCTACATGTTTGGCATTAGCGTTGGGTTCTTGCTGATGGCCATGCTCAATTCGAGTTGGCCACTCATTCTGGCCATTGCGGTGACCATCGGCACGTCGATTTTCGTACAAGGGGCTGAGGGAGCGACCTTCGGCATCATTCCCTCCATCAAGCGCCGCATCACTGGGCAAATCTCGGGCATGGCTGGCGCCTACGGCAATGTTGGCGCGGTGGTCTACCTAACCATCTTTACGTTTGTCACTCCATCGCAGTTCTTCTACATCATCGCGACTGGCGCCTTCATCAGTTGGGTTATTTGCTTAATGTGGCTGAAGGAGCCAGAAGGCGCTTTCGATGACGAGTACTACGTCTCTTCAGTCGACAGGGACATCGAAGAACAAGCTCTACAGCATGCCAAGCGCTGAACGTTCGGAACTTCTGTAGCATCACGGCGCTGTCCGCATCAATTAGATCCGGACAGCGTCTGTAGCAGCAAAAATAGCGCCCTTCAGAGCGCTCTTAATTAGGAGCCGTAATGTATATTGGCTATATCACACTTCTTAAGCTCTGCATTAAGGGGACTTATTCCAGCCAGCCAATGGTGTGTCTTCCTGCAAATGACGCAACTCAGGTTGATGAGCTTCAGCAATTTGCGCTACCCGACTCACGCCCTCTTCCAATAAATGCACTTCTATTTGACGCCGATCCTCACGCCCTTGCCGCCGCACAACCAGCGATTGCTGCTCACAGCGGTCAACTAGCGCCACCACCCCATGATGCTTCGCTTGAAGTCGCTCAGCAAGCTCCCCCACCGTCGCCCAATCTCTTCCATGGAAGCCACGGAGATGTAGCAATAGTTGATACTGCAATGGCGTCAGCCCATAGCGGCGACAGATATCTTCACTATGGCGAAGAAAACAACGTAAACGATAACGAAATTGCGACAACCGCTCAAAGTCACTTTTTTCAAGCGTCTGTTTTTTATCCATTTTTACAATTCTCTTTACCACATACTTAATGATCGCCTAATCGCCAATTTATAGCGCCTTTACAAAAAAACAATATCATACCATGATATAAATGACCATCAAGATTATGCCTCCAGGAGGAATCTGAAATGAGAGCACTCACTTTTCTCAAGTTACCATTCAACCATCGTGAAGGCTGGAAAGAGTTACAGGCTTCCTCCCCCTCCGTTCCCTTACTAGCGTGGCTGGTGGTTTTACCCATGTCGCTCTTGCCACCAGTAATGCTCTATTATGCGGGCACTCATTACGGCGATGCATTTATGGCTGGCTTTGCTGGCCGAGAGTGGCGTTTTATCACTACAATTATCTTCCTTGCGGAGTTATTGAGTTTTTTCATTATCGGGTGGGTAATCTACGCTGTAGTCAATGGAACTGATGAGCTATCTATCAGCTATCAAGATGCCTATTTACTTGCCACGCTTGCCCCACTACCTTTATTCGTCGCGTCATTGGCGCTATTGGTACCCAACTTATTTTTCAACGTAGTGGTTATACTTAGCGGGCTGGGCGTCTCTTGCAGCTTGATTTACCACGGTTTACGAGCATTCTGTACGAATCAAAAATTTGATGTTGCTACTATCTCAGCCACGTACACAATCATGGCTGCCAGTGCTTTAGGGTGGGGCCTTCTGTTTGCTGTTATCTGGGCTTATTAAGCAGTTAACATTATATTCACCGGCCAAGAATGGCAGCAGCTCATTCCTCGTCAAGCCAAATTACGACGAGTTAAGCTAGCGGTCTAACGATGAGAAGTGGGTAATGTGTGCGCCAAACAGGGAGAAGAGCAAAATCCCCTATCACTGGCGTCTTCCTCTGCAAGCGCTGATAGCGTCAGTTCTTTGAGTACCGGAAGGTGTGAATCTTCAATTTGACGAGCTGCGGTTAGTAAAGTAAGTCGCCCTGCTCTTGTGAATTTCATTAAAGGCAATAGCTTATCAGGGCATGTCTTCAGCTCACTGCTATACCGCTCAAGAAATAGTGATTTACTGATTTTTTGCTGCAGATAATGACGGCACAATTGAAATGCAGGTGCTATCTCTGGATGCCACTCATTCAGTGCAAGTGAACGGCGAGACAGCCCGCTAGGCCATAACCGATCAACCAACATGCGACTTCCGTCGTGCTCTTCTATCGGCGCATATATACGCTTAAGCGTGATTTCATACGACATCGTTTAGATACCTCTGCCAGCGCGCTCATGGCTTCAGCGAGTAAATCATATCATAGCAGCAATCTGGACCAAGCCTCGTACACATTGATAACTCCAATAATATGCTTTTCGGTATAGAGTTTTGAATCGCCCGGGATATTCTAGAGTAATCCCAACTCGACAAGCCTAGAGTGAACAGGAACCAGCCTTTCGGCTTCTGGTGTGATTGTGTGGCTTGAATGTGAATACAAAGAACACCATTCACTGTTTTGAAGTCGCTCAAGCGAAGCTGACAGAGTTCCCCAAGCCTTGCACCAGTGTAGA
>NZ_PJBT01000023.1:0-31289 GCF_002836035.1 Halomonas sp. MES3-P3E | reverse complement strand
GAAGAAAAACAAGGGTCTCCCCATGGAGAGTCCCGGCAGCCCGGCGCAGCCATCGTCAGGCACCTATACTAAAAAACCCCCAGGGCTAACGCCTTGGGGGTTTTTTTTATGGCAAAATGCACTCCTCAAGGAGGATTGCCCATGACTCAGATGCGCTGGGAACAGCTACTTTCCCCACGTCGTCTTCACGACCAACGCTCAACAAGTACTCGTGAAATCGGTCGTAGCCCATTTCATAAAGACCATGACCGGATTGTTTTTTCAGGCTCGTTCAGGCGTCTTGGCCGTAAGACACAGGTGCATCCACTGACAGAAAACGATCATATTCATACTCGCCTAACTCACTCGCTAGAAGTCGGCTGTGTCGGTCGTTCTCTGGGTATGATTGTCGGAGAGTTACTACATGATCGCTTGCCAGAATGGATAACGCCCGCTGATCTTGGGGTCATTGTGCAGACAGCGTGCCTGGGACATGACATTGGGAATCCCCCTTTTGGGCATGCCGGTGAGTATGCCATTCGCGATTGGTTTCAGCGTGCTCAAAGCAGTGGGCTATTAGAAGGCCTTTCAGACGCAGAGCGCGAGGATCTGTTGACCTATGAAGGCAATGCTCAGGGTTTTCGAGTGATTACCCAGATCGAATATAACCAGTTTAATGGTGGCATGCGGCTGTCAGCAGCCACCCTGGGGGCACTACTCAAATACCCTTGGACGGTTCGTTACAGCGGACGCGCGGGAAAATTCGGCGCTTACCAGTCAGAGCAAGTGTTACTCAAAGAAGTGGCTGAAGCGGTAGGTTTGTTGCCGCAAGGCGAGCAGCGCTGGTGCCGCCACCCGTTGGCTTGGCTTGTCGAAGCCGCTGATGATATTTGTTACGCCCTGTTAGACCTGGAAGATGGTTTAGAAATGGGTATTCTGCGCTATGAAGAAGTCGTCGAAATACTGCGTCAAATTGCCGGAGAGTTCCCGCCTGAATATGCCGATATGCAAGCCCGTAATGTCTCCCAGCGGCGGCGTATCGCTTTACTGCGCGGTGCTGCTATGGAACGTGCCGTCAATGATGTCGGCGCGGTGTTTGTACAGCATGAGCAGGCCCTGCTAAGCGGCACCCTCAATGACGACCTATTAGAGCTGTGTCACCCCGACCTTGGGTGGGGTGTTCAGGCGGCGAAGCAGCTTGCCCGAGAGCGTATTTTCCAAAACGAGCGTAAAGCGAAATTAGAGATTGGTGCCTATACGACGCTAGGTATTCTCTTGGAAGCTTTTATTGGTGCTGCCCACGAGCTACATCACACCGGGCATTCATCGTTTAAACATCAGCGTGTGTTGGCCCTGATTGGCGAAAACACGCCGCTGCCTTCTTGGCCGCTTTACGATAGCTACCGCCGAATGCTGGACTTTATCGGTGGGATGACGGACCACTATGCAGTCGATCTTGCCCAAGAGATGGGTGGGCGGTTACGCGGCGACTAAGCCGTACATTATACGGACGGCTGGCGGAGATGTTTGAGTTCCATTAGCCGTGCCCGCTCCAGTAAGATATGAATGACCTTATCGTGAATGGCATCGCTCATCTGTCCCGGCGTTATCTCGGTGAGCTGTTGGGCAAGTTGCTCGCCGCTCACTACCAGGATATCCGGCGAGGCCTCGCTGGTATCAATCTCCCAGCCGGGCAGCACTAACACTCCTTTAACCGGTACCGGCACACTGCAGCGGCGCTCTAACCATTGGCCGAGCCAGCTAACGCCTTGGCGCGTTTTATGCAGTGGCCGGCGCTCTTGCCAATGTGGAAAGCGTAGCCGCTCGCGCTCTACCGCCACTGTGTTGAGTTCGTTGCCATCAGTGCCGATAGCGAGTGTTCTTGCCCTTGTTTCCACCACAAAAACACCGTGAGGTGTTACCACCACGTGATCAATCGTGAAGCTATCGGTGGGGACATCATGAAATACGTAGTAGGGGTGGGCCTCAGGGCGGACTAAACGCTCAAGCTCTTGGCCAACGGCAAGCTCGCAAGCGAGGCCTAATTTTAGTCGCCGAATACGTTGATAATCACGTACCAGCAGCAGTGAAAACGTCAGTACCAGCAGTGTGCTGAGTAGTCCATATAAAGCCCATTCGACCCAATCTTGTTGGTCCACAAAAAGCATGCGGCCCATGCCATACACCAGAGGGGCCAAGCTAATGATGGGCCCTAACGCCCCGTTTAGAAATAGGCTGGAAAAAGCTTGGTCAAGGCGATGGCGCAGCGCTTGGCCCGGTTCATGAAGGGGAGCTTTGAAGGGCGAATGGACGCGCGCATCGTGTAGGTTGCGCAGCGCCAGGACAATACTGGCCATTGCCGCCATGGGGAATAAAAAAATGAGGGGTAGCAAGTATTCCAGCCAAGCCATTGCAGTGCCTTGCCCTATAGCGACTTACTTGACGGTAAGTCTTGGTGGTGTAGAGGCTTTAACCCCCTGCGAGTTTAACCTGATAGCCGAGTGTGCTGAGCTCCTGGCGCAGAACATCACGATGGTCGCCTTGTATTTCAATAATACCGTCTTTAATAGCTCCGCCCGTCCCACAACGTTTTTTAAGCGTTTTTGCTAATGTTTTAAGTTCATCACCAGACAAAGGGATGCCGCTAACAGTGGTAACCCCTTTGCCTTTACGGCCGCTGGTTTCGCGTCGAATACGCACTATGCCATCTAGCTCGGCTAAGCGCTGTTGTTCGCTTACATCATCACAGTAACAGGCTTCAAGTGCTTCCCGGCAGGTGGGGCAGGTTTTACCATGTTCGGTGGAGTAAACAAGCCCACCCAATTGGTCACGTAAAGAGGCCATTATTATCCTCCGATAGAGTGTTGGGGCACGGGGGTCTGCCAATATTCACGCGTGAGACGCTCCACTACGGCGGGTAACTGATACATATTGCTGATCATAATGGCATTTTCAGGCGTTTCTTCGGCATCCGGGAAACGATTTAAATGAATCACCGTCATCCCCGCTTGCAGTGCTGCGCGAACACCGACTAAGGCATCGTCTATTGCGATACAGTCACGCGCTGCATAGCCCATGATACTGGCTGCGTGTAAATGTAAACAGGGTTCAGGCTTCCAGCAATTGGCGGTATAGCCACTGAAAAAGCGGTTTCCAAAATAATGGCTAAGTTCTGTGGCTTCTAGCGCCGTAAGAATTTTACTTTCAGGCCCATTAGAGACTACCGCACTTGGGTAAGAGCTCAGTATATCCAACGCTTCACGAGCACCTGGTATGGTCGTCAACTCTTGGGCAAGCCGAGTTGCTAGATTGGCTCGCATAAGGATTTCCATGCGCTCAAGTTGATCAGGATCAACATCACCATAGCGCTGTTGAAGTTCAGCAACGATACGCCGAAAGCGCGCTCCACGAAATTCACCGAGGTAATCGGTAGTAGCAAATGGCAGCCCTACTGAATTAAGCCCGGCGGCCATCTCTTCGGCTAGTAGCGGTTCGCTATCGACGAGTGTGCCATCACAGTCAAACAGCAAAAGTGGGAGCGGCATTACGGTTCCTTGCAGCGGCTTTAGCGCTGCCAGTGTTAGTTGAAGCCATCTATACTGCTATTGAACGGGATTTTACGTCATTTGTGAACACTGTTTTGTTATTTTTTGCTTGCCTATACACTACGCTTGAGCCAGCTTAAACGGCTACGCTCATTTTGGTGGCCGCTGTTGTCTGTCATCTAGCTTCAGGAAACGCTGTAGCGCTAGCGTTGGAAACGGCCAAGCTGCGCTGAAGAGATAGTAGGGATACACTATTCTGTCATAACCAAAACATGGAGAACGTCCGATGCGATTCACCCCTTGGATCCTACCCTTAGCCCTCAGCGCTGCTTTGCTAACGACGACTGGCTATGTGTTTGCTGATAATCATGAAACGGAAGGCGAACAGCACGAGCCTCTTAATGATGAAGCGCTTGAAAAGGAATACGGTATTAAAGCCGGATCGGTAAAACGTGACGACGTGGCGTCATCTAGCGATGCCGAGGATACTAATGAGCAGACCCGTGTGCGTGAAGAAGAAGAGGAGGAGGAGAAGAACGAAGAAGTAGCCACCAGCGCAGGAGAGGATGACGTAGAGTTAGAGACTGGCAAGAGTGAAGAGCGAAACCCAGAGGCTGGCACAGGCGGTACTGGCAGCCCGGATGATGCTATTCATAGCAGCGAAGAAGAAAATAGCGAAGATGACGATGGAGACACTGACGATAACGAGTAACGTCAGTGCCTGAAACATTATTTAGCTAGACGGCGTGAGTTAGCACTGCTGCGCTGATGATAAGGCTTCATTGTGAGCTGGCTGGTGACCCACCAAGGGGCTAGCTGGCCATTCATAGAGTTAAACAATGCTTTCTGCATTTCGAGGCCAGCTTCCATGCTGGCCTCGAGCTTTTCGGTGACCATTTTTTGATTTTCTTTCATCATTTTAGGGCTGAAGAAAGGCTGTGTTTGCCATAAGTGATTGCGCATCGTGATAGTCGACAGGGAAGTGGACCATAGTTCAAATGCCATTAGGCCCGCCTTCCAAACATCAAACATCGCTAACGGAGTGGTGGGCATAAGTGGCGGCATTGTGGAGCTTTTCATGAGTATTAGCCTCTCTATTTGAACACGAAACCTCGTGGACTCATCACCAGTGTTAGCATATCAATGCTGCAATGCAATATGTATTTCGTCGAGCATAACGTGGGATAGGTAAAAAAAGACGACCGTTTGGTCGTCTTTATAGTAAACAATGGAAGTAACAGGTTTACTTGATCTTAGGAGCCAGTTCACCGCGCTCATAGCGCAGGGACATCTCTTCTAAACTGATCGGTTTAATTTTGCTAGCGTTACCTGCTGTGCCAAAGGCTTCATAGCGAGCAATACACAGATCGCGCATCGCGGTGACGGTTTCTTTGAGGAATTTACGTGGGTCGAATTCGGCAGGATTTTGAGCCATAAAACGACGCACAGCCCCTGTAGACGCCAAGCGAAGATCGGTATCGATATTCACCTTGCGTACGCCGTGCTTAATCCCTTCAACGATCTCTTCCACCGGAACGCCGTATGTTTCTGGAATCTGGCCGCCATACTGGTTAATCACTTCCAGCCACTCCTGCGGCACGGATGAAGAGCCGTGCATGACGAGGTGGGTGTCCGGAATCCGCGCATGGATCTCTTTGATGCGCTGGATAGAGAGCGTATCCCCGGTGGGTGGCTTGGTGAACTTATAAGCGCCGTGGCTGGTGCCAATGGCAATGGCCAAGGCGTCTACGTGCGTCGCTTTGACGAATTCGGCCGCTTCTTCAGGGTCGGTCAGCAGCTGTTCCATATCCAGCTTGCCTTCAGCACCAATGCCGTCTTCTTCACCGGCCATGCCTGTTTCCAGACTGCCCAGGCAGCCCAGCTCGCCTTCAACAGACACACCGCAGGCGTGGGCCATTTCGACGGCACGACGAGTAACGTTAACGTTGTAGTCGTAATCGGTGGGTGTTTTGCCGTCTTCGCCCAGTGAGCCATCCATCATTACCGAGGAGAAGCCAAGCTGGATAGAGCGCTGGCAAATCGCAGGGCTAGTACCGTGATCCTGATGCATGACCACCGGGATATGGGGGAACTCTTCTACCGCCGCTAAAATCAGGTGGCGTAGAAACGGAGCTCCCGCATATTTACGAGCGCCAGCAGAGGCTTGCACGATTACCGGTGAGTCGGTGGCATCAGCAGCTTCCATAATGGCGCGCATCTGCTCAAGATTATTAACGTTAAATGCTGGGATGCCGTAGCCATATTCGGCGGCATGGTCGAGCATTTGGCGCATGCTGATCAGAGCCATTCAATCACCTTATCTAAGTTTTAAAAAAAGCATGTTGTCACAATGGGGCTAGTAACACCGCGGCTTTATTGCTCGGGTGGTTTAAGTCGCCCCATATTAACCGCGTTTGGCGGCAGCTTCGAGCGCTGCTACGGCGGGCAACTGCTTGCCTTCGACATACTCAAGGAAAGCACCGCCGCCGGTGGAGATATAGGAAACACGATCAGCAATAGCATATTTATCAATGGCCGCTAACGTATCACCACCGCCCGCAATCGAGAAACCTGCGCTATCAGCGATAGCCTGGGCGATAACCTGGGTGCCTTTGCCGAACTGATCGATTTCAAATACCCCGACGGGGCCATTCCACAAAATGGTGCCAGCATCTTTAAGCATACCGGCCAAGTGAGCGGCGGTATCGGGGCCAATATCTAGAATCATCTCGTTGTCAGCCACTTGATCGACCGGTTTGACAATGGCCTCTGCCGATTCAGAAAACTCAGTGGCCACCACGACATCGGTGGGTAACGGAATCGACACCTTCTCCATCAGGGCTTTTGCCTGGCCAATCAAATCGGCTTCATGGAGTGATTTGCCGACATTATAGCCCGCAGCGGCGATAAAGGTGTTGGCGATGCCGCCGCCCACGATCAGCTGGTCGCATTTGTCGGCCAGCGCAGTAAGCACGTCCAATTTGGTAGAGACTTTTGAGCCACCCACAATCGCCGCCATGGGGCGTGCCGGATTCGCCAGGGCTTTCTCTAAGGCATCCAATTCTTGGGCAAGCAGTGGACCTGCGCAGGCGCTGGGGGCAAAGCGCGCCACACCATGGGTAGAGGCTTGCGCTCGGTGGGCGGTGCCGAAGGCATCCATGACAAAGATATCGCACAGCGCGGCGTACTGCTGCGCCAGCTGTTCGTCATCTTTTTTCTCGCCGCTATTGAAACGCACGTTCTCTAGTAGAACGACATCGCCGTTGGCGATTTCTAACGTCTCACCAAGATACGCTTTGATTAGCGGCACGGGGCGACCTAACAGCTCCCCCAAATGCTCAGCCACCGGCGCGAGTGAGAATTCTTCGGCGGGCTCGCCTTCAGTAGGGCGACCTAAATGGCTCATGAGCATCACTTTTGCCCCCGCTTTCGCCGCTGCTTGAATGGTTGGCAGGGCGGCTCGCAGGCGGGCGTCACTGGTGACGCGGCCATGTTTGATGGGCACATTCAAATCTTCACGGATCAGCACGCGTTGTCCTTCCAGGGGAAGGTCAGTCATCTTTTTCACGTTCATGTGAGCGGTTTCCTCGTGTTTATGCCATTGAGCTGAAAGTAAAAAGTAAACCAATAATGCCAACAGGTTATGTCTGTGCCGAAAGTGTGGCCAATCGCTGACTAATATCGAGCATCCGGTTAGCGAACCCCCACTCATTATCGAACCAGCACAACAGCTTGATAAGGCGCTTACCGGCCACCCGTGTTTGGGTGGCATCGAGAATGCCTGAGCGCGGGTCGTGGTTAAAATCAACCGACGCCATAGGTGCTTCAGTATAGCCAAGTACGCCCTTTAAGCGCTGCTGACTGGCGGCCAGCAGCAGCGCATTGACATCATCCCGGTGAGTATCACGGCGAACCGTCAACGCGACATCCATCGCAGAAACATTGATGGTAGGAACGCGTACGTGCAGGCACTCGAAACGGCCCGCCAGGTGAGGCATTAAGCGGCTGATGCCGAGCGCCAAGCCGGTATCCACTGGCACAATGGAGTGCATTGCCGAGCGGGTAAGACGCAAGTCGGTTTGATGATACGCATCAATCACCGGCTGGTCGTTCATCGCCGAGTGAATGGTCGTGGTGACACCGTGCTCAAGGCCGAGCGCTTCATCCAGAATGGTTAACAGCGGCACAAGACAGTTGGTGGTGCACGAAGCGGCAGAAAGGATGCGCTGGGAAAGCGCCAGCTCGCCTTCATTAATACCCCATACAATGGTGGCGTCGACATCATTTTCCGCAGGCTGGGAAAACAGCAGCCGCTTAGCGCCTGCCTTTAAATGCTGCTCGGCAGTGGCACGATCTTTAAAGCTCCCAGAGCACTCCAGCACCAGGTCCACATCAAACGCCTTCCAGGGCAGCTTGCGCGGATCTTGTTCGCATAGCACCTGAATACGTTGGCCGTTGACCACTAGACACTCGCCGTCGTTATCCACCTCACCTGGGAAGCGGCCATGGGTAGTGTCATAGCGGGTCAAGTAGGTGATAGTGGCAAGATCGGAGAGCTCGTTAATGGCGACCACTTCAATTTCCGGGTGGTGCCGCTCAACGAGCGCCCGAAGCACGCATTGGCCAATGCGTCCGTAACCGTTAATGGCGATGCGATACCGGGGAGCAGAATTAGCCATGCGGAGGGCGGCTCTTAAAAGTGAATCAATCATGAAAATGACGTCGAAAACCGTGGAATGATAACGCATTTCTGCCGGCGATTCTTATCAGTTGCCGGTTCCTATCAGCCACCCATCCCTAACAGCCGCCAGGCGAGAGGTAGCAACACGGCAGTGAAAATGCCGGTAAGGCTCATTCCCAGCGAGGCAAATGCGCCAGCCGTGGGGCTGAGTTCAAACGCTCTAACGGTACCAATTGCATGACCGTTAAGCCCAAGCGCAAAACCGATCAGGCGTTCGTCATCAATATGTAAAAAGCGCGCGGCGAGACTGACACAGGGAATCGTGATGACGCCAGTGATCAACAGCGCCCCTAACAGTAGCGCTACCGTTCCGCCAAGTTGCTCGGTTATGCCAATCGCAATCGGCGCAGTAACGGATTTGGCCGCAATGGAGGCGAGTATCGTGTTCGAACTACCCAGTAACCAGGCAATTGCCAGCGAATAGAAAGCCGCTAGCGCCGCGGCGATGGGCAAACAAATCGCCAAAGGCCGCCATAGTTCGACGATACGCGGTAACTGTTGGTAAAGCGGCATGCCTAGCGCCACCGTGGCTGGCCCCAGCAGCACCGTTAACCAAGTGGCACCTTGCTGGTAGGTAGCGTAAGGCAGCCCTATCAGGGCTAATGCCCCTGCCAACAGCAGCGCCGCGATCAAAATGGCGGGCAGCCAAGAGGGACGTTTTAGGCGCTGAAATAGCCCGTTACCAATTAGATAAGCGGTAAGCGTTAACCCCACCGCAAACAATGGCGTGGTGGTTAACAGGGCGAGCAGCGATGAATCATCGGACATGTGACTGTCCGATGAGGCGTTTAAGCAGCCAAAGCGTAGTAAACACGCTGAGTAATGTGCCTAGTACTAGCGCGATAAGAATAGCGCTCCATTGCCCGGCCAGCTCGCCGATAATAAAAAACACCCCCACTACGCCGGGCATTATCAGCATAGCGAGCAGGGCAATTAGCGGCTGGGCGGCAGCAGCAATGCTGCCAGGAACGCGACCACGGATAGCGAGAGTAACGCATAGCAGCAACATGCCGATAACGCCTGACGAGATCGGTAAAGCAGTGACATGAATCACCACTTCACCGATCAGCCAGTAGCTAATCAACCATAGAAAGCCACTGAGTGCGGGCATGGCTTAGCCGAGTAGTTCGTTGGCTTGCTTGACCACATTTTCGACGGTAAAGCCGAAGTGCTTGAACAGGTCGCCCGCCGGGGCGGATTCGCCGTAAGTGGTCATGCCGATCACGCGGCCGTCCAGACCTACATACTTGTACCAGTAGTCGGCGTGAGCTGCTTCGATCGCGATACGCTTGGTGACTGCTTTAGGCAGCACGCTCTCACGGTACTCAGCGTCTTGACCGTTAAAGCGGTAAGCCGAGGGCATGGAAACTACGCGTACGGCTTTGCCTTGCTGCTCAAGCTCGGCAGCGGCGTCCATCGCCAACGACACTTCTGAACCGGTGGCAATCAGTATCAACTCCGGCGTTCCTTCGCTGTCCTTGAGAACGTACGCACCGTTTTGGATCGCTGCCAACTGCGCTTTCGTGCGCTGCTGGTGGGGCAGGTTCTGGCGGGACAGCACCAGCGCCGTGGGGCCTGAGTGGCGCTTGATGGCGGCATCCCAAGAGGCGGCGGTTTCCACTGCATCACAAGGGCGCCAAGTATTGAGGTTCGGCGTGGTACGCAGGTTGGTAAGTTGCTCAATCGGTTGGTGGGTCGGGCCATCTTCACCCAGGCCAATGGAGTCGTGGGTAAAGACGTAAATCACCTGCTGGCCCATCAGCGACGCCATGCGGATCGAGTTACGCATGTACTCCATAAAGATCAGGAAGGTCGCGCCGTAAGGTACCAGACCGCCGTGCAGAGCGATCCCGTTCATGACGGCTCCCATGCCAAACTCACGGACACCGTAGTGCAGGTAGTTACCGCTGGCGTCTTCTGGAGTGATCGCCTTGGCGCCTTTCCAGAAGGTCAGGTTGGAGGGCGCCAAATCGGCACTGCCACCCAGCAGTTCCGGCATTTGCGGGCCAATCGTATTCAACACTTCAAAGGAAGCTTTGCGAGACGCGATGGTCTCTCCGCGTTCTTGGGCCTGCTCGATCAGTGCTTCAGTGGCAAGTTCGGTGGGCAGCTGGCGCTTCATTCGGCGCTTAAACTCCCGCGCTTCGCTGGGGAAGGCCTCGGCATAGCGAGCAAAGCGCTCATCCCACGCCTGCTGGGCTGCTTTTCCAGCGGCACGGGCATCCCAGGCGGAGTAGATGGGCTCAGGGATATGGAACGGAGCGTGGGGCCAATCAAGCTGGATGCGGGCCAGGGCGACTTCGTCATCACCCAATGCCGCACCGTGGGCTTCCTCTTTGCCCTGCTTGTTGGGCGCGCCAAAACCGATGATGGTTTTGCAAATAATCAGGCTCGGCTTATCGTCGTGGCTCTTGGCCAGCTCAATAGCGGCTTTTACTTCTTCGGGCTTGTGACCATCGACATTCGGTACCACGTGCCAGCCGTAAGCTTCAAAACGCTTGGCGGTATCGTCGGTAAACCAGCCTTCGACTTCGCCATCAATGGAGATGCCGTTGTCGTCATAAAGCGCGATCAATTTACCCAACTGCTGGGTACCCGCTAGTGAGGCCGCTTCGTGGGAGATGCCTTCCATCAAGCAGCCGTCACCCAGGAAACACCAGGTGTGGTGATCAACAATGCTGTGGCCAGGGCGATTGAACTGCGCCGCCAGGGTTTTTTCTGCAATCGCAAAGCCTACCGCATTGGCAAAGCCCTGGCCGAGCGGGCCGGTGGTGGTCTCAATGCCCGGCGCGTAGCCGAATTCCGGGTGGCCCGCGGTGGGCGAGTGCAGCTGGCGGAAATTCTGCAGTTGTTCCAGGCTTAGCTCATAGCCGCTTAGGTGCAGTAGAGAGTAAAGCAGCATGGAGCCGTGACCATTGGAAAGCACGAACCGATCACGATCGGCCCACTTGGGGTCTTCGGGATTGTGCTTGAGGTAGTCATTCCATAGCACCTCGGCAATATCCGCCATGCCCATGGGCGCACCAGGGTGGCCGGACTTGGCCTTCTGAACGGCATCCATGGAAAGCGCGCGAATGGCATTGGCTAGCTCAAAACGGGATGGCATGGGGGTGCTCCTCGCCTGGAAACAGAAATTATAAAGCCGCTATTGTCGCTGACTTCCCATGTTGCGGCAAATATGATGGCAAATTCTGGTAAGCGCGTTCTGGGAAGCATCGCCGACAGCGTGTAGACTCTGCCCCCCGAAGTGGTGGAGAAAGTGGTGCTGCCGCTTCTCTTACGGGCAGGAGTTACCTGCCATGATTTCCTGCTGATGCTGTGGATTAGAGACAGCCGTCATACAGAGGGTCGAGTGCGCGATGAGCGAATATTCCCTGTTTACCTCCGAGTCCGTCTCCGAAGGTCATCCCGATAAGATTGCCGATCAGATCTCTGACGCGGTGTTAGATGCCATCATCGCCCGTGATAAACAGGCGCGTGTTGCCTGTGAAACCATGGTAAAAACCGGGGTGGCGATCATTGCCGGCGAAATTACCACCTCCGCCTGGGTTGATTTAGAAACTCTCGTGCGCGATGTGATTATCAGCATCGGCTATAACTCGTCTGATGTCGGCTTTGATGGCGCGACTTGTGGCGTGGTTAACCTGATCGGTAAGCAGAGTGTCGATATTGCCCAAGGCGTCGACCGTACCAAGCCGGAAGATCAGGGCGCAGGCGATCAGGGCTTAATGTTTGGCTACGCGACCAACGAAACTGATTCGTTTATGCCCGCGCCGATCCACTACTCGCACCGTTTAGTCGAGCGTCAGGCCGAACTGCGTAAAAATGGCCTACTGCCGTGGCTGCGCCCGGATGCCAAGAGCCAGGTCACCTTCCGCTATAATGCCGAAGGCCAGCCTTGCGGTGTCGATGCCATCGTGCTTTCCACGCAACACGATCCTGACATCGATCAGGAAGATCTGCGTAAAATGATCAAGCGCGAGGTCATTGAGCAAGTGATCCCCGCTGAATGGTTGGATGAGCACACCCAGTACCACATTAACCCGACCGGCAAGTTCGTCATTGGCGGCCCGGTAGGCGATTGTGGCCTAACGGGGCGTAAGATCATCGTCGATACTTACGGCGGCATGGCACGTCACGGTGGTGGTGCATTTTCAGGCAAAGACCCCTCTAAAGTTGACCGCAGCGCCGCCTACGCGGGTCGCTATGTGGCTAAAAATATTGTTGCGTCGGGCCTGGCAGACAAGTGTGAGATTCAGGTCTCTTACGCCATTGGTGTGGCCGAACCCACTTCCGTGTCGATCGATACCTTTGGTACCGGCAAAATTGACGATAAACAGATCGTTGCGCTGGTTCGCGAGCATTTCGATCTGCGCCCTTACGCAATCACCAAAATGCTCGACCTGCTCCACCCGATGTATCAGCTCACTGCCGCTTACGGCCACTTTGGTCGCGCGCCGTTCGAGCACAGCTACACTTGGAGCGATGATAAAGGCGAGGAACATACCGAAACCTTTACCGCCTTTCCGTGGGAAAAAATTGATAAAGCCGATGCGCTGCGCAAGGCGGCCAATTTGTAAGACATTCGCTACTGCGTTTGTAAGCAATGTATGAAATCGCCCCTTTGGCTCCGGCCGGGGGCTTTTTTTATGCGCTGCTTCGAAGCCCTGCGTTAGGCTAAGTCTATTTGCTAACGATTCGTGTGAAGAGGAGGGGCAAGATGGCAAGTGGTCTCGTTGCGTGGGTATTCGCTAGCCTTATCGGGCTTGTCACGTTTTCCGCACAGGCTGCCGAGTGCCCTGATTGGTCGAAGGAGCGCTTGACTCGCGAAAGCCAAGCACTGGCCGAGCAGGTTCAACGCTGGGACACAGCCTACCATGACGAGGGCGTCACGCTGATCAATGACGCCCTCTACGACCAAGCCGTAGAGCGCCTAGCCACTTGGCAACGTTGCTTAGGTAATTCACCAGCCCATCGCCCGCTTTCGCGAGTTACCCGAAGCAGCGGTACTCTCGATCATCCGGCGGCGCAGCGTGGGCTTACTAAAGCCGATGACGACGGAGTCAGGCGCTTTACCAGCCGCCGCGAAGACCTATGGATTCAACCCAAGGTAGACGGCGTGGCGATTACGCTGCGCTATGTCGATGGCGAATTGGTCGAAGCCGTTAGCCGTGGCGATGGCGAGCGGGGCCAAAACTGGACGAGTCGGGCGCGCCAGTTACCCGCTGTTCCCAGTACGCTGCCTGAGCCTATTTCTGCGGTGCTCCAAGGCGAATTGTACTGGCGGCTAACCCAGCACGTGCAGTCACGGTCACCCGCATCGGGTGCCCGGGGCGCCGTGGCGGGAGCAATGGCGCAGTCCTCACCTACCGTGGCCACCCTTGAGCGTATTGGCCTGTTTGTTTGGGATTGGCCCGACGGGCCTACTGGTATGGACGAGCGTTTAGCGCGTCTTACCGCGCTGGGCTTTGATACTGCCAGCTATACCCAGCCGCTAGATGACCGACGTGATGCCACTTACTGGCGCGATAGCTGGTTCAACGGCCCGCTGCCGTTTGCCACCGACGGCGTGGTCATCAAACAAGCCGAGCGCCCTGGCGTACGGAGCTGGTCATCGTCACCGCCGGAGTGGGCCATTGCCTGGAAATACCCCGCTCAGCAGGCGCTAGCGGAAGTACGCGGCATTGAATTTCGCGTAGGGCGTACCGGCCGTGTGACGCCGCTGGTGTGGCTTAACCCGGTACAGCTGGAGGGGCGTCGCATCAGCCGTGTTTCGTTAGGCTCGCTGGAGCGCTGGGAAGCACTGGATGTTCGACCTGGCGATCAAGTGGCGATCTTCTTGGGCGGGTTAACGATTCCCCAGTTAAGCGAGGTGGTGTGGCATACCCAGGAGCGCTCGCCGTTGACTCCGCCTTCACCCCAGCGCTTTAACCTGCTGAGCTGCTTTGAATTAACCCTTGGCTGCGATGCCCAGTTGCTGGCGCGGCTCACCCATCTTGGCGAGCAGCTTGGCATGCAGGGTATTGGTGAAGGTACCTGGCAAGCGCTGATGGACGCGGGCGTAGTCACTCATTTACTGGACTGGTTGGAGGTTGAACCACGTCAGCTAAAGCTGGCGTATGGCATTGGTGAGGTCACTGCCGCTGCGCTCATTGAGCAGTTTCAGGTTGCCCGTAGCAGGCCGTTTTCGGCATGGCTGAGTGCACTGGGGGCGCCGCCGGGTAGCGAGTCAGTTCGTGGGGATTGGGATGAGTTAGCAGGCTACCAGCGCGAAGAGTGGCAAGCCGTTCCTGGCGTCGGTCGGGTTCGTGCTGATGCGCTGGTAGCGTTTTTCAGCCACCCCGACGTGCAGCGCATGGCTCGGCAGTTGCAGCAGGCGGGGGTTGCAGGGTTTTAGCTAACTCACTCACTAACCAAGCCCGGTGAGACGCAGCATCAAACCGAGATAAAGCGGAATCAGCAGCGGCGCGAGCAGTGTGGTGACCAGCACGGCTAACGCGCCTTTTTGTGGCTGAATACCCAGCTCCATGGCCACCACCACTACGTTGGAAGCCATGGGTACCACGCCTATCAACAGCAGTGCCAAGGCCAGTTCCGTGGAAAGAGGTGCCACCCACTGTAGTATTAAAGCAGCTCCCAACATGACGAGCGGCCAGAGCAGATAGCGAAGGCCCAGACAGGTGGCTACAAAGCGTGAGTCCCAGGCGGCAAGCGTTACTTGGCTGAGCGTCATGCCAATGATCATCATGCCCAGTAGCGTATACGTAGCGGGGAAGACTTGTAGCGAACTCATTACCGCGGTGGGGATGGTTACTTCCAAAGCGCTAAGCATTAAGGCTAATAAAAAGGCGTAAATAAGCGGTAGACGTGAAATTTTGATCAAGCTCTCACGCACTGAAAAGCGCCCGCGCGCGCTAAGGTAAAAGCCTACGGTAAATTCGTAGATATTGATCCCCAGCATGCAGAACAGGTAAAGAGTGACGCCCTCGGGGGGCAGCAAGATTAGCGCGATCGGCAACCCGAAATAGCCGGTGTTGCCCGTCCCTGAGGAGAACGCCAGCAGGGCGGCTTCATGTTCACCAAAACGGTGGCGCGTAATGCGTTGTACCACCAGCGCCATGAGGCTCGCCAAAATGAACAGCGCTAATGTCAGCAGCAAATAGTCAGGTGTCGGGCCACCGTTCATCAATGCACGGAAAATGGTAAAGGGGGCAATCAGGTAAACCAATAGCGTGGCAATCGGGCGAGGATCCAGTTTAAGCCGTTGGGCGGCGAGCCAGCCTAACGCCACATAGCTCAGTAACATCAGTAGTGGCCCAACCAGGGCCGCAGGTGCAATATCCATTTACCCTCCCGTAAAATATGTGGTGACTGACGAACATGAGCCGAATTAAAGGCCGAGCGTGAAATCTTTCATTAGCCCCAGCGCAATGGAACAGCGAGAATACCCCAAATATCATCACTATTGATCTAAAAAGGAAATCCCATGAGCAGCCACGAGCATCCGTTAGGCATCAGCTTTGAGTTCTTCCCGCCCAATACCGATGCTGGGCGCGACAAGCTGATCCACGTTCGTGATGAGCTGGCCGCCCGCAAACCGCGTTTTTTCTCGGTGACATACGGCGCCGGTGGGTCGACTCAGGCGCGTACCCGCGAGGTAGTGCGTGCGGTCGGCGAGAGTGGCATCACCACCGCGCCGCACCTTTCTTGTATTGGAAGTGAAAAAGCTCAGCTGCGCGACCTGCTGGCGCAGTACCGGGAAGAGGGCGTGGATAGCCTGGTAGCGCTGCGTGGTGACATGCCCTCCGGTATGGGAAGCATTGGTGAGCTACGTTATGCCAACGAATTGGTTGAGTTTATTCGCACGGAAACCGGTGACCATTTCGATATCGCCGTAGCCGCTTATCCTGAATCTCATCCACAGGCGCCTAATCTTGATAAGGATGTGGAAAACTTCGCGCGTAAAATGAAGGCGGGGGCCAACATGGCCATCACCCAGTACTTCTTCACCGCCGATGCCTATTTCAACTTCGTTGATAAAGCCCGCGCGCTCGGCGTTGAGCAGCCGATTATCCCCGGCATTATGCCGATTACCAACTACACCAAGCTGGCGCGTTTCTCTGACGCCTGTGGTGCCGAGATCCCGCGCTGGATTCGCAAGCAGTTGGAATCGTATGGTGATGACAGCGAAGCGATTGCCGCTTTTGGCACCGATGTGGTGAGCCGTCTTTGCCAACGGTTGCTGGATGGTGGTGCGCCAGGCCTGCACTTTTATACCCTTAACCAAGCCGCACCGGTGCTGAAGGTCGTCGACAACCTGACTGACTAAGCCCCTTTATTACTGGTTGGCGCTTAACTAAAAACCCCGCTCAACAACGTTGAGCGGGGTTTTTTTACGCTTCGTATTTAGCGGCTTAAACCACTCAGCCAGCTTGCGCTGTTTTATTACCACCGCCGTGTAGCTTGCGCTGCATAACGAATAGCACGATACCAATCGCGAGGCCGAGGACGTCGGTATAGATACCGCCGTAGATCATAAACATCGCCCCCACCAGCATGACAACGCGCTGCCAAGCATTAACCGGTCCAAAGAACCACGCTTGTACCATGCCCGACAGCAGAACAATCCCCAGCGTTGCAGTCACCCCAACACGCAAGATCTGCATCGGCGAGCCTTCCATCAGCATGGCCGGGCTGTAGAAGAACATAAACGGCACAATGAACGCGGCCAAGCCAATCTTGAACGACGCCACTGACGTGCCCATGGGGTTGTCGCCAGAAATGCCGGCGGCTGCATAAGAGGCCAAGGCAACGGGCGGGGTGATCGCCGACACGACGGCAAAATAGAACACGAAGAAGTGCGCGATCAGTGGCTCAATACCGATATTGATTAGGCCTGGCGCAACGACGGACGCGGCCACCGCATAGGCGGCGGTGGTCGGCATGCCCATCCCCAACAAAATGCTGATCAACATGGCAAACACAAGCGCTAGCAGTTGGCTGACACCGGCTAAACCAAGCAGCAGCGATGAGAAGCGTGCACCGACACCCGTCAGTGAAATCACCCCGACGATTAAGCCCGCACAGGCGCACACGGCGATAATCTGAATCGACATGGTGCCCGCAATCTGCAGGGCTTTAAGGATTGCACGAAGGCCCATTTTATTGGGCGAAATCCAGCTCACAACGGCGGCTGAAGCGGTTGCCAGGGTGCCCGCTCGGATAACCGAGTAGCCCATGAACAGCGCGACAATCAGGATAATAATGGGCGCAAACAGGTAAACCTGTTTCACCAGCTTCGAGAACAGCGGGATCTCATCCTTGCGCATGCCACGCATGCCTTTACGGGCGGCTTCAAAGTCGACCATAAAGTAGATAGAGGCAAAATAGAGGATGGCAGGAATGATCGCCGCAATGGCAATTTCGGTATACGGAATACCGGTCACTTCAGCCATGATGAACGCGCCAGCACCCATGATTGGCGGCATGATCTGCCCACCGGTTGAAGCGGCGGCTTCGATGGCACCCGCACTACGCGCGGGATAACCGACTTTCTTCATCAAAGGAATGGTCAGGGAGCCGGTAGAAACCACGTTACCCGCCGATGTGCCGTTGATCATGCCCATCAGGCCAGAGGCGAAAATAGCCACTTTAGCGGGGCCACCGCGAGCACGACCCGCTGCGGCAAAGGCAAAGTTAACGAAGTAGTCGCCGACTTTCGAAGCTTGAAGAAATGCGGCAAAAATGATGAACAGAATAATATAGGTCGATGACACTGCCGTGGTGGGCCCGAGGATACCGGCATCGGTGTACACCTGGCTGAAGAAACGCTGCAGTGACAGGCCCGGATAGCCCAAAAAGCCCGGTAAATAAGGACCGGCGAAAACGTAGGTCAAAAAGACTGCGGAAATCACCACTAACGCTAAACCAGCTACTCGGCGAGTAAGTTCTAGAATCAGCAGAGAACCTGCGATGGCCGCCCAGGAAATACCTGACGGCGCAAACGACGTACCCGTCGACATACGGATATTGGTGTTATAAGCCACTAGCAAATAGCCTGCGCTCGCCATCGCGCAAACCATCAGCACCAAATCGGCAGGGTTGAAGCGGTGCCGAGCTTGACGGTAAAACCATGACAGCACAATCGCACCCGCCGTGGTCGCCATGAGCGGATAGCCGTAGTGCCAGTTTTCGACACTTGGGTCGATGCGCATGGCACTACCGCTGAGCGTTTGGTACATCACGAAAACTTGCGCCAAGGTATAGGCAGCGGGGATCAGTAGCGCATAGCTAACCCACTTAATCCAGGCGCCTGACGCCTGATGATCGTCCTCGGCAAAGCGGGCACCGGCAAATAGCCCGTAACCCAGAATAAGCGCACCGGCAATGTGTACGATACGAAACGACCAGGTTTCCATCGGATACACGTTGAGTGAAATCAGATGGAAACTTGAGTAAGCGATCGCTAATGCCGCAAATAGCAAGAATTGCCAGCCCGTAAACAGGCGGCGATTGGGTTCAACAACGTCGTCATCGACACCATCAGCAATAGACTCTGGTATCGCAGAAGCCGCGTGGGCATCATCCTTGAGGCCAGTGGGTTCTTGGTCGGTTTTGTGACTCATTAGAGTTCACCCTCACAGCAAAAGCAGACAAAGGGGGGGGAGCAGCGAAAGCTGCCCCGCCCGGCGAAACCGGAAACGGGGCAGTTAGAACGGTTTAAGGTTGCTTAGTTGATCATGTCATCAGCAATTTCATAGCCGTTCTCTTCATACCAGCGAGCAGCACCGGGGTGGAACGGCAGCACGGTGTTGTGCTTGATGTTTTCTGGAATGGTGGTTTCAGCACTACGGTGCACAGAGCGCATACGGTCGTTGTTTTCCATGGTGGCTTTGGTGACTTCATAAACGAAGTCTTCCGGCAGATCACAGCCAGCGATAGCGAAGTTCCACATGGAGACAGCGCGAGCATCTTCTTCAAGCGTTGTATAAGTGTTCGCCGGGATCATGAATTCAGCGACTGGGTAGTTTTCCAGTACCGTAGCTAACTCTTCTTCATTAAATTCGATGATGTTGACGTCAGTTTGTACTTCCAACTGACTAACTGCCGGGATCGGAATGCCCGCAGCGAAGGCAACAACGTCAAGTAGGCCATCCTGCAACTGACCGCCCAGGTCTGACCAGCCGCCGTTACGGCGCTCGAAGTCAACGCCCAAGGTTTCTAAAATGGCCGGGAAGTAAGTGTCAGACGTTGAGGCAGCCGGACCAAAACCGATACGTGCGCCATCCGGAATATCGGAGATTGACTCAATGCCGCTGTCAGCAAGCGCGGTAATGGAGAACGGCGTTTCGTACATGGGGAACATGGCGCATACATTGTCCATCTTCATACCAGGCGCCAGTGGGCTTTCGCCTTTAATGGCATCAGAAGCGGGACCCATGGTGGTTAAGCCAAATGCCATGTCGCCCGTGTGCACGAGTGCCAGGTTTTGAGTAGGGCCACCGGTGACTTCACCGCCACCCGATACACCCAGCTCATCAGCAATAAAGTTTGCCCAGCCTGAACCGTAAACGAAGTAAGTGCCGCCTTGGCTTGCGGTACCTACAGTGAAGTTGTCAGGCCAACCGGAACGGTCTGCTTGAGCTTGAGCACTGCTGGCAGCCGCCACAAGCAGGGCGCTGCTGGCGAGAAGAGTGAACGTTTTAGGCATTTGATTGCGCATGGCGAAAGTTCCTAGCTGTTATTGGGGTTATAGTCTGATGATTCCGAGTAATAGCGCTCATCGAACGGCATTAATCAGGCTATGCAGCAGTTATAACAGCGATAGTTGTGCCAGCTTATATTTATTTCTTTAAAATCAAATGCTTATAATTTTTTTATTCAACTTTGGTGGAAAGGGCTTTTCGCTATTGTGTCCGGTTGTTCGCACGGCAACGGCTTTTAAGTGTGCGGATAACCGCACACTTGCTGCGCTCTTCTGATACGACCAGTGCGAGAGGAGGGAATTAGCGGGAAGACTTGCCTGGATCCATAATGCGTACGGGTTGCACATCCTGCTGTTTCTGATCATCACGAACCTGGTTGACCCTAGTGGTCATCTCAGTAAGCGCATCTTCTTCGATGGGCAGTTGCTCAAAAAAATCGCAGCTGACGCACTCGCGATAACGGATGCCGTTTTGTTCCCAGGCGCGGATACGATCCATCGCCGCACAGCGCGGGCAGGTAACACCGGCGATAAAGCGTTTAACAGTCGACATTCAAAACTCCAAACGCGTGGCACCCAAGGTGCCACGCATGGGAAAGGGTTTAAAAAATTTAAGCAGCGCGAATGCCGCAGTGGCGCAGCAGCGGTTCGACGCTGGGTTCACGGCCACGAAAGGCAACAAACAGATCCGCCGCGTCTCGGGCACCGCCCTGTTCGAGGATTTCACAACGAAAGCGCTGTCCTGTTTCAGGGTCGAAGATACCGGCCTCTTCAAAGGCGCTCCAGGCATCCGCCGAGAGCACTTCCGCCCATTTATAGCTGTAATAACCGGCAGCGTAGCCCCCGGCAAATACGTGACCAAAGCTATTCTGAAAGCGGTTGTACGTTACTTTCGGCAATACTGATACGGCATCGCGCACTTCATCTAACAAGTTTTGTACGTCGCTGGCGCTGGGAGCGCTCAACTCGTGGTGCAGTCGTAAATCAAAAAGTGAGAACTCGATTTGACGCATCATGCCCATGGCGGATTGGAAATTCTTAGCCGCTTGCAGGCGCTCAAGCAGCTCGGCGGGCAGTGGTTCGCCGCTATCAACGTGTTTGGCGAGCAAGTCTAGCCCTTCGCGCTCCCAGCAGTAGTTTTCCATAAACTGGCTGGGCAGTTCGACGGCATCCCAGGCAACGCCATTAATGCCGGAAATATCGGCAATATCCTGTTTGGTCAGCATATGGTGAAGGCCGTGACCAAACTCATGGAACAGGGTGGTGACTTCATCATGGGTGAGCAGCGCAGGTCGACCGCCTACCGGGGCCGTGAAGTTGCAGGTTAAAAAGGCGACCGGCAATTGCAGGCCCTGCTCTGTTTGACGCCGCACGCGGCAATCAGCCATCCAAGCGCCGCCCCGTTTGCCTTCACGGGCGTATAGATCCAGATAAAAACCGGCAATCGGCTGGCCGTTTTCGGTGATGCGGAAATAGCGTACGTCAGGGTGGTAGCGAGGCGCTTCGGTATCTTCTTCAAAGCGCACGCCATAAAGACGCTCAACCACCTGAAACAAGCCATCGACCACCCGTGGCGCGGGAAAGTAAGGGCGCAGCTGTTCTTGAGAAATAGCATGGCGCGCTTCGCGCAATTTTTCACTGGCGTAGGCAACATCCCACGGTTCTAACGCCTCCAGGCCAAGTTCGTCACGGGCATAAGTACTTAGCTCGGCAAACTCTTCTTGCGCCTGGGGAAGCGCCCGGCGGGCTAAGTCGTTGAGAAAGTCGAGTACCTGCTCGGGGGACTCTGCCATTTTGGTAGTCAGCGAATAATCAGCGTAGGTGTCAAAGCCGAGTAGTTGGGCAATTTCGCTACGTAGCGCCAGTATCTCTTCCATGATCGCGGCATTATCAAACTTACCCGCATCAGGGCCCTGGTCTGAGGCGCGGGTAACGAAGGCGGTATACACTTCGCGACGCAGCTCGCGGTTGTCAGCGTAGCTAACCACCGGGAAAAAACTGGGGAAATCCAGGGTAATACGGTAGCCCGCCACGCCTTTCGCTTCGGCAGTCGCTTTTAATGTTTCAAGGGCGCTTTCGGGTACACCTGCTAAGGCTTCTTGGCTGTCGATATCTTTATGCCATGCTTGAGTGGCATCCAGCACGTTATTCGAGAACTGGTTTGACAGCATGGAGAGCCGCGACTGAATCTCGCCGTAGCGGGCTTTTTTGTCTGCGGGAAGGTCGACACCGGCCAGACGAAAATCGCGCAGCGCATTCTCAACAGTACGCCGCTGTGCGGCATCCAGGGTTTCCCAGGCCGGGCCTTCTTTTAGCGCTTGCCAGCCATGAAACAGCCCTTCGTGTTGTCCAACCCAGGTGCCAAAAGCGGAGAGTTTTTCAAGGCATGCCTGATATGCTTCGCGCAATTCTGGAGAGTTCATGGTGCCGTTAAGGTGCGAGACCGGTGACCATGCTTTAGTCAGCCGGTCATTGACGGCTTCGAGTGGCACCGCAAAATTCTCCCAGCTTGGCGGGGCGGCGGCTGCCTGTTCGGCGAGGCGGTCAATGGCTTCGCGGCTCTCGCTAAGCAGCGTTTCCACAGCGGGCTCCACATGCTCGGCGCGAATCTCAGCAAAGGGGGGTAGCTCGTGCGTTTCAAGCAGCGGGTTGGTGGACATAGGCACCTCAGGTGGCAGCAATTTTAAAACCGTATAGGAAGCGCAAAACGCGCAATAATAATGACACAGTGCGGGCGGTGGGGCTGCGTTTCAATGTTCGCTTCAATAACTATAATAACGATGTTTAATATCCGGGTTTACGCTTAGGGTTTGGCCTGCACGCAAGCGCCTGCTAGTCTTGCCGCCTTTTATTGCCACCAATGGCAGGAGCATGTGATGAGCGAGACGCTGGAGCGCTGGGGGTCGAAACGGGCCTTTATCTTGGCGGTAACAGGTGCTGCGGTGGGGTTAGGCAACATCTGGCGCTTCCCTTATGTGGCAGGGGAGAATGGTGGCGCGGCCTTTTTGCTGATTTACGTGGCGTTCGTGCTGCTGCTGGGGATTCCAGTAATGATGGCCGAGATCCTGATTGGCCGTGCCGGTCGGCGTGGGCCGATGCAGGCGCTGGGGGCCTTGGCGGCCGAGGCGGGGGCTTCCCCGCACTGGCGCTGGCTAGGGTTGTTCGGGGCGCTCACCGTGTTCTGCATTTTATCGTTCTACTCGGTGGTATCCGGCTGGTCGATTGAGTTTCTGGTGGCCTCCGTTAACGGCAACTTTAATGGCGCGAGTGCCGCTGAGATCGGTGCCAGCTTTGAATCTTTTTTAGCCAATCCGGGGCTGCTGATTTTTAATCACTCGCTGTTTCTATTTATGACCATGAGCGTAGTCGCGGCGGGCGTTGCCAAGGGGCTGGAGCGGTTGAACAACCTGCTGATGCCGCTGTTGTATCTGTTGTTGCTGCTACTGGCGGGCTATGCCGCGACGACCGATGGTTTTGGTACGGCGCTGGCGTGGCTGTTCTTACCCTCTTTCGAGGCGCTGACACCATCGGTAGTGGTGCATGCCATGGGCCATGCCTTCTTCACGTTGGCGGTGGGGGCCTGTGCATTAATGGCCTATGGCGCTTATATGCCGGAAGAGCAAAGCTTACCCAAGGCGGCGGTTGCGGTCGCAGTACTCGATATCAGCGTGGCGTTACTGGCGGGGATCGCTATTTTCTCAGTGGTATTCGCTCAGGGTATGGACCCTGCCGACGGCCCGGGCTTGATGTTTGTGACGTTGCCTATCGCCTTTTCTGAGCTGCCATGGGGCTCGGTATGGCTAAGCGTGTTCTTTTTACTGCTGCTGTTGGCCACCTGGACATCGGCGATTAATCTGGCGGAGCCGATGGTCGCCACGCTGCAAGGGCTGGGGCTGCGTCGGAGTATTTCGACGGCGATCGTAGCGCTCAGCGTCTGGTTGATCGGGCTATTATCAGCCTTCTCCTTCTCCTCCCTGGCTGAGTTTCGGCCGCTGTTCGGGCGCAACGTCTTTGAGCTGGTTAGCAGTATACCGCCGGATGTTTTTCTGCCACTGGGTGGCCTGCTAATCGCGATTTTTGCGGCTTGGATCATGCCACGTGAAAGGGTGGTCAGCGCGTTAGGTGTTGGTGAGAGCGGCTACTTAGTGTGGCGTAATATCATCCGCTGGGTGTCGATTCCGCTGACCTTTATTGTTCTATTGGCCGGGTTGCTATAGTGGGTTGGTCAAGTTCTCTACGTTTTCCTTCCAACATTTCAGGAGCGAGTGATGAGCAGTGCGCTAAGAGGCTATCAAGGTATCGAACCCCAATTGGGTGAGCGTGTTTATATTGATCCGGCCAGCGTGGTCATTGGAGATGTGGTGCTGGGTGACGACTGCTCCGTGTGGCCAATGACGGTGATTCGTGGCGATATGCACCGTATTCGTATCGGCGCACGAACGAGCGTGCAGGATGGCAGCGTGCTGCATATTACCCACGCAAGTGACTTCAGCCCCGACGGCTTTCCGCTCACCATTGGGGACGACGTGACGATCGGCCATAAAGCGATTCTGCATGGCTGCACGCTGGGCAGCCGGATACTGGTAGGGATGGGCGCGATTGTGATGGATGGCGCGGTCGTCGAGGACGAGGTCATTATCGCCGCGGGTGCTGTCGTCACGCCGGGTAAACATTTGGAAAGTGGTTATGTGTATGCTGGTAATCCGGCCAAAGCGATGCGGCCGCTGAAAGATAAAGAGCGCGCTTTCTTCCCCTATACCGCCGGTAACTACGTCAAATTAAAAGACCGTTTCTTGGCAGAAGCGTCTCTTTAATCATTTTTCTTAGAAAAGCCTAAGCAGTTGCTCAGCCAACCTTTTTTCTAAATAAGTCATGTCGCGGCCGCAAGAAATCTGTTAATTTATACAGTTTTCTGTTTTGCAGACTCTGGGATGCCGCGTCATGGCTAATTTTCGCACGCATATTACGGTAGCAGCGGCGGGCGGCATGCTAGTAGCTTACGCAGGCTGGAAAGGCCAATGGTGGCCGCCTTCCCAGGCGGTGGTGATGATTGCGTTGGTCACGTTTGGTGGCATTCTGCCCGATATTGATGCCGACCGTTCTCACTCTATCCGTTTGATATTTAACCTACTTTCAGTGCCTGCCTTGGTGCTGGGGGCACTGTTGCTCCAGCCCTGGCTAACGCCTGGTGCGCTGTTGGTTGCCTGTGGTGGGATCTACTTCTGTGTTCGCTATTTGGCGGGCGTACTATTTTCGCGACTGACCGTTCACCGCGGTATTTGGCACTCTCTGCTGGCAGGTGGGCTATGTAGCCTACTGGCCGCCGCGTTTAGTTTTAACTTACTCGGCCAGCCAGCGTGGTTGGCCTGGTCCCACGGGGCTGCCACGTTGGTCGGTTTTTTGATTCATCTGAGTTTGGATGAAATATATAGCGTTGACCTGGAGGGTGCCCGGCTAAAGCGTTCGTTTGGAACGGCGCTGAAGTTAGGTGATAGCCGTCGGCCGATGTCCAATCTGTTGATGCTGATTGCGACGTTTACGCTAATTCCCTGGGTGCCGCCCTGGTCGGTATTGGGTGAATTGCTGCATCAAGGCTCGCTGCTGTGGCGGTAGTCGTCGGCGTTGAGTCCATGCTTTTTAAGTTTGTCGTAAAAGGTTTTGCGCGGAATGCCTAAGTGGCGACACACGTCGGTTACCCGGCCGTGGTAGCGCGCCAATGATTGGCTGATCAGGCTCTTTTCAAACAGCTCTACCTGGCGCGGCAGAGTGAGCTCTTCGGTATCGGCGTTGACCCCTTCCAGCAGCGCGTCCAGGCGGTAATCAAAAGCAGCACCCAGCAGCACATAACGCTCAGCAAGGTTACGCAGCTCACGTACATTGCCGGGCCAGTCGTGGGCCAGCAGGGCGGCAATGGCGGGGCTGTCTAGGGTTGGCGCTTCCAACCCGCTGCGGTTGGCAGCCACCACGGCAAAGTGTTGAAACAGTAAAGGAATATCTTCGCGCCGCTCACGCAGCGCGGGCAGCGGCAGGGTAACCACGTTCAGCCGGTAGTATAGATCTTCGCGAAAATTTCCCTCTTCAGAGGCGGTTTTGAGATCGACTTTGGTGGCCGCAATCACGCGGATATTAAGCGGAACGGTTTCATTGGCGCCTAGCCGCTCGACGCTGCGCTCTTGCAGTACCCGCAGCAGTTTGACCTGCAGCGCCATGGGCATCGATTCAATTTCATCTAAAAATACCGTGCCGCCATTAGCGTGTTCAAACTTGCCGATGCGCCGTTCTACGGCGCCAGTAAAGGCGCCTTTTTCATGACCAAACAGCTCTGACTCAATGGTGTTTTCAGGCACCGCACCGCAGTTAATGGCCATAAACGGACTGTTACGCCGGGCGCTGCGCTCGTGAATGGCACGGGCGACCAGGTCTTTGCCGGTGCCTGTCTCGCCAAACAGCAATACATCGGCTTCCACTTGGCTGATGCGCTGAATCATCGAGGCCAGCCGTGAAATGATCGGTGTGCGCCCTACCAACCGCGGCCCTAATGCGGCCTGTTGCACCTCTAGTTCCGCTTTTAGGCGATGGTTTTCCAAACTGAGCTGGCGCTTTTCAATACCACGACGTACCACATCCAGCAGTTGATCACCGGCAAAGGGCTTCTCGAGAAAATCCCAGGCGCCTGCGCGCATCGCTTCTACCGCGGTAGAAATATCGCCATGGCCGGTGATTAAAATAATCGGCAGGGTGGCATCGCGGCTGTGTAGCTCATGCAGTAACGCCATGCCATCCATCCCCGGCATGCGGATATCACTAACAATCACGCCGGGGAAGTCCGGCGTTAATGCCGCCAGCGCTTGTTCTGCCGATTCAAAGCAGTAGGGCGTGTAGCCCGCAAGTTCGAGGGTTTGGCTGGCGGTGATCCGCAGATGCGGTTCGTCGTCGATCACCATGACCGGCAGCGTCGACGGCTCATGCATAGTGAGTGCGCTCCTGGGGGTGCGTAAATGTTGAGTGGGGCAGGGTAATGGTGAAGCAGGCGCCCCCTTCGGGTTGGTTAGCAGCCTGCAGCTTGCCGCCTAGATCGTCCATGATACGTGAAGAGATTGAAAGCCCCAGACCCAAACCACTCCCTGGCGCCTTGGTGGTAAAAAAGGGTTCAAAAATATGCCCTAAATGCTCCTCGGGAATGCCAGGGCCGTTATCGGTAACGCTGATAACGACCTGCTGCTGGTGGGTATGCGTCCCTAAGATCAGTTGTGGGGTCGGCACGCCTTTCATAGCCTGCAGTGCATTGCCGATTAAGTTAACCAGCACCTGTTCCAGCCGCACCAGGTCGCCTTTTACCCACAGCGTTTCATCGGGCCAATCCTGAATAATGCTGATATTGCCTTCGCGCAGGCGGCTCTGAAACAGGCGTAAGGCGTAGTCGATACAAGCTTGTACCGATATCGTCTCCTGGCGTTCGCTGCTTTTGCGCGAAAACTGCCGCAGCTGGGCGCTGATATCCGCCATGCGTTCGGTCAGCTCGACAATTTGTTCCAGGTTGGCATCCGCCTTGTCGTGGCGGGCTAATGCGATAAAGCGACGGGCGTTTTCTGCGTAGGCGCGAATAGCCGCCAGCGGTTGATTGAGTTCATGGTTGATGCCCGCGGCGAGTTGCCCTAATACCGCCAGTTTGGCGGCTTGAATAAGCTCATCCTGGGTTTGACGCAAGTTGGCTTCAGCGCGGCGACGTTCTTCAATTTCATCGGAAAGGCGCTGATTACTGGCCACCAGGTCACGAGTGCGGCGTTCAACGCTGACTTCCAGTTCGTCACGCACGCGGGCCAAAGTGTTGCGCTCGCGTTGGGCAAATGCTTCCCGCTCACGACGCAGCCTTAGACGCTGCCAGCCAATGCCCACACCAAGCGTTACCACACCATAAAGGCCGCCTGCCATGAGGGCGGCAATCCATTGGGCACTAATCACTGGTGTTAGCGGCTTTAAAATATGCATTTGCCAGCCAAACTCAGGAATATGCCGGGTCAGGCTAAGGTAGTCGCCGTTACTTAGCGGGCCCTGGGAGAAACTGACCAGCTGACTGCCCTGGCGGTAAGGCGCATCGACTTCTATACCCGAAGGCGACAGCGGCTCCATGGCGTAGCGGCGAGTGTCGTGCAGTGTTTGGCGCTGTTCATCGCTGAGCGGGTAAAGTGCGTTCATGCGCAGCTCTGGGTGGCTGGCCATGAAAATGATGTTGTCGCTATCGGTCACAAACAGCTCGGCATCCTGTTCCGCCCAGCTCTCTTCAACGTCATCTAGCAGGACTTTAACCACTAACACCCCGTCTGGCTGTGAATCTGGCGAGGTGTCGTCTAGCCACACGGGCGAAGAAAAGTAGTAGCCCCGCTCAAGAGACTTGATGCCCAAACCAAAAAAACGGCCCTGGCCGCCTGCAATGGCATCGGTGTAGTAGGAACGAAATGCATAGTTCTGGCCGATAAAGGTATTGGGGCGGTGCCAATTGCTGGCGGCGATCGTGTCGCCATCGCGGTTGAGCAGATAGACGTCCGACACGCCTGCTGTGAAGCGGAAACGATCCAGTAGCATATTCAATGGCATTGGGTCTTGGCTGTCGGGAGAGGCCAGAAAGCGCTGCACGCCTTCCCGGGTAGCAAGCATTTGCGGCAGGTAGTCGTAGCGCAGCAAATAGCCGTTCAAGTTGGCGGCAGACAGTCGCAGCTCGTTTTCAGCATCGTCCTGCAAGTTGGAAAGCGCTTGCTCACGCGCTAGGTGAGCAGCCTGCCAAACACATAACAGCAAGCCGAGCGAAATGACCAGTAGCCACAGGCGCCGCCAACGTAGCGGTAAAGGAGCCGGGGCTTGATTGGTCATGGCAGCGCTGTTCATGCCGGTGTCTTGCTATTGCCTTGGGCGCGGCGAAGGGCGCGCTGGGCGCGTGTCTCTGCCCGAGCCATTTCCAACAATCCTTCTTCGACAAACACTAGATGTTCGTGGGCGCGAGTGCGGGCATCTTCTGCGCGCCCTTCTAAAATGGCATTGAGTAGAGCGCGGTGCTGTTGCATTAATTGGCTGCGTGAACCTTCCTTGGCAAACAAGTGGGCGAGATTATTAACAATGCTTTTCTCCAGCAGATGAAAAATGCCGCGAATGGTATGTAGCAGCAAAACATTATGGGCAGCCTCGGCAATCGCAAGGTGGAACGCTGCATCCAGTTTCGCTTCTTGAATAGGGTCGGCACCGGCGAAGCCGCCGTCGAGCTCTTTAAAACGCTGGATCAGAACGGCCTTATCCGCGGGTGTTGAACGCAGTGCAGCGTAATAAGCGGATATCCCTTCCATGGCATCACGGAATTCGAGTAAATCCAGGTTGAACTCGTCGTGGCGGGAAAGCATTTCCAGCAATGGGTCGGTATAACCATTGCTGAGGTCGTCGTTAACAAAAGTGCCGCCGCCTTGGCGGCTGGTCAGTAAACCGCGAGCCGCTAGTTTTTGGATTGCTTCACGTAAAGAAGGGCGCGAGACGCCGAAGCGTTCGGCCAATTCACGCTCAGGAGGCAGACGTTGCCCTGGTTTTAGGCTGCCTTCCAACATCATGGCTTCTAGGCGCTCAGTAATTACATCGGCCAAGCGCTGCTGGCGGAGCGGTGGGTAGCTCATGTTGGTTGGCTCCTTTAATTGGTAAGACCAATATTAAGGGCTTTGAAGCCTTAGCTCAAGAGTCTCTAGGGCAGGGGGTGTTGTCAGGCCCATAAATAGCGGCTTTAAACTAAAGTATAGCGCAGTGGGGTGCTATAAAGCGGCATCATCGTTTGACACGCTTAAGGCGCCTCACTAATGTTGGCGTTACTTTTTTGTCAATTGGTAAAACCAATTCTAACAATTGAGCGTCGATGTAAAACGCATACACTGCATAGGGCTCGCCATGATCATTTCAGCATCCACGGATTACCGACAAGCGGCCAAGCGCCGTATCCCGCCCTTTTTGTTTCATTACGCGGACGGCGGGTCTTATACCGAACATACGCTGCGGCATAATGTCGAGGATCTTGCCGGTATCGCGTTACGTCAGCGCGTGCTGAAGGATATGTCTTCATTGTCACTGGAGACCGAGCTGTTCGGTGAGAACCTTGCCATGCCGATTGCTTTGGCGCCGGTGGGGTTGGCAGGCATGTATGCAAGACGCGGTGAAGTGCAGGCGGCGCGCGCAGCTACTAATAAAGGTATACCGTTTACGCTGTCGACAGTATCGGTGTGTCCAATCGATGAAGTAGCCTCGGCAGTCGATCGGCCTATCTGGTTTCAGCTCTATGTGCTGAAAGACCGTGGCTTTATGAAGCATGCATTGGAGAAAGCTAAGGCCGCTGGCGTCAAAACGCTGGTTTTTACCGTCGATATGCCGGTGCCTGGGGCGCGTTATCGCGATGCGCACTCTGGTATGAGCGGCAAGTATGGGCCAATCCGGCGAATGGCTCAGGCCGCAATGCATCCTTTCTGGGCTTGGGATGTGGGTATTCATGGTCGCCCTCATGATCTAGGTAACGTGTCTGATTATCGCGGTAAGCCAACGGAGCTTGAAGATTATATTGCCTGGCTTGGTGACAACTTCGATCCGGCTATCTCCTGGAAAGACCTGGAGTGGATTCGGGAGTTCTGGGATGGCCCTATGATCATCAAGGGCATACTTGATCCCGAAGACGCTCGTGAGGCGGTTCGCTTTGGCGCGGATGGCATTGTTGTTTCTAATCATGGTGGACGCCAGCTTGATGGGGTACTTTCTACCGCGCGTGCTTTGCCTGCTATCGCCGATGCGGTTAAAGGTGACATAGCGATACTGGCTGATTCTGGTATACGCAGCGGACTTGATGTCGTGCGGATGATTGCTATGGGTGCTGACACGGTATTGCTTGGGCGTGCCTACATCTATGCTCTTGCCACTGCCGGCGAGGCTGGCGTTACCCATTTGCTTGAGTTATTCGAAAAGGAAATGCGGGTAGCAATGACACTCACCGGGGCCCATAGCATCGCCGACCTCGGGTCTGATTCTTTGGTTCCAACTTCGCTCCGCGATGTCTATTAAGCGTCGCTTGCGCCTTACTACTATCAATATTAAAAAAGCTCTTGCCAACGCGTCCGCGAAACCGTAAAGTACGCATCCGCTGCCGGGGACGCCAAGCGTTACCAGCGGTGTATAAGGTGTAAAAGCCTTGGTTTGTCAGGAGGTTAGCGCATTTTTTATCGCTCGCTTCACCCGCTAAACACAGCGGTTGACAACCACCAGGAAATGCGTAGAATACGCCTTCCTCGCTGCGGCAAGCCAAGTCAAA
>NZ_PJBT01000022.1:0-35702 GCF_002836035.1 Halomonas sp. MES3-P3E | reverse complement strand
CGTGTTTGATTATAGAACCCAAACGGATTTTTAATCCTGCCTAGCTGAATACCAAAGGTGCGCTGCTGATCGGAAACCATTTGGTAATCAATCAGGCCATAGTCAAGCTCTGGATAAGCGTCGCTGCTATCGCCACCTGCACGTCGGCTTAACATTTGTGCGGCCAGTAACACATCCTGGTGAGGGCGTAATGAGACGTTGAGACCGATTTCGGTGAACTCGAAACTACCTTCATCTTGGCTGCTGGGGCCAAAAAAGTCGTTATCATCAGTAACGACTAACGCCTGACTAAGAAAGCCATGCATCTGCAGAGTATCCCTAACGTTTTCATCGCTACGGGCTTGGGTAGAAGCTCCTAATATAACAACGCCTAACAGAGCGGCAACAGCACGGTATTCACTCCATTGAGATAACTTGGATACTATCATCCAGATACTCCCTTTCTAGGTAGCCAATGGCGCCGGGTGTCGTGGCAACGTGCTCGCGCATCTCTGCCTGATCAGCGACGCGGTCAGGGGCTTGGCCGGTTCCCGAGAAGACCATGCGATCCCAGGCTAACTGAAGCTGGTGCGGATATACCGCTAACTGCTCTTTGGTGAAGCGAGCATGCACGGAATCACTATTATTTAAAACGTAGACCCTGACCGCTTGGCCATCCGGCCATGTGCGTTGACGCATCGCAAAAATCGCGCGGGTAGTATCGCGATTCAACCAGCGGGTGGCGACGTCAGGATGGGCGACTAAAAAAAGAGGGGCTTCTCTAGCGATGGCATTTGTGCATGTGAAAGTGAGCATCACCAGCAACATGAGGGTGACCATTGCCAGTAACGCCAATCGCATGAGAGAACCGCTCAAGACAGGTGAAGGCATGGGCGGTATCTTACTGGTTGATTGATGAACGCCAGGTTCATGCACGATGCAGTTCTATCTTGGACTTTATCGGTGTATGAGTTAATGACGTGTTCTCCCTCGCGGTCTATCGGTGTTGTTTTTTATATTCAGTGCCCTTTGTTTAACTAAGGGATAAGCACCAAAAAAACTGTGCCGTATCGATACGGCACGGACACAAACACTACATCAATTCAAAAAAAATAACAGGTAGCTATGTTAAAGAAGAGCGAGGGCTCTTGGTGGCGGTTGTTTTTTGATTTTTTTCCATTCAACTTTGTCCATTTTGATTGGCTTATACTTCCCGTCGCTGATGAGAGCTTGTACTTAATGGCTAAGCGTCTGTGCGATACTCATTGCATTAAGTTCGTTTGAAAATCTTCCTCTGCCATCCTAAAAGGATCATCCGCCATGTTCACCGGCCTGAGTGCATTCCCGCTAACTCCCATGAACGAGCACGGCATTCAAGAGCGTGAGTTTATTCACTTAGTGGAACACTTGGCCGCAGCTGGTGTGGACTCCATTGGCGTGCTGGGATCGACCGGCAACTACGCCTATTTAAGCGTTGAAGAGCGCGCCCGCGTGGCTAACCTCAGTGTCGAAAACGCCGGGGGCGTGCCTGTTGTCGTAGGCATAGGCGCATTGCGTACTCGCGATGTGCTGGTTAATGCGGAACGTGCCCAGCAAGCCGGTGCCAGTGGGGTATTGCTGGCGCCGGTGTCTTATCAAAAGCTGACCGACGATGAAGTGTACGAGCTCTATGCAACCGTCAGCCGTTCGCTGAGTGTTCCGCTATGCGTGTATGACAATCCTGGCACCACCCATTTTGATTTCAGCGATGAGCTGCACGGACGTATCGCTCAGTTGCCACAGGTTCGTTCTATCAAGATCCCGCCTGTGGTGAATGATATTGAGAAAGCGCGTGAGCGTGTGGCGCGGCTGCGCGCACTCATTCCTTCAGAGGTCACCATTGGTATCAGTGGGGATCCGGCCGCCGCTACAGGGCTAAGCGCTGGCTGTGATGCGTGGTACTCCGTTATTGGCGGGCTCTATCCCCACACAGCACTGGCGCTGACCCGGGCTGCTCAAGCGGGAGATGCCCAGCAGGTTAATGCGCTTTCCAGTGCGCTTGAGCCGTTATGGGCGCTTTATCGTGAATATGGTGGCAGCTTGCGGGTAGCGGCCACCATTGCAGAGGTAACCGGTAAGGTCAGCCAACCCTGCTTGCCTCAACCGCTTAAAGCGCTACAAGGGGATGACCGTAAACGAGTGGAACAGGTAGTGGCGCAGCTCGACCTGGCCACTGACTTCAGGGCGTAAAGCGATTCACCAAAAACGCCCAGCCAGGCTGGGCGTACTGAGTGCTTATAAGCGGCTTACTCTACGAGTTCGAGCAGACGATCAGGATAGTTGGTGAAAAGACCGTTGACGCCCATTTCCATCAAACGCTCCATCTCATCGGCTTCATTGATGGTGTAGACATGTACCGGTAGGCCGTTGTCGTTCGCCTGACGGATGAAGTCAGCGCCAATCATTTCCTCGCCTTCGTATATGAAATTGGTGCCCAGTCCGACTGCATAATCCGCCACTGCCTGGAAGTCCTCATCGGTGATCTCTTCTGGCCCCGGTGTCACGTCCGTCCACTCCACCAATCGCCCATCCTCCTCTTCGCTGGGGTAATACCAGACCAGTTGAATAAGCGGGATGTTCTCGTTTAATTCGTGCACTTTTAGCAAACTATCTTGCTCGAAAGACTGGACCAGGACCCGACCACTCTCGATCAAGTCATGCTCTTCGAGCAGTGCTACCAACGCTTCTTCCAGGCCAGGGTTCAACTGCGGCGACTTGGTTTCTATGTAGTAGCGTGCATCGTGCCCAAAGTGCTCCAATAACTCATCCAAAGTAAGTATTTGAGCGCCTTCAAAGGCTGTGTCGGCACTGTCAGGGTTTTGCTCGTTGAACCACGTGCCAGTATCCAGTGCTTTCAGTTCTTCCAGCGTGTAATCATTGATCTCGCCTTCGCCGTCACTGGTGCGATCAATGATGTCATCATGAAACACCACCACCTCGCCGTCCGAAGTGATTTGAGCGTCGAGTTCCAAGTAATCGACGTCCCATTCGTGGGCCAGCTCATAGGCTGCCATTGTGCTTTCCGGTGCATGGCCGCTGGCGCCGCGGTGGGCAATGACCTGGAATGACTGCAGATCTTTTATCTGCTGTTCCAACGGCGATGTTTCGGCCAGCACGGTGGTAGCAGCAGCGAAAAGGCCCAGGGAAATTGACGTAACCAGTAAACGGCGTTGCATGGGAATTCCTTTTGTTGCGTAATTCGTTGTTTAGCCAGTTTACATAAAAACTAAACGCTGACGAACCTATCGCAAACAATGCTACCTCTCAGTCCAAATATCTAACTGCTTTTAGCTGTGCTTTTCCTTGGCCCCACGTCATCAAAGTGATTCCTTCTTCCTCTGCAGTTTCAATTACGATGGCGTCGGCGCCACAAGCGCAAGCATCGGCACGGGCATTATCTATTGCAGCCGAGGCACTTTTGTCGTGCATCAAGGTGGTACCTGTTTTCGATGTGATCATGCACGCCACTTCATAGGGGTGCTCAATGTCGCCTTCGCTGACGTATTGATCCAGTGGGCAGTTGGATGGTTTAGCTGAACCCATTGAGACGGGATGTACACCAACTGAGCTACAGCCCAATAGCGTAAGGACAGGCAAACTGATAGCCAATAAGGTTAAGATATTTTTTTTCATTTTTTATACTCCAAAAACGAAGAAAAGCACCGCCTAAGGCGGTGCTAATATAAGCTTAAATCTGGCCTAGGTACTGCATCTTATCGAGCATGTGGTTAGGTACATCTTCGACCAGGACCAGTGTGATCTCGGAGTCGCTATCAGTTGTAACAACACTCTCGCCCAGCGAGGCATTGAGAGTGTCCGGCGTGAGGTTATACATAGCACCGGTTAGAGGGTCGACGATTAGCCAACCAATAAAGCCACCGAAGATAAGATTGCCGCCGATGTACCAGCCGTTAGGGCTGGAGCTAATCATCATAGTGCGGCTCTCATAACCCTCTTTTGATATTTCAACGGTGTATGATTTGCCACCGAAGTAGCTACCATCGGATTTACGAAGTTGGACAGTGGATGGCGTGGTGCCGGAGTGCACTTCCATGGAACGCTCATCTGTTATTAGAACATCAGCGTTGCTCGGGCTACTGTTAATCGTCACGCTCTGCTCTTTCTCACCGACAATTGAAGCGCAGCCGGTCATCAGCGATACGGTGGCAATAGCAGTAGTCAACTTGAGCATCTTCATTTTATGTTCCCTTAATCCCATTTGTGTTTAATTGACAGCGTTGTACGGCTGTCCTACTACGTGACCAAATTGGCCCCGTATTTGGCGTCATGCCAAATTTTTTGAAACTCAAAAATTACTCGGTTATGTTGTTTTCAATTCGCGCAGGAAGAAGTAGGTGTTCCACATTACATAACGCACCAGAAGGCATAAGTTGGGCAATTACCGCTTAATATTATGTTTTCATGATTATTTTTTATTTGAAGGTACTAACAAATAACGATAGGTATTAGTAATTAAGAGGCTAATTTTTGTTAATTTTATCATTTTTTTAAAGTTTATTTTGTAAGCTATATCTTACTTTTTGGTAGGGTATGGCTTACAAAATGGCGTTTTTAGGTTCAAAAACACAATAAAAAGCGCGAACCGCATTGCGATGGTGTGATATGTCTGCATTTGGTGCTGGCTGTTACTATGCTGAGATAAATGACCAAAAGAGATATTCCATAATTGAATCTCTAGCAGAAGAGCTATTGGGAAGTGTTAGCGGCGTGTCTCAAACTAGATCAATCTAGCAGTGTTACTTGTAACACTGCAGGCGTCAGATAATTAAAGGTCACAACGATGGAAATAAACCCATGATCCATACAGAGCATCATCGCTCTCACCGGTCCGGCTGGTTGCGCGCTGCAGTGCTCGGCGCCAATGACGGCATTGTGTCTACCAGTAGCCTCATCCTCGGTGTTGCAGCAGCCAGCACTGCGCAGAGTGAGATCATGCTGGCAGGCGTTGCTGGCCTGGTGGCTGGTGCTATGTCGATGGCGGCGGGGGAGTATGTGTCGGTGAGCTCGCAATCCGACACCGAGCACGCCGATCTAAACATTGAACGTAAAGCACTGGCTGAACATTACGAACTTGAGCAGGAAGAACTTGCCGACATATACGTTACTCGTGGCTTAGAGCCTGAATTGGCACGTCAAGTTGCTGAGCAATTAATGACGAACGATGCTCTCGGCGCTCATGCAAGAGATGAGATTGGCATCACCGATACTGGTCAGGCTCGCCCGCTTCAAGCAGCCCTCTCATCAGCAGCGACCTTTACCGCGGGCGCGCTGTTGCCACTGTTGGTTGCCTGGTGGGCACCATCATCATTATTAACTCCTTTGGTAGCGCTGTTTTCGTTGCTCTTCCTGGCTTTGTTGGGCGCGGTTGCGGCTCGAGTCGGCGGGGCACCTATTTTTAAAGCTGCAGCAAGAGTGATGTTTTGGGGCGCGCTTGCAATGGCGCTAACCTCTGCTATCGGTCGTGTGTTTGGAGTCGTGGCTTGAATGCGTGAGCGCCGAATTTAGCGTTCGTATCGAAGAGCTGGCAATTATCGGTGCTGAAGTACTTGGCTCAGACTTCAGCATTGCTGCGGCCAGAAGCTTCAATAACCTCGTGGTGTATGCGTTGCTGCTGTTCAGCTGAGAGGTCTTGGTACGAACAACCAAATAGTTGTTGCGCGTATCGCTCGAAAAGATCAGCAAGGCTAGGTGGTGTTTTTTTTTATCTGCTCTGCTTTCGCCAATCCCTGCTCGCTTGTCAGTTTCCTATACTCCTCCATGACTTTGTTGCGCATCGCATGGCAGTACTCTGCTGCTTCAAGATAACTGGCTCTGCCTGCTGAGATGTCTGCTTTAGCAGTCGAAGAAATACGCTGAATTTGCGATATATAACGTGCTCGGGTATGAGCATCGTTACTCGCATCAATACCGACACTGTGTTCTCCCTCGGTCATAGACCCCTCCTGGTAACCACTAGGCGCAAAGCGCTCACTGATTCATTATAGCTTTACCACCTCAAGTTCACGCTTAAGCCATTATGTCGGCGTCTCGCTGCCGGTTTACAAAGCGTTAGAGAGGCCACTAGTCCTTGTTAAAGTGCCGGTGCAGGGGAGAATTAATCAGCAATAGGTTGAATTACGCCTAGGTGCCTGCACTTATTAATAAGTAACTCATTCACAAGGAGCCGTTATGACAACGTTAGTGATTGGCGCGAACGGACAGATTGGCAAACAGTTTTGCAAACTGGCCCAAAAAGCGGGCACGCCTATTAAGGCAATGATTCGCAGTGAAGAGCAGGCAGCCTGGTTCAAAGAGCACGGCATCGATACCGTGGTAGCTGATTTAGAGGATGAGTTTGAGCACGCCTTTGACGGCTGCGACCAAGTGGTCTTTACGGCGGGCTCAGGGCCTCACACCGGGCCAGACAAAACGCTGATGATTGATCTTTTTGGCGCCATTCGTACCGCCGATATCGCCAAGGAAAAAGGTCTCTCCCGCTACATCATGATTAGCGCCATGCGTGCAGAAAAACCACTAGAGGCGCCCGAAAAAATGCGCCCCTACATGGCCGCGAAATTTGCTGCTGATGCCCACCTGCGCAACAGCGGTTTTCCCTACGTCATTCTCAAGCCAGGGCGTTTGACCGACGAAACCGCCAGTCAGCGGTTCGCCAGTTCACTGGAGGAAGCAGGCGACAACCAAATCTCCCGCGCCAACGTTGCCCATGCGCTACTTCACGCTGTGCAAAAGCCCGATGTGGTCAATCAGGAGTACTTACTACTGGATGGCAAGCGCTCAATTAGCGAGATTATCCGCTAGTAATTGCTAAACGCTATTGAGAGTTAACGCACTGCGTTGATCAGTTGCCAACTCCCGCTTGAGCCACTCTGCAAGTGGCTCGCTGCGGCGGGATTGAGTGAGAACGTTGGTTTGGCTGGGCAACCACAGGCAAAGACGAGCAGGAGTCTGAATACTTCCCCAGGGGGCCACCAGCCTGCCACTCCTCAGGTCGTCTTCCACCAATAGCCGCGGCGCGATGGCTATACCCAGACCCGCCACTGCCGCTTCCATCAAGTAGTAAAGGTGATCGAACCCCTGGCCTTTGCTTAGTGCCGTTTCAAGCTGTGCCAGCTCTAGCCCTTTGGCAGTGGCCCACTGCGGCCACGCCTGGGGGCGGGAAGATGTATATAAAAGCTTATTGGCAAGCAGCGATTCGGGCTTGGTCGCATCGCACTGGGCCGCCAGCTGCGGGCTCGCCACTGCACATATCTGCTCCGCCATCAGCTCGAATACCTCCACACCCGCAGGCCAGGGAGGCTCGGCAAACGCCAGGGTGGCGCTGGCATCCGTTTGCGTACCCGGCTGTTCGCTTTCGCTCACCACGACTTTTAGCTTGAGCTCAGGCAGCTCGCGGTGCAGGCGATCCAGGCGGGGAATCAACCAGCGTGCTAGCAGGCTGCCAGGGCAGGCGAGAGTAAAGGGGGCTTCTTCCACATCACGTTTGAGCGCTGCGCAACTATCCTTGAGACGGTCGAACGCCTCTCCCACACCGATTTGCAGCTTTTCGCCATGTGGCGTAAGCGCAATACCTCGGCCCGCTTTGGCAAAAAGCGCGATACCAAAATGATCATCCAGGCTTTTTAACTGGCGGCTGACCGCGCCGTGAGTCACGTTTAGCTCATCGGCAGCGGCGGTCACGCTACCCAAACGGGCGGTGGCTTCAAAGGCGCGCAAGGCGCTAAGCGGCGGCATGCTGTGTTGCATGGGCTATCCTGCTGATAGTTGATTTTAACTCACGTGTTGCTGACATCTTATCGATTTTTATCTCCCCCTGCTTGCGCTACTTTCATTTCATAGTTTTTCACTGAACTGTTTTTCACTGAACTGTTTTTACTGAACAGTTCGATAACGCATTCAGAGGTCGCGATGAATCAACCTGTCGATGTATCCAAGAGCCTGCCCGATGCCAATGGCCTGTTTGGCAGCTTCGGTGGCCGCTTTGTCGCTGAAACGCTGATGCCACTGATTTTAGAGCTACAAGACGAATACACCACTGCCAAGAACGACCCCGAATTCCAGCGCCAATTGGCCTATTTTCAGGGTGATTATGTGGGTCGGCCAAGCCCGCTCTACTTTGCCGAGCGGCTGACCGAGCACTTTGGCGGTGCGAGTATTTACTTAAAGCGCGAAGAGCTGAATCACACCGGCGCGCACAAGATCAACAACTGCATTGGTCAGGTGTTGTTGGCCAAGCAGATGGGCAAAAAGCGCATCATCGCGGAAACCGGTGCGGGCATGCACGGCGTTGCCACCGCAACCGTTGCGGCACGCTTTGGTTTGCCCTGTGTCATCTACATGGGCGCCACCGACATCGAGCGTCAGCAACCCAACGTATTCCGCATGAAGCTGCTGGGCGCGGAAGTCATCCCCGTTACCTCGGGCACCGGCACGCTAAAAGACGCCATGAACGAAGCGCTGCGCGACTGGGTAACGAATGTCGACGACACCTTCTACATCATTGGCACCGTGGCGGGGCCACACCCGTACCCGGCCATGGTACGTGACTTTCAGGCCGTGATCGGCCATGAAACCCGCGCCCAAATGCTGGAAAAGAAAGGTCGCCTGCCGGATTCGCTGGTGGCCTGCATTGGCGGCGGTTCAAACGCCTTGGGGCTGTTTCACCCGTTCCTTGATGACCTCGACGTGAAGATGATTGGCGTAGAAGCGGGTGGCAAGGGCGTGAAAAGCGGCCTGCATGCAGCCAGCCTGAACGGCGGCACCCCCGGCGTGCTGCACGGCAATCGCACCTACTTGCTGCAAAACGAAGATGGCCAGATTATCGACGCCCACTCGATTTCCGCCGGACTGGATTATCCCGGTATTGGGCCAGAGCACGCCTGGTTGCACGAGCAGGGGCGGGTCGAGTACGTTTCCGCCACCGATGACGAAGCGCTGGAAGCGTTCCAGATTTGCTGTCAACAGGAGGGCATTATCCCCGCCCTAGAGACCGCCCATGCCCTGGCCGAAGTCGCCAAGCGCGCACCCAGCCTGCCCCGCGAGCATTTAATGGTGGTCAACCTTAGCGGCCGTGGTGACAAAGACATGATGAGCGTCGCCCATCACCTTGGCGAAAAATTCGGGGTTAAACAGCTATGAGCGCGACACAGGAGAACGTCATGACCCATACCTCTCGTCTTGAACACTGCTTTGCTGCACTCAAACAGCAAAACCGCCCAGCGCTGGTGAGTTACCTCACCGCTGGCGATCCGGATGCCGAGACATCCCGCCGCCTGTTGCACGGGTTGCCAAAAGCGGGGGTGGATATCATCGAACTCGGTATGCCGTTCAGTGACCCCATGGCCGATGGCCCCGCCATTCAGAAAGCCGCGTTGCGTGCCTTGAATAACGGCCAGACCCAAGCCAAAACGTTGGAAATGGTGCGCCGCTTCCGTGAAGAAGACAGCACCACGCCCATTGTGCTGATGGGCTACTACAACCCGATTTACTGCTACGGCGTCGAGCGCTTCTTGACCGATGCTGCCAAGGCCGGGGTCGATGGCCTGATTGTCGTGGACTTGCCTCCAGAACATGACGAAGAGCTCTGTACGCCAGCGGCCCAGCACGGCATTGATTTTATTCGCCTGGCCACGCCGACCACCGATGCCAAGCGACTGCCCAAAGTGCTGGCGAACGCCTCGGGGTTTATCTACTACGTTTCCGTGGCGGGCGTCACCGGCGGCAGTGCCCCTACGCCAGAGCGGTTGGAAGGCGCAGTAAGTCAACTGCGCGAACACACCGAGCTACCCATTGCCGTGGGCTTTGGTATTCGTACCGCCGAGCAGGCCGCCGCCATCGGCCGTTATAGCGATGCCGTGGTGGTAGGTTCTGCGTTGGTCGACTGTATTGAACACGCCAATACGCCCGATGAAGCCGTAGAGCGTGTGCATGGCCTAGTCAGTGAACTGGCAGAAAGCGTCAGGGCGTGTCGGGAAGTGAGAGAACCGCAAGCCTGTTGATAAAAGGTCAGTAAAGAGCGAGTTGTTGTGAGAACAGGTATGAGAGCAGGCCAACGCGCCTGCTTTTATTATGCATCCGGTACTACTTTTAAAGTTGCTTACTTTAATTTGGATTTATAACTATCATTTTTTAAGTTTATGGCTTCTTTCGGTACTCCGCTTGGTAATCGCCGTTATCCCAACTAGGGTCAATAGGGTTTTAAGCGAGCTGACGCCTTTCCCTATTGCATGCTTTTCAGGGAAAAGCTCTTGGCTTAGGCCACGCATCAAGTTGTTATTCGCAATGGTTACTTATGGGAAACTATTATGAAGCCCGACAACACATTTGACCCTACGCGCCGTCAAGTGGTGGGCGGCCTTGCTACCGGTATGGCCGCTGCTATGGCCGCACCCGCATTCGCCCAGTCATCTTCGACATCGCCGTCCGGTGGTGCAGGTAATACCTCAAACACCAATGAGTCAGGAGGCACGTTAAACCAAATGCAGGATCCCAAAAGCAAGTACCCCAACCCCCCCTTTGAACGCCAGCCGCTAGAGTGGCCTGGGCTTGCCAGTGACATGACACCGCGCCCAGACCACGGCGAACAGAGTTATCGCGGCAGTGGTCGTTTAACCGGAAGAAGGGCACTGATTACCGGTGGAGATTCCGGCATTGGCCGTGCGGCCGCTATTGCCTATGCGCGTGAAGGCGCTGATGTGGCGATTAACTACCTGCCCGCGGAAGAGTCAGACGCGCGCGAAGTCATTGAGCTTATTGAAGCCGAAGGGCGTGCCGCGGCGGCTATTCCAGGTGATATCCGTGATGCATCGTTTTGTAGCGAGTTAGTGGAAAAGGCCGTTGAGCAATTAGGCGGGTTAGATATTTTGGTCAATAACGCTGGTCGCCAGCAGTGGCAGCCGTCGATTATGGATATTAGCCATGAAGCCTTCGACGACACCATGAAGACCAACCTCTACGCCATGTATTGGATCACCCAGGCGGCGATACCCCATATGGAGCCTGGGTCAGTGATCATTAATACCACCTCAGTGGTCGCTTACGATCCGCCTAAAATCCTACTCGATTACTCCATGACCAAAGCGGCCATTGTCGCGTTCACCAAAGCGCTGGCGAAGCAACTGGCCGAGAAAGGCATTCGCGTCAACGGCGTCGCACCCGGCCCGTTCTGGACCCCGCTTCAGCCCAGCGGTGGCCAGCCACAAGACGCTGTGGAAACGTTTGGCGAAAGCACGCCGCTTGGTCGCCCCGGCCAGCCGGTAGAGCTGGCCGGTACATACGTACTACTGGCCTCGTCAGAATCCAGCTACACCACCGGCAATATACACGGCGCGGGCGGTGGCGCTGGCGATCCCTAAGCTTTTCTAACGAGTTTTTACTAATCTTTTTTTACTACCCTGCTTTTTCGGGCCTGACCTTCAAGGATTCAGGCCCTTGCAGTGGCTGCTCGGTTCTTGGAATAGAGGCGGGCGCCAATTCTCTCTTTCTCAAGAATATTTGATAGCGTAGATTCCGTGCTATCGTGCTTTATGCTCATAAACTTTAAAAGACAAAGCGGAGCAGTTAGAGCACGACGATATATGAAGCATTTACGCTGTGTCACATGGGCAGAAAATGGTTTAAATATAGTCGATATAAAATAGTACTTATCAATGGTTGCGCCACCTATTAATGGCAGGCAATAACCATTAAAGCGTTTACAAACTAGAGAGAAATAATGGGAAAGCTCTTTTCATTAATCGTAATTGTAGCGCTTGGCTACACTGGCATTTACTTCTATTACGGCGTGGTTGTTGAGCGGGAAATCCAAGAACAGCTGGATGACCGTGGCCTCTCCGCTGTTAGCATTGATAACGTTGAGTATGATGTGCTGGCGCCCGTTAGTACCTCAGCTGAAATCGCTGTCACGGTCACTTATCGTGGCTCGCAAGCAACGCTGGATTTGGCAGTGCAGGGCCACCCTCTGTTTTCTGATGAAGTCACGGTCGAATTTGATGGTCTACAGGCACTACGGCTGGGCATCAGCTTCGGGCAGTAAAATGCAATAGCCTACTAAACTACCGAGTGGCGTGGGCAAGCTTAATGAGTGTTTAAATCAGCGCTGGAACGGCCATTCTGTTAGCTCGTGTAAACATAAGGACGTGACATGCCGCATCACATCACTAACCGAAAACGCAGTTATCGAACATCGTTACCCAAAGATAGTTTTTTATGGGAAGGCCTGAATGCTTCAGCCTATATCGCGGGTGCCGCTGCCTTTGTGATAGGCAGTGTCTTCTTCCTGCCAGCCTTTGAGAACTACATGGCGGCAGGGGCCGGGCTGTTCATTTTGGGCTCGTTAATCTATCTAGCGGTGGCGGCAAACGATTGCATAGAAATCATCAGCTATTACCGCCGTCACCCCTCGCACGGCAAAAAGACCATGCTCGAGTTTGTAATGTCGGCAGGCTATATCATCGGCAGTGTACTGTTCCTGATAGGCAGCGCCTTGTTTCTGCCCAGCGTGGGCTGGGAAAGAGGGGGCGCCTGGTGCTTTATCGTTGGCAGTGTTCTGTTTACGATTGGCGCGACGGTCAACGTGACGCAGATCACTCAGGCGGGAACCTTAGTGGTCTTGCAGCTACTCAATGCCGTTGCCATCTCGTTTGTCATCGGCTCCATCCTGTTTTTGGCCGCCTCGATTCCTTATCTCTGGCCGAGCTATCAGACACCACTTGCCCATGCACTGCACACCTACTTGGGTGCTCAGTTTATTTTCGCCAGCCTGCTGTTTCTCGCCGGAGGAGTCGTCAACTTCTACAGAGCCTATCGGGCTCACCAAGACCATCAACAAAACCCAGACGTAAAGAACCAGTGCCTCGCCGAATAAGGTTTATTGAACACTGGTTTTAATGGCTAATCGTCAGTAGGGCAATGCAGCTTGCGAACAATCGCTAGCCCTCATCGCAGGCCGGGAAGCCAAGGGGGCGGTATAAACCACTTTCAAACCGCCCTCAGACCACCTTCAAACCACAGGCACCGTACCCCCATCGATCACATACTCCGTGCCCGTGATGGTGGCTGCCAGCGGTGATGCCAGAAACGCAATCAGGTTGGCCACTTCTGCAGGCTTCGAGGGGCGGCCAATCGGGATGCCGCCTAGCGAGTTCATGATGATCTGCTTGCCGCCTGCGTAATCGGTGCCTGCCTCTTGGGCAATCCGCTCGGCTAGCGCAACGGCGGCTTCCGTTTCGATCCAGCCTGGCGACACGCGAACCACGCGCACCCCTTTGGGTGACACCTCTTTTGACAAGCTCTTGCTATAGGTGGAGAGCGCCGCCTTTGCCGCCGCATAAGCCGTGGTCGACTCGGGCAGGGGGAGCTCGCGCTGAATGGAGGTCACGTGGATAATCACCCCATCGCCCTGGGCCAGCATGCCGGGCAGCAGGGCGCGATCCAGCCGCACGGCGGGAAACAGGTTGATGTCGAGCTCGCGCTGCCACTCCTCCTCCCCAAGGGCAGCGAACCCGCCGCCGGGGGCGGATGAACCACCCAGTACGTGAACGATAATATCGACGCCGCCCAAGCGATCGTTGACCGCATCGGCCACCGTGGCACAGCCTTCGGCCGTCGTCAGGTCAGCAGTTACAAACAGCTCATCGGGCAGGTCGCCGGGGCGAGTACGGGCGGTTGTTAGCACTTGCGCGCCTTCCTCGCGAAAGAGAGCCACCGCGGCCGCACCAACCCCTTTGCTGCCGCCGGTGATCAATACGCGTCGCCCGTTCAAGTTCAGGTTCATTAGTGGATCTCCAATGACTGGATTTGCGACTCGGCAAGCTCAAACTGGTGGTCCAGTTGCACCGGGCTGCCGGGGAAATTGCCGGTCACGGTGGCGGTAACCACCATCGTGTTGCCTTGTTGGGAAACACTGACCGGCTCGACGCTATACTCAATCTTGTCACGGGTGGCGCGCATCCAAGCTTGAATAGCGGTGTGCCCGCGATGCGTCTCTCCTTCGTCAAACACACAGGCATCTTGAGTGAAGCAATCCGCAATGTGGGAGGCATCCGCACCGTTGCTGATGCTGAAGTAAGTAGTGATCGCGTCTGGCAGTGACAAGCTCATGATGGTCATCTCTCGTAAGTTAATGTGAGAGAATATTCTGCCTAGACTGACGCGTTATCAAGAACGCACAAAAAGGTAAGTGGCTTACCAATGAGAAAGATTTATACGCCCACTACCGCCGCAGGCGATGTGGAAAATGTATTAAAAATGCTGGAAGGGCGCTGGAAGCTCATCATTCTCTTTCATCTCTTCGATGGAAAAGTGCAGCGCTACTCCGATTTCGGAAAACTTATCCCCGAGATCTCCCAAAAAATGCTGGCCCAACAGCTGCGCCAACTGGAAGCGGATGGCATCGTGGCCCGTAAAGTCTATCCCCAGGTGCCGCCGAAAGTGGAGTACCGCCTGACCGAATGGGGGCAAACGCTCTGCCCGGCGCTGGATGCCTTGTTGAAATGGGCAGAGCAGAAAGACCACTTCAACGACCCTGCCGAGCAGAACGAACAAGACGATGCCGCCGCCCTCTGAGAGCCGACTAATGCACTACCGCACCATGACCATCAACGACTATGACGCCGCCATTGCCCTGTGGAGCGAAAGTGAAGGCGTGCGGCTGCGCGATGCCGATTAACGCTTCAGTGAAGCTTGCGGGGGTGGGTCTCAATGGTACCTATTCTTAGCCACCCACACGCCTTCCCTGGCTCTATAGATGTCACTCGATTTTCACTGACATATATGGCTGACGAAAGTGGATACTGGCGGCTGCCTTGCTAGAGTCTCAGGGCAAATGACCATCAGTTTTTTTGCCAATGCGGCATCACTGACCGGGATGGCACACAAGGAGCCCGCTTGAATCTCCGCTTCGACGCAAGCCGCCAGCACCAGTGATACGCCCAGGCCAGCTTTGACAGCCTGTTTAACCGCTTCGGTACTGCCCAGTTGCATTGAAACCTTCGGGAACGGCCCTCTTTCGCCAAAGAAATTCGCCAGCAACCGGCCAGTACCTGTTCCGGGTTCACCACCAAGCAAGCTCATTCCGGCAAGGGTTTCCCGGTCTATTTCATGCCAGCCCGCATAGGGGTGGTCTGGTCGGGTAATTAAAACCACGGGTTCCTGTCGCCAATCCATTGCCTGGAAGCCAGGTTTCGGGTGCCACCACTCCATCACCGCTATATCCAGCTCGCCGCTAGTCAGTTGTCTAGCAATGTTAGGATTGTTATCAATCACAAGATCCAGCTCAGGTACCGCCGGAATGTTCTTGAACGTGCTCACGTAGGGCTGGAGCATGTAAATACCGATGTTGGAACTTGCCCCTACGCGTAAACGCGTACCGCTAACGACTTCTCGAGCACGCTCGTCCAGTTGCAACATACTAAGCGCTAGAGGCATAAGCGCCAGGGCTGCTTTGGTGGGCTCGCATCCAGTTTTACTGCGGCGTATCAACAGGGCACCTAGCTGTTCTTCGAGCTTTTGAATGTGCTGTGAAAGCGTGGGTTGTGCGATACCGAGAGCTTGGGCGGCGGCCTGAAAACGTCGGTGCTGAACCAGTGTGGTAAAACTTTTCAGCCAGACCAAGTTCAGCATGGAGTTGTCTCAGTGATAGAGGGCGAATTAGCCGCATCCTGAGGGCGTTCTCCTTGTAACGCTTGAAGAATGTTGTCGGCAGCACGCTGTTCAATCATCAGCCGCACATCCTGGACGGCAGAGCCAATGTGTGCCGTGAATAGCGTGTTGGGATGTGCTCGCAAGGTGGGGCAAATCTCTTGCGGGCGATCCTCTCGAGCCCAATCTTCCATTTCAAAAACATCCGCTGCGTAGCCGCCTAACTGCCCGGATTCCAGTGCTTCCAAAACGGCAGCTTCCTGCACTACAGACCCCCGGCATGGGTTGATCAAAAAGGCGCCTGGTTTCATCAGGGCCAAGCGCGCAGAGTTCATGGTATGCAGGGTTTGTTTATTGAGCGGCAGGGCCAAAATGACAATGTCGGCTTGCCCGAGCAGCTCTTCAAGCGACTTGCGCGCCACGCCGAGGGTTTCCTCCTCCGCAGCGGGCAAGGCGTCTGGCTGAGAATACAGCAAGGTTGCCCCCCAGCCTTTGAGCCGCGTTGCCACAGCCTTGCCGATGGGCCCCATGCCGATGATGCCCACGATGGCGTCTGCAATCCCAAGCCCATAGAACGTTGGCTGCCACCCCCTGAACTGGCCAGAACGAACATACTCGTCGGCCGCCCGAACATGTCGGATTAGGCTGATGGTTAGCCCTATGGTGAGTTCAGCCGTTGGCACTGTCAGCAAATCCGGTACGAAGGTCAGCCAAACACCATGACGCGTACAGGCCTCCACATCGAAATTATCGTATCCCTTCAGGGCAGCGCCAATGACTTTCAGCTTGGGGCAGCCAGCTAGAAATTCCTCGCTGACCTGGTCCGGCATAAACACCATCATGCCGTCTGCGGTTGCCGCGCGGGCCTTTACCTCGGCGGCGGGCAAGGTAGTGTCTGACTGGTTGGTGATTAATTCACAGCTCTGTTCCAGCCTTTCCAGCACACTGTTGTGTACCCGGTGGGTAATGAAAACCCTTGGTTTCATTTGATTTCCTTACTTAAATTTCTTACGAAGATGGCCGCTAAGGCTATCCACCATCGTCACCATAACGAGTATGACAATCAGGATGGCGCTGACTTCCTGATACTGCATGACGCGTAAAGAGCCCATTAGCTCGAAGCCGATCCCGCCGGCCCCCACCATGCCCATGACCGTCGAGGCGCGAAAATTGTATTCCCAGCGATAGATGGAGACATCGGCAAACTGCGGAAGAACCTGCGGCAGCACCGCGTGCCAGTGAACCTGTAAGCGAGTCGCGCCAGCGGCATTGGCGGCTTCCACTGGGGCTGGGTCGACATGCTCAATCGCTTCGGCAAAGAATTTACCCACCATGCCGATGGAATGAAGACCGAGCGCTAGCACGCCCGGCAAGGCGCCAAAACCCACTGCCGCAACGAAGATAATGCCCATAATCAACTCGGGCACCGAGCGCAGAGCGTTTAGTAACGTGCGGGTCACGTGGAAGACCACGGGATGGGGCGAGGTATTGCGAGCGGCCAGGAACGCCAGGGGCACGGAAACGATGACCGCTATCGACGTGCCAGCAATGCTCATAGCGAGCGTATCGACCAGCGGAGACATCCAATCCCTGGCATTGGTGAAATCGGGCGGTAGCGATTCACCCAGCAGGGTGGCGATGGCAGGAACCCCGTTGGCTAGGGTGCGAAAATCCAGCAAGTCCACGTACCAACTCGCCAGGAGAACCACTGCCAGTAACGAGCCCACTTGGAAGAGCTTACTCCGCCAGCCGCGCGCGTGTTCGGCCAGCACCGCGTCAGGAGAGAATGATGAAAGGGCCGGCGGATCCGTTTTGGTCTGATTCATAATGCCCCCTTACATCTTGGCGAAGTCAAGGTCGAGCAGACTACCCATTTCCCGGATCACATCGTAATCGGCGTCAGTGATAACGGCGAAACCTTCGGCTTTTAGGTTGCTCAGGATTTCTTCATCATCAATGCTAATGAAAGCGTCTTGTATCTCCTGCTTGAGTTCCGGGTTCAAGTTGGAACGCATCGCCCAGGGGTACTGCGGATACTCCCCACTGTGACCCAACACCCTAACCTTGCTGCGATCTATCAGGCCGCGGTCCATCACATGTTCAAAGATTACTTCCGATAGTCCCCCAGCATCTGCATTACCATTGGCAACGTTCACCGCCACGGCATCATGGGAGCCAACGAAATGGGCTTCATAGTCCTCTCCTGCTTCCAAACCAGCCGATTCAAGCAACACGGTTTTGGGAATCAGGTGGCTTGAAGTGGAGGCTCGGTCGCCATAAGCCATCTTCATGCCCTCGATATCGGCATAGGACTCAATGCCGGAATCGACATTGGCAATGATGATGGAGCGGTAGGTGGGCTTGCCATCCACAATCATGGCCGCAAAGGGCTCGATCTCGCTTTTGCTTTTTGCCATCACATAGGAGAGGGGCCCGAAGTAGGCGAGGTCGATGCGACCAAAGCGCATAGCTTCGATCATGGAGGAATAATCTGTAGTGACGATTAGCTCAATTTCTTTGCCAAGCGTGCTTTCAAGATAGTCTTTCAATGGCTGGTTGCGTTTGATCAGTTCGGAGGCATTTTCATCGGGGAGTAGCGCGACTTTTAACAGATCCGGATTTGGATCAGCGTCCGCCGCCATGGCTGGCATCACAATTCCAATCATAAGACAGATGGCGAAGAAAAAGCTGAATAGCGGTTTCATTGGGCAATCTCCAGTTTTATCGGGGAAGGATGTGTAGATGAAAGGTTGGGTTCAGGGGTGTCAGCGGCTTCGGACGCAGTCCCTTTCGCACCGTGGTAGATCTCATTAAGGTGGCATTGCTTTAGCTGGGAGGGGGCCGCATCGAAAACGATCTGGGCATTCGCTAAACCGATAATGCGGTCAGCGAACCGCTGGGCGTATTCCAGCTGGTGCAGTGAAATAATGGCGGTAATACCATCTTCACGGCATATGTCTCGCAGTAACGTTAGCACTCGCTCAGACGTGGCTGGGTCAAGGCTGGCCACTGGCTCGTCCGCCAAGATCATGGCGGGCTGCTGCGCCAAGGCACGAGCAATACCCACGCGCTGCTGCTGCCCTCCGGAAAGCTGATCGACCCTGGTAAGCGCCTTCTCAGCCAGGCCTACGCGATCCAGGCAGTGCAGGGCAAGCTCCTGTTCCTGCCTGGGTAGCGGAAACAAACTGCGCCAGGTGCTGTGGTAAGCAAGCCGACCCGTCAGCACATTCTGGAGCGCAGTGTGGCGTTCAATGAGCTGATGGTGCTGGAAAACCATGGCGGTTTTGCACCGATGGCGGCGTACCGTAGTAATGGTTTCGAGCGCACCTAGTTCGGCCGAGATCACTTTGCCGGTGCTGGGCCGCACCAAGTGGTTGAGGGAGCGCAGTAACGTAGATTTACCTGCACCGGAAAGACCGAGTAGAACCGTAAACTCGCCTTTGTGGAAATCAACGGTGGTGGGTCGAAGTGCGAGAACATTCCCAGGATATGTCACCCCCATTTTCTCGATGCGGAGCATTAAGTCAGAGGATTGAACAGGCTCCATTGGATCACCTTCTGCAATGTATAAGCTCACTTTATTGTGACTTACAATGCAACGTTAGCGCTCCTAGGTGACAAAGCTGTGTCATGCAGATGATAAGTTAATGACCATCAAAGGGGTGGGTAGCATGTAATGACATAAGAAATTGGCGATTTATAAATTTAAAAAAATTAAACTTTTATTTGCGCGTGCCGATAATGCATCAACGTTACTCGTAATATGCGCTTTTACCTGAGCGCATGCGGTTACTGAGATTGCTTCCACCTACCCAATGCAGCGCGCTGCGGGCTTTCACGAGACCTTCCCATGCTACTTCTAAATCGAAGCGTTAAACTGCGGCTAGCCGTAAGTTTAGGCGCGTGCATCCTGATGTTAATCGTCGTCGGTATTATCGGTCTTTCCAGTCTCAGCAAAACCAACGATGCCCTCAATAGGACTTATGAGGGGAACGTGCTCACCTTGGGTAGTCTTATTAAGGTCAACCAAGCACTGCTCGGCAACCGGGTAAAAGTGACGGCCGAACAGCGTGATCGGAATCCAGCATCTGCCATCACGACGCAACAAGAGGTCGCGGAGAACGACGCTATTATCGACGCCGCCTGGAGTGATTACTTCCCTGAGCGTGTTTCTGATGATCAGGAGCGTGCGATAGCCGAAGAGTTCATTGTGTCTCTCGCCAGTTTGCGCGCTGGTATCGACGAGATTAACGCGGCAATGATCGGCAATGATTATGATGCCGCAAGAGAGATTGCCACCACCACGCTACGTGCTGAATACCCTAAAGTGCTCACAGCGATTCAGGGCCTCATCGACCGTAACAGCACGCAAGCCGCCGCCAATAACCAGCAGTCAGCAAGCGACTATGTTTGGACGCGCAACTTCGTTATCGGCGTTATGGTGGCGGCAATCATCTTCGGCATCCTGCTCTCAATGTGGTTGATTCGCGGCATCATGACGCCGCTGGGCAAGGCGCAAGCACTCGCCAATGCCATGGCTGAAGGCAGGCTCGATAACAACGTCGACGCTTCAGCCAAGGACGAGTTTGGCGTGATGCTCAGGGCGTTAAAGAGCATGGAAACCAAGTTCTCGCAGGTGGTCATGTCCGTTCGTAATAACGCCGAGTCCGTGAATGTCGCCGCCGATGAAATCGTGCTAGGCACCGACGATCTCAGCCGCCGTACTCAGGAGCAGGCCTCAAATATCGAAGAGACCGCGGCCTCGATGGACGAAATCACCTCGACCGTGCGTCAGAATGCAGACAACGCTTCCGAAGCAGACAAGCTCGTGCACGAAGTCAGCCAGCAAGCCAACGCCGGGGGCGAGATCGCAGGTCAAGCCGTCAAAGCGATGGAAGGTATCAATGCCTCAAGCCGCAAGATTGCCGGTATCGTCGGCTTGATCGATGAAATCGCCTTCCAGACGAATCTGCTGGCGCTGAACGCTTCAGTGGAAGCCGCCCGCGCGGGCGAGCAAGGGCGTGGCTTTGCGGTGGTGGCCAACGAAGTACGTAACCTGGCAGGGCGCAGTGCTGATGCCGCGAAAGACATCAAGAAACTCGTCGAGGACAGTATCGGCCAAGTCGATACCGGCTCGAACCTGGTCAACCAAGCAGGCAAGTCGCTTGAAGGTATCGTTCATGGCGTTAAGCGTGTTTCGGTGTTGATGGGTGAGATTGCCACCGCCAGCCGAGAGCAGGCCCAAGGCATTGATCAGGTCAATACCGCTGTCTCGCAAATGGACAGTGTCACCCAGCAGAACGCGAGTTTGGTGGAAGAGTCCAGCGCGGCAGGGCGTTCACTGCAAAGCCAAGCAGAGTCGTTGTTGAACGAGGTGTCGTTCTTTAGAGGAGCGACCACCGGCCAAAACCAACGCGCGCTACCTGCTACGCCAAATCCGCGTGAGAGCCAGCCTCGAGCCACTAAAAGCTTGCCGACTCATGTGATTGGTGGCAAGCAAGACACCGAGAAATGGACCTCCTTCTAACCGCTAGCCGTTATGAAAAGCGCCCTCAGGGCGCTTTTTTTATGAGCAATCAGCTAACGTTCTAACTAGCAGGAGAGGTAAGCGGCAGCCATACATGCTCAAACCCGATCGAAAACGCCACGGCGACCAATAGCCCGGCCATTAGCCCATTAAAGCGCCTCACAACGGCTGGGTTTTTAATCCGCTGGCCGACCAAACTGCCCATCACTACGTAACTGCCAGGTGCGCCCGCGGCTAGCATGGCAAGCCCGAACGCCCACATCACTAGGCTAAACCCATGAATGCCAGCGGCAGGAAATTGCAGTGTAGTAATCGGCAGGGTGGCGACAATGGCTTTGGGGTTCAGTAACTGCATGACTAACCCATCGCGATAACTAACCAGCCGAGGGGCGTTAGTGGGCGTGCTGAAATCGGCGTTGGAGCGGGCAATTTTGCAGGCCAGATAAATGATATAACTACACCCCAGGGCGCTTACGACCACCAGTGCGTCATCATTGATCCAGGCAGCGCCCGCCCAGCCTAACACCAATAAATACGCCAGCATCGCCGTGCCCACGCCAAGGCAAAATCCCACCGACTGTCTGGCCTGGCCATTGATGCCCACGTTCAGGCCGAGCAGATTCACAGGCCCAGGGGTATACATGACGCCCAGGGCATAGGCGATGATTGCTAACATGGTAAAACCTCTATGCGTGGTGGGACTAGCGGGCGATATCGCGCTGATATTGGTGGGGCGTCATACCATAAATACGCTTGAAGCGGCGATTGAAATGGCTCAGGTCGGCAAAGCCAAAGCGGAGTGCTACCTCGGTCAACGAAGTGCCCTGGTCGAGCGCGGCGCGGGCCGCATTGACCCGGCCATTCATCACGTATTGGTGCGGCGTCATGCCGAAATGCTGACGGAACAGACGCAAGAAATGGTACTTGGACAGGTGTGCGGCCTGGCTGATGTCGTCCAGCGACATATCCGCTTCCAGATGCGCGTGGATATACTCCCGCGCCAAGCCCAGCAGGGCATCCGGCCGGTGCGTCACCTGGCTGGGTTGCACATGGCCGCCCAGCTGCGCCGTCCGCTCTACTACCCGATAAAGCGCGTTCTCCTGATCGATGCAGCTGCCGACCTGGGAGGTCACCAAACGTGCCAGTTCGACAATGGCCTGGCGCAGTGGCGCATCCTGAATCAGCGTTTGATGGGAGCGGAAATCAGCGCCACGCGTGTGCCCCAGGGCATCGGCAAACAGCGGCTTCACCTGTTCCGGATGGGCGTACACCATCAAATAATCCAGCGCTCGCTCGCCACCCGAATGCCCGTCGTGGACTTCTTCCGGGTTGAATAGAATCACGTTGCCCGGTGGGCTACGGTGAAACTGGCCGCCGCTGAAAAAGTCCTGACGCCCGGCCAGCGTCACGCCAAAGGCATATTCCTCATGGGCGTGGGGAGCGTAGCTAAAATCCGCAATGGCCGCCTTCAGCACCGTCAGTGTCGGCACATGATGACTTTTGAAGAACTCAAACCGGCTGGCGTTGCTCATGCCTACCTCTTCTGATGAAACCCAACACCTCGAAACACAGCCCTAGATTAGGCAGTCAGTGCCACGGATGCTTGTACATAATTGCTCATTAACTGTGCAATGATGGCCTATCGATAGTGAACACCACCAAGGGGCCGTCATGAGAAAGCTCTTTTCACTGGTGATTGTGCTGGTGTTGGCCGGCTGCGCTGCCATAGAGCCGCATGCGGAGCGTGACGTCCAGCGCGACGCCGGTCTGGCCATCCAGGAAATCTATGAGCAGGCGCTGCCGACGCTGTCCGAGGACAAGCAGCGCCACTTTGCCCAGCGGCTCTACCGTCTGACTGGCGAGCAGCGCTGGCGGGACCTCAATCATGCCTACGGCGAGCGTCTAATTGTGCGACTCGAGGAGGACATCGTCGGCCTGGCCGAGCCCGGGTACGCGGCTGCCCGCAGCCGGGCGATCGTTGCCGACTATTCGCAGCGCACGGCCAAGCAGCGTGCCCGGCGCGCCATGCTGGGTGAGTGGGGGGAGATCGCCTTCGCCCGGGGGCTGCTGTTCAGGCTGGTCCAGGCCGAGTACCACGGCCTGCTGCCGACCATTGAGAACCACGAGCGGGCGCTGGGCTACCAGGCAGAAGTTGACTGGGCGGCCTTTCTGACCGACCGCGCAGTGATCGGGATCTATGCCGCTCAGGTGGCCAACCAAGCGTACTTCCTGCACCAGCTCGGCGTGATGGACCTGCGCCGGGAGGTGGAGTCGGCCTTCCGACGCCACTACCCGCCTGATCGAGTCGCCGGGCTCGACGACGCCGAGTACCGTAACTGGCTCTATGGCCTGACCCACTTCGTCATCGCTGACAGCCGCTACTACCAGCGGAAGGTGGACCCGGAGGTGCACGCTTGGGTGCTGGAAGCGCTGGAGCGGGAGACGGCCAACATCCTGGCCCGGGCCACGGCCGACATCCAAGCCGAGGTGGCATTGGCCTTCCTGCTGGCTGGCCGCGAGGACCACCCGCTGGTGGGACGGGTGCGCAAGGCGCTGATGGCGGCAGTGGACCCGGCCAGCGGCATCATCCCCTCGTCCTCGGGGGAAAAGGGGCTGGCGGGTGGTGAACACCGCAACGTTCTGGCGATCATGGTGTTGCGCTGGCCGGGCCGCCTGCATCCCGGCCCCGACCTCTCTGACGCGCTTGGCGGGCGCTCAGCCGAATGCTGTACATAATTGCTAATCAGCTGTGGGAGAATAACGAATGAGCTCTGTGCGAAGTGAGCGATCAAGGCCACCAGCGCGTTAACTAACGATTACCCAGCGAGACCCCATTAATGCACTACCGCACCATGACCATCAACGACTATGACGCCGCCATTGCCCTATGGAGCGAGAGTGAAGGCGTGAGGATTCGCGACGCCGATTCACGGGAAGGTATCGAGAAATACCTGCTGCGCAATCCCGGACTGAGTTTTGTGGCCGAAGTAGAAGGGGAGCTGGTGGGCACGATTATGGCGGGCCACGATGGCAAGCGCGGGTATTTGCAGCACTTGTCGGTATCAAACGCCCATCGCCGGTTAGGCATCGCCACACGGCTGGTTAGCCTTTGCCTGGAAGCATTGAAGAACGAAGGTATCCAAAAATCACACCTGATGATTCTTCCCGAGAACGAAGCCGCCCAGACGTTTTGGGCAAGCCAAGGCTGGGCGTACCGATCCGATATTCTGCTCTATTCGTTTGTTAATGGAGATAACCACAACGTTTAACCAAGCTGAGCCTCAATCGCGGCTTTATCAATGACCGACCAGACCTCCCTAATTTTGTTATCGCTAAAGAGGTAGAACGCGTTCTCGCAAAACGTCACTTTTTTGCCACCCACCGCAAGGCCGAGAAAGCTACCTTTCGGGGTTACATCGAATCGCAGCCTGCACGCGACATGGGGTGAATCAACGGCCAAAAGCTCAATATTGAAGTGAAGATCAGGTATCTGCTCGTAATCGGCTTCCAGCATGGCGCGATAGCCATCAACGCCTAGGTGCTTACCGTTGTGGTGGGCATCGTTATGCACGAATTGGCCAAGGCTCGTCCAATCCTGATTATTGAGGCAGGTGATGTAATCACGGTAGGTTGCTTCCAGGTCACGTTTGTTCATCCTGGTTCTCCTTTCCTGGGCAGGCGTGAAGGCATTCGCCAAGGGTATACAGGCTCAGTATCATAAGCAGCCTAAACCAAACCACAGAAGTCATCATTCATGTCGTGCCCACCTTGCCCCCATTGCCAATCCGAATTCGTCTATCAGGATCAAAGCCTGTTCATCTGCCCCGAGTGCGCCCACGAATGGAACCCTGCTGAGGTTCAGGCGGAAGACACCGTCACGGTAAAAGATGCCCACGGCACGCTGTTAGCGGAAGGCGACAAGGTAACGATGATCAAAGACCTCAAGGTCAAAGGCAGCTCACTGGTACTCAAGGTGGGCACCAAAGCCGTGATCAAGCGATTAATGGACAGCAAAGATCACCAGCTGGACTGCAAGGTCGACGGCGTCGGCGACATGATGGTGACCGCCCACTTTGTGAAAAAAGCCTGAATAAGGCTGTCATAACTCCCTGAATTCTTCTCTCCACCTCACGACGCAGTAAGCTGAGGCTCACCCACCATCACCACTTCACTCAGCGTTTAAGCGAAGCGTGTGTTCGGGTATCTGGTGCTGGGGCGACAAAATCAGCTCTAAGGCCTTTGACAGCGGGGTTGGAAAGTATTCAAAAGCGCTATTTCCTTTCGATTGATTTAGCTAAAGTAAGACTAAAGCTTATCTGCCGGAAGGCCTTCAATGACTGATTTGATAATCCTGAGAGATTTCCTGGCCCTTTGTGAAACCAAGAGTTTTAGCCGCACGGCTGAGCACCGGCATGTTTCAGTGTCAGGATTGAGTCGTCGTATTCAAGGTCTTGAAGAGTGGGCAGGCAGCGCGCTGTTTGAGCGGCGTAAAGGGGAGCTAGTGCTGACGGAAGCAGGGCAAAGCCTGCAAATGGTAGCTTCACAAGCGCTTAGTGCTTTTGATCGATTTCGCCACTCCGTTGCTGATGATATTAACGATCAGAAAAGGCGGATACGATTTTGCTCACCACACATTATGGCTGCGATATTTTTTCCCCTCTGGATGCCCCGCTTACAAGAGCAGTTCACACAGGCAAAATTTAGCATTGATGCCAATACATTGCCGGAGTGCCTGGCCGCTCTCGATCAGGGAGAGGCCGACTATGTAGCGGCGCTATTCGATGGTGAACACCTTATTGCAAGGCGCTTGGGAGTAGAGAGTGATAGTTACACTTCAATTGAGTTGGATACCGAGTCTCTCATCCCTGTTAGCGCGCCAAATGCCGCAGGTCAGCCACTGTTTAATTTACATGCTGCAGGTGGCTCCCCGCTCTCATTTTTGAATTATTCCCAAGAGTGCCATTTGGGCTGGTCGCTGAGTGCGATGCTTGTGAATCAAGGGTTGAATTTACAGCAACACCATGATGCTGGTCTTGCGGATAGTTTGCGTCATATGACGTTATCAAAACTGGGTGTTGCGTGGCTTCCCTATTCGCTAGTGCGAGAAGACCTCGGGGCTAAGCGGCTTGTTCGAGCAGGAGGTAACGCTTTCGATGTGCCATTAAAAATTATCCTGCTGAGACGAACAGCGCCCCTAGCAGCAGAAGCTCAGCGGCTATGGGATGGGTTGCTGGAAATGAAGAATGTGAGAACCTTCTCTGACGTGGTTTGAACGGTATACCGATCTTGCGTTGCAACGTTGGCAACTTTTTCGTCTCTTTTATCCGGTATCGCAACCTAACCAGAAAAGTCGTGGTGCTTGCTGATTTGGCAACAGGCGTTGCGATATCGTCATGGTTTAACGCTAAGAAATGGGTAATGCTAAGTAAAGGCTCAATGCGCTGAGAACCCCTATGACGATGCTGCTACCGATGGCTTCTACTCAAAACTACCGCTGGGTCATTTTGTTAATAGCCACCCTTTCTCAAGCAGCGGCATGCTTTTTCGTTCAAGGTATCGGGGCCATCAGCGTTTATATACAGGCAGATATGGCACTCTCTGCATTTCAGATTGGGGTACTGGTTTCGGCGGCTCAGTTGGTGCCTTTGGTCGGGCTGTTGGTTGCCGGGGAGCTGCTGGATAGGTTCAGTGAACGTTTGGTGGTGGGAGTAGGCACCCTTGTTGTGGGCATTTCGCTTAGCGCTGCCGTGCTGGCTGAGAGTTACTGGGCCATGTTGTTGTTTTTGGTCATCGTAGGGGCAGGCTACAGTACCGGCCAACCCGGCGGTAGCAAATCGGTAGCCGCTTGGTTTGATAAATCTCAGCGAGGCTTTGCCATGGGGATTCGTCAGGCGGGCTTACCGCTGGGTGGGGCGCTGGCGGCGATTATACTGCCAACCGTCGCGATCACCTGGGGTTGGCGCGCCTCTTTTCTAGTGGGCGGGCTGATTGCGATCTTCGGGGCGTTGGTCTTTATGCTTTTTTACCGTGCCCCTGGTAGCGTGTTGCCGGTTGCAAGAGCCTCTGAAGGTGGCGTAAAAAAAGTCGTCTTATCGCGATTGGCGATGATTCGTGAACCGGCCATGAAACAGATCATGGCGTCCGGTATTAGTTTGATCTCGGTTCAGTACGGCATTTTGATTTTTACCGTGCTCTATCTGCATAGCCGTTTGCAGATGGAGGTACTTCAGGCGTCGACGTTGCTATTCGTAGCCCAAGGGGCCGGGGTTGCAGGGCGTATTTTGCTGGCGGCCTGGAGTGATCGCTGTCGCTCGCGCTATTTCCCGGTCATGGTGTGCATGGTGGCGGTAATCGTAGGGCTGCTGGTATTGGTTTGGCTGCCGCTACACTCAACGCTCATGCTGGGTTGCTTGATGGCCTGGCTGGGCTTTTTTGGTTTTGGTTGGTACGGCCCTTGGGTAGCGTATGTGGCTGAGTCTGCACCTGCTGATAAAACCGGCTTTGTACTAGGCCTGGCCATGGCGATTAACCAACTGGCGATTGTATCGATACCACCACTCCTTGGGTGGCTGTTAGATATCAGTGGCAGTTTTATGCTTGGCTGGAGTTTGCTGATCGCCATGACGTTATTGGGGCTATTAATGACTATCCAGCGGCAAGGAGAAAATAATGAAAGCGATCGTGTTTGACGTATTTGGCACTATTGTTGATTGGCGCTCCAGTTTGATTCATCAGTTCAATGAGCTGCAGAAAGAGCTGGGGATTGAACTACCCAGTGAAGTGATAACGGATCAATGGCGTCAGCACTATGCGCCTTCGATGAACCGAGTACGGCAAGGTGACGTGCCTTGGATGGGGTTGGATGACCTGCACCGAGAAAGCCTCGTCAAACTACTCAATCACCATGGCATTATGCTAGACGAGGCGACCATTGATCGCGTCAATCACTTTTGGCACCAATTAGAGCCCTGGCCGGATGTTCAGAACGGCCTACAGCGCTTAAAAGAGCACTATATTATCGGCACGCTGACCAACGGCAATTTGTCGCTAATGGTGGACGTTGCCCGTCACGCCAAACTGCCCTGGGATATGGTGTTTTGCGCCGAGTTATTCCAACACTATAAACCTGACCCAGAGGTCTATTTAGGGGCTTGCGGCCTGCTGCGCCTGCCGCCTGAAGAGGTAATGTTATGCGCGGCCCACAATTACGACCTGGGGGCTGCCCGAGCATTGGGAATGAAAACGGCGTTTATCCCCCGGCGTACAGAGTATGGGCCCCACCAGAGCAAAGATTTAGAAGCAGAAGAAGCGTGGGATTTTGTGGCTGAAGACCTCGTCGCGCTGAGCGAGCATCTACTAATAGAGTGAGCCAACAATACATGCTGTTAGGGCTGGTTAGCCGTTGTTAAAAGAGTGGCAGCTATAGGTATTAAGTATTTGAGCAGTGAGTTTATTGCCAAGCACACGCGCAAGCAGATAGCGGAGCCAATCAAAAGTATTTAAAAGGACACACGCGATGTATTTGCAGAAAATGGCATAAACCGCAACACTCTCGGTAACCTAAGGTATCCTCTAAAAGTATTTTCTACGTACCTAAAAAAGGTAGTCACCATGTCAGCTACGATGAGCAAAGACGACGCGCACAAGCTAATTGAGCAACTTCCTGTGAATGCCACTTGGGAAGACCTTATGCATGAGATCTACGTTCGGGAGACCATCGAAAAGGGCATGGCAGATAGCCAAGCGGGTAACATTACGAGTGTGGCGGATATTCGCAAGAAATACGGCTTGCCTGAATGAATGTGTTTTGGACAGCAACGTTATAGCGTAGTGCCACTATCCTATTTACGACGCAGTAAACTGAGGTTCATTCACCACCACCGCGTCACGCAAGGTTTCAGCGAAGCTTGCCAGGGCGGGTGTCCAGGTTTCTGGTTCGGGGGCGACAAAATAGGTATCGACATTGGCGATGGACGTGGGCAGTGCCAGCGTGTGAATTCCGAACCGGTGCTGGTGGGCTTCAACCGTGCTACGGGGCAGCACCGTGTAACCCATTCCGGCAGCAACGCAGCCAAGCATCGCGTCCAGGGAGCCGAACTCGAAGATCCTGCCCGCATTGACGCCGTAGGAGGCCAGCAGCAGCTCGATACGCTGGCGGTAGCTGCACCCCTGGCGAAATGCCAGGAACGCAGACGTCAGCAGCGCTTGTGAAGAGGGCATCTTCGTCATCGGCGTTGAGCCGACTAAGACAAGCTGCTCGCGAAACGCTTTGAGCGAGTGGTAGCGGCCATGTTCAAGCCGACCGGCCACGAAGACACAGTCCACCTGCCCGTTAAGCAACAACTCAACCAGCTCAGCCGTGGGCCCGGTCTTGATCTGGATATCAACGTCAGGCTGCGCTGCGTGGTACGCCGCCAGTATCGGCGGAAGGCGCAACGCCGTCGTGGTCTCCATGGCGCCGATGCGTAGCCGCCCACACGCCTTCTCCTGGCCTTTAAACAGCGACACCGCTTCGTCGTGGGCCGACAGCATGCGCTCGGCGAACTCCACCAGCGCCAACCCGGCACTCGTAGGGCGAACCCGCCCCGCTCGATGAATCAGCTGTACGCCTAGCTCCTCCTCGAGTTTTTTAATGTGGGTGGTCACATTGGATTGCACCGTGTGCAGCCGTTTGGCCGCCGCCCCAAAACTGCCGGTGTCGGCCACGGCCACGAGCAGTCGCAGCGATTTAAGTTGCACGCGCCGTCTCCCTGTCAGGTTATCTATAAACAAGATAGTAGCGATCAAAACTTATCGTTTCTAGAAATAATTCCTCGCGCGTAGTCTGGCGATGTACCAACGTGCTGCCGACCCCACCAAGGGGTGGCACAAAAAGGAATTGGCGTGATGAAGCGAACACTCACTACCCACGATCTGCCCGCCCTGATGACAGGCATAATGGCGACCCTGGCGGCGATTGGCATCGCACGCTTCGCCTATACGCCGCTATTGCCTGCGATTATTCAAGAGGGTTGGTTCACCGCGAGCCAAGGCGCCTACCTGGGGGCCGCTAATCTGCTGGGGTATTTTATCGGCGCACTCGCCGCCCACTCGCTGAGTGAGCGCTTTTCTCCTCGCATGGTGATGGCCGCAAGCTTCGCGGGTATCGCGCTTAGCTTTGTGCTCTGCGCCGGGGCGGGCGGTTTCCTCTGGTTCTTCTTCTGGCGGTTGGTCTCGGGGATTGCCGGGGCCACTTTAATGGTCGTTGGCCCCTCGCTGGCGCTAGCGGCCACGCCACCTGAAAGGCGAACGCGTGTCGGTGCCATGGTGTTTACCGGCATTGGCTTTGGCGCACTGCTTTCGGCCTTCATCATACCGTTGCTTCTTGGGTTAAGCCTGACAGTCACCTGGGGCACGCTTGGGCTGCTGTGTATTGCCGCTGGCCTTTTGTGCGACTGGGGCGTGGCACATTTAACCTCACCAAGCACGGCTAGCCCAAGGGGGAATAGCCCCAAAGGGGGTGCGGGTGTAAAGATAATCGTGATGTTGGTGGTGGGTGCTTACGCCCTGGATGCGATTGGCTTTGTGCCTCACACCGTGTTCTGGGTGGACTATCTCGCCAGGGAAAACGCCCTGGGTAATCAAGCGGCTTCATTGCAGTGGGGTATCTTCGGGTTGGGCGCCCTGTGTGGACCGTTTATGGTTGGTGCACTGGCGCAGCGATTGGGCTGGCAGGGTGGCTTAATGATCGCCTTTGCGGCGAAGGCCGCCGCTGTCTTGCTGCCGGTGTTCTCGCTCGCGCTGCTCAGCCAATCGGTTTCCTCCTTCATGGTGGGGGCGATGATCCCTGGCATTGTCGCACTCACCTCTGGCCGCCTTGCTGAGTTGGTAGGGCCAACCGCCCACAAGAAACTCTGGGGGCAAGCCACCGCCGCTTTTGCAGCCGCTCAGGCAGTGGCGGGCTATGCCATGTCGGCGCTTTATGGCACCTGGGGTAGCTACACGCCACTGTTTGCCATCAGCGGCCTTATCCTCGTCGCGGGCTTATTGCTGGTGCTGCTTAGCCGTGGTGTACAGCAGCGCCACACGCATCTTTCTGCCCAACAACTTACAAAGCACGCTACACAGCACTCTAAACACCAAGGGAAGCAATAATGGAACTCTACTTAAACGCAACCTCGCCCTATGCGCGCCTGGTGCGCATCGTATTAATGGAAAAAGGCTTGGCGGACGCCGTGACACTGAAGTGGTGCGACCCCTGGGCAGACGATGCCAATCTGTTAAATGCCAACCCCGCCGGGCGCATTCCCGCGCTGGTAACGGAGGAGGGCGCCACGCTTAGCGAATCCATGCTCATTGCCGTTTACCTGGATAGCGTTAGCCCCAACCCACCCATGCTGCCAGCGGCGGGCCTGGATGATGTGCTTCACCGGGCGGGGCTGGGCCAAAACCTGATGGATGCCGCATTAATGACCGTGGTGGCCAGAAAGCATTATGGCAACGAGATTGACGATAGCATCCTTGGCCAGCGTCGTTCGCGAGCCATTCAGCGACTACTGAAACAACTAGGCAGTGAGCTAGGCGAAGAACAGCAGGCCTCACCGATTCACCTGGGCAACATTGCCATTGCCGTCGCCCTGGACTACCTGGCGTTCAGGCTGCCAGAGGTGAACTGGAAAGAAGGGTATCCACAACTTCAGGTTTGGCACGCTGGCATGGTGGCAACAAAGAGCTTCCAGCAGACGGCATTCTGTTAGTAGAGGCTGGCCACATCAAAGCAACCATCCCAAGCCCGCAATCCAAAGACCAAAACCGAAGCTGGAATGTGCCAAAAGGCTGCGAAGCCTAGCGACGTTTGGCTGAGGTGTCTTGCGGGCGGTGATGCCTGCGCCCAAGCAAGGTTGCAGGACAAGAAAAGGCGCAAGCACCGTCATCACACCGAAACCTAGCGCAGGCATGAGCGTAGGGCGGGCGAGCCAGCCTGGCCCAACAAGTACCAGGAACGTCATCGCGAAAGCGATCCCAATCAGATAATGAGCAAACCACCCTAGAGGCGCTTCTGCTTGGATCTGTGCGCTATTGCCGATAGGCCGATGGATGAACCTGCCGCTCGGCAAGTGCCCCAGCCAGCGCCCGACCATCGCGTAATTCAGTGAGGGGATTCCCAACAGGCGTTTTTGCAACAGCGCTACGATATCCATGAAAGCGGTCGCCCCAACGCCGAGCAATAGAGCATCGATCAGCAGTCCGTTCATTTCGGTGCAACCAAGGTGATGGTGATAATCAATGTGGCCTGAACGACTGCCAATAGCGTAAATGCAGGGCCGACCCTGTGGGTGAAACGAGCCTGATTATTGAAAAGAGGCATCTTCCTCAATCTCCTTGAAAGCTAGGGTGAGGAAAAGTAGCTTATTACTTCAAGTCAACTTGAAGTCAAGTGCCATGCTCGATATTGCCGAACTCTCCCGTAAAAGCGGCATTCCCGCCTCGAAACTGCGCTATTACGAGGAAGTGGGGCTGATCAGATCCGTTGGGCGCAATGGGTTGCGCCGGGTTTTCGAAACGGACGTATTAACGCGCTTGTCGCTGATTGCGCTGGGGCAGGTCGCGGGGTTTTCGCTGGCCGAGATACGCGAAATGCTGGGTTCTGAACGACAGCCGGAAATCGACCGTGAAATGGTGAGTGACAAGGCGGATCTCCTGGATCGCCGCATAAAAGAACTGACAGCACTACGTGATGGTTTGCGTCATGTTGTGACTTGCACGGCGCCAAGTCATCTGGAATGCCCCACCTTTCAACGTCTGATGCGAATTGCACAAACACGCCAGGCGATGCGAGGGCGTGAGCAGAAAAAGGCCCGCACGAGGCGGAAGGGTGGAGGGGGTAGTCGCAAGGCATCATCGTTAGGTAAAGACTGAAGAAAGCGGGATTAGGGTTGGTCTGAAAAATAGTCTCGCGAGCGTTTTGAACTCTTGCTGGCGGCGGTCACGCCAGCTTGTTTAGGCATTAATGCTGGATATCGGCCCGTAACTTCTCCCCTCTTCGACGGGCAGCTCTTCGATGTCCGCGATCATCGGATCAACCATTTCGGTGCGAGCAATCAGCTTACGAGCTACATTTCGCTTGCTTTCCAAAGCAAGCTGCTCGCCTTCCTGAAGCCCTTCCAAACGCCCTTTCTTAATGCCCAAGCACTTATTACTTCAGCCAAAGGCATTGGTAGGGCGGTAGTAATGTCATCATCATGACCCACGTCATGCCCGTATCCTAAAGTTTGATGAGGCTAGCATGGGATTCAACGAACTTTGCTGCTAAGCTAATTTTACTAGAGCTAAAAAGCCGCAGGGAACAACCTAATGCCACAGGCACCTCGCATTACGCTTCACCCCGTTAGCCAGCGCGTGCAAGTGCATGTGGATGGCAAACTGCTTGCCGACTCCACACAAGCCCTCGAGCTACGCGAAACCGGCTACCCGCCACGCCACTACTTCCCACGTGAAGACGTGCGGATGGATTTGCTGACCCCTTCAGAAACGACCACCCACTGCCCCTTTAAAGGGCATACGGTGTATTTCTCGCTGGGTGACAATAAAGATATTGCCTGGATCTACGAGCAGCCGATTGAAGGGATGGATGCGATAGCGGGTAGGGTGGCGTTTGGTGGGGCAGGGAACGAATGAGGTTTCTAGACCCTGAGCGGAAATTCCGCAGGCGCGCGAATTTTGGCTATACAGCCTAATGGAAATTAATAGCCCAATAAATCATAAACTTGGGAGAGTCTGGCAGGCTGCATTTGTTGGGAAAAAGTGTTGGCACGTTCATTCAATCATAGAACGCGCCGTCTAATACGCTGTTATGTGCTTAAAAGGAGATAAACAGTGGCCTTCTCTGAATCCGAAAAAAACGCTTTGTTAGAAGTGAAAGGCGTTGGGCCGACGGTCGTTAAGCGCTTTGAGGAAATTGGTATCGATTCCTTCAGTAAGTTATCGGTTCACAATGCAAAAGATATTGCCGAAATGGTGGCTTTTATGCTGAGAAACACCTGCTGGAAAAATAGCCCTCAAGCTTTGTCGGCAGTTGAGGACGCTATTTCTAGAGCAAGGAAAGGGGGTTAATGTTGCGTAGCACCGCACATAACCAAGCCAATCACGGCGACAGCTTTTTCGTTCCGGCTGCGCCTTCACTACAAAGCTTCGCGTGTTGGCGGCGTTATGTTTAAAAGTATACAATTGAGTAGTCGATGAGAATCACAGAGATATTATATAACTCAATCAGAAGATTGAATGTTAATCATAATAATAAATATGGAAAAATAGAACCTAATAAAATCAATATTTTCATAGGTGAGAATGGTTCAGGGAAATCAACAATAATTGATATTATACGCAGCCTTTCTGATTTATCTATTATCCCAAGCCTACCTAAAGAAAACCCCTTATCAAGCTCTTCTCCATTCTATAAAGTGACATTTGATGACGGCGAGTTCAAGTTTGTAAGCTCATCAGGTTCGATGAATGAAAACAACTGTCTAACTAAATACTTGGGCTGTAGAATTATGGATTCAGATTCCACTATTTTTTACGGCGACATTAGTAAGTTTAACACTGACGAGAACAACAAAATCCTAAGAGGCATAAAGTTTAAGCTTCATAATCAAATACATTACAAAACATATAGCAGTAATTTTATCACTGAGCCAAACGAAAATTATATTGATGAGCTAAACAAGATAGGAGAGAAACTAAATGGCACCTATAACAGAACCCAAAATGATGATGGAACTACCAAAGAACACGTCCCAGTAAATTCAAGTAATCTGATAATTACTAATGACAACTTAATTGAGACTTGGTTAGAAGAGGATAAAGCGATGCCTAACGCCTTGCCTCTTTCTTGGTTCCCATCTGGATGGCGATCATATGCTGAAATCACATCATATTTAATGAGTTGCAATAATGGGGATATTTGTTTACTTGAGGAGCCAGAGATAAATTTACATCCTCGACTGCAAAGGCTATTACTCACAAGAATTGAAGAAATATCAATAGAGAAAGACCTTCAAGTTTTCTTTAGTACTCATTCGTCAGCTATGATAAATGCAAACTTTAGCGATAATATTAGCATATATCATACTCAGGGAAGATCAGTTGAAACCTTTGGCGATGAGAAAAAGCTTCTTGAAGACTTAGGTTACAAAGCATCCGATATATTTCAAGCAAACTGTGTAATTTGGGTTGAGGGACCTTCTGACAGAATCTACATTAAACATTGGTTATCAGGTCAAAATAACAATTTAATCGAAGGCGTTGACTATAGCTTCCTGTTTTATGGTGGTAGAGCATTAAGCCACTTCGACTTAGATGATAATAGTAGTGACATGATTTCAATATTAAAAATCAACACTAATTCTATTATCGTAATGGATAGCGACAGAGAAAAACGCAATGATAAATTAAATGAAACAAAACAGAGAATAATAGACGGATGCAACAGAGAAAACACTAAAGTCTGGATTACTGATGG